>JANOOJ010000166.1:0-7899 GCA_031421295.1 Novosphingobium sp.
AAGTGTGCGGTCGTGCGGGATTTGCACCTTGCGGTTTGCCTTTGAGGGAATGCACGGTTCGATGCCGCGAGCGGCCAGCGCTTGTCGCAGCCAGTCGGCATCGTAGCCCCGATCGCCAAGCAGCGCTTTGGCCGGGGGCAGTGCGTCGAGCATCAGCGCCGCGCCTTTGTAGTCGCTCATCTGACCCTCGCTGAGCAGCAGGATCAAGGGTCGGCCACGACCATCGCAGACAGCGTGGAGCTTCGAGTTCAAGCCACCCTTGGTGCGCCCGATACGTCGGGGAACAGCCCCTTTTTGAGCAGGCTGGCTGCGGTCCGGTGGGCTTTGAGGTGCGTCGCGTCGATCATCAACTGGTCGGGCTTGCCGCCCTTGGCTGCCAGGCCCGCGAAGATCTTGTTGAACACGCCCAATCGGCTCCAGCGGATGAAGCGGTTGTAGATGGTCTTGTGCGGGCCGTAATCCTTGGGCGCGTCGCGCCAGCGCAGCCCGTTTCGGATCACGAAGATGATCCCGCTGACCACACGCCGGTCATCGACCCGCGGAACCCCGTGCGACAGAGGAAAATACGGCTCGATCCGGCGCATCTGCGCCTCCGACAACCAGATCAGATCACTCATGGCAGCGCCTCCTTGCGCAGCCATTGAATCAGCCAATCCTCGCTTCCGCAAACGATTTAACAGGTCCTGAGCCTAGCTCTCACGCGATGCCGATGTGTTCAAAATTGCCTGCCTATCCCCTTGACATACGTAATTCCGTAGGATATATCCTATGTTATGAACACGAAGCCCCAAACCATCGCCGCTTTCTTCCGCCAGTTTCCTGACGATGAAACCTGTTTGCAGCACCTTTTTGACATGCGTTTCGGGAAGGATTTTTCCTGCCCGCGTTGCAAGCGGCCTTCCAAGTGGTTCCGCATCAAAGCGGAGCGCGCCTATTCCTGCCAGTTCTGCGGTCACCACCTGCACCCGACCGTGGGAACGCCGTTCGCCAAGACGCGGACGCCACTGCAAATGTGGTTCTATGCGATCTTCCTGTTCACCACGACACGCAACGGCGTGGCGGCGAAGGAATTACAGCGTCAGCTTGGCGTGACCTACAAGACGGCGTGGCGCATGGCCGACGAAATCCGCAAGCATATGGCGAGCGTTGACGGCGACGTGCAAATCGGCGGCATAGGCAAGATTGTCGAAGCTGACGAAACCTATATCGGTGGCGAGGCGCGTGGCGCTGGCACCGGCTTCAAGGGCAACAAGACCATCGTGTTTGGCATGGTCGAGCGTGACGGCGACGTGGTGACCCAGATCGTTCCCTCGCGCCATGCTCGCAACCTGCTCCCCCACGTCGAGCGTCACGTGAAGCCCGGCACCGAAATTCACACCGACGAACTCGCTTCCTACGGCAATCTCGCCATTCGCGGCTTCGACCACAAGCGGGTGAACCATAGTGCTGGCGAATACGTCCGCGAAGGTGTTGGCGTGAACACAATCGAGGGTTTCTGGTCGCAGCTTAAGCGGACAATTTCAGGCACTCACATCTACGTCAGTGGCAAGCACCTGCCGAAGTATGCGAAGGAAGTAGAATACCGCTTCAATCGTCGCAATCGGCCTGAGACGATGCTTGCGGAGCTTCTGGGGACGTTCGGGCCATTGCCTGAACGGCGCGGCTGAACGCAGCGGGGTCGCCCTTTTCAGCGCCTCGTTCCTTCAGGAACTGGCCCATCTTGTCCTGCTCGCGGGCTTGTTTGAGATTGATCGTCACCGTCTAGTCCATCCTGAATGCGGGCAAGCGCCCTGTCGATGCTCGTTAGCGTAGCAGTTTGACCAGCCACCGTCTTTTGTAATTCCACAAGCGGAACATCGACCTTGTCGAAGCGAGAATTGATTTGGGTCAAAAGGAAGATGAAGGCCCCCGCCATAGCAATGCTGAGCAAACTAAGCCAAACGAACGCGCCCTTTACGCGCTCCTGAATTTTCCCAACCGTCACCTCAATACCCTCCACTGGCGGCGGCGGTCCGTCGCCGGGCGGTGCTGGTGGATTCGGAGGGCGAACAATTGTCCAAGGCGTAGGAGCCTGTGTGCGTAGTTGCCGGTTCCAGGATTGTTGAGACATCTCGTCTCGCGCCTACTGAATGTCGCTGCCGGTGGGCATCGGCGCGATTGGATCGGCTTCCTTTTCTTCGAGAATAGCCACCAAGTTTCGGGCCGCTTCCAGCGCGACATCTGTGGGCAAAATAACACTCACAATGTTCCGCGTCAGAGGCATAGTCTCGCCCAATTTGATCGCAGCCTGCCCCGCCGTAATGGCGGTTTCGCGGAACACCATCATCGTAAAACTTGCGTTCGTGAGCGACTGAACTTGGTTCGCAAACAAGCGCGGAACGTCGAATGCGAACATCTGTTCGCTCTCTTCCTTGGATGGCATTTGTTCCTCCGATTCGGGAAGGAACGTGGCGACTTAGGTCCATTTCGTCAATCTCCGTATGCCAAGGGGATAGGCAGCCAAAATTGAGCCGTACCGGTTCAGTCGGCAGAGCATTCGATCGTCTCTTGAGAATCGCGCAGATCTACCGCGCGGGTCTCAGGGTTTCGGCAATTATCCATAGCAGACCAGAGACCCACATAGACCTTGATTTGCTTCGTTTATCGGTAGGCGGAACGCTCGACAGCAAACTCGAGACAATCGCCAAGGCGGGCTATTCGGCGGCGGGAATCTTTGAAAACGATTTGCCGTCCAGCCCGCTGAGCGCTTTGCAGATCGGCGCGATGAGCCGACCGCGTCGTTGGTCGCGCGGCTGGCGGGTGAATTCGCCGCGCTGGAGCCGCACAGCCACCGGCGCGAGCGGCTCGCGGTGATCGAAGCCGGCTGGTCCTGACGACCACGAACGCCGAATCCAGTCCTTGCTTGCGGGTGCCTGCGAGCGGGTTTAATCAATCGGTTAAATCGGAGGCGGAGAATGGCGCGCGGCGCATAGCTCACCGCGCTGCAAGGACAGGATAGCCAGTAATGTCAATTCTTTACGATGAAGGTCAACAGGCGATCGCGACCGAATCGCGCCGTGTGCTCGATGCGCGGGTCAACAAGGAGCGTCTGCTGGGACTACTCGAACAGGTGGGTCAGTTCGATGCGCCGTTCTGGGATACTGCGGTCGAGCAGGGCTGGACCGCACTGGCCATCCCGGACGAGCATGGCGGCCTCGGGCTGGGGTTGACCGAGCTTGGCCTGGTCGCACAGGCGAGCGGTGCGGCCACCGCTGGCGCACCGTTCCTGACGGTGGGCTATGGTGCGGCCATGGCACTGCTGGGCAGCAGTGATACCGAACTTCAGGCCGCGTGGTTACCGCGGCTGGCAGCGGGCGAAGCCAAAGGTACGGTGGCCTTTGCCGAGGGCAATATCCCGCTGCCGCCAAAACCGAGCACAACCTTTGCGGGCGGCAAGCTTTCAGGGGCTAAACATGGCGTTACCGCCGGACTGGGAGCGGATTTCGCCATCGTCTGGGCAACGTCAGACGGACATCCCGCCCTCGTCCTGGCCGAACTCGGGCAAGTTGCGCGCAGTCCGGTCGACAGTTTCGACAACACCCGCCTGTTCGCCGATCTCGCCTTCGCCGGAACGCCCGCCACCCTGCTGGCCGAGGGCGACGCCGCTTGGAAATTGGCGCGCGATGTTCTTGGTCGGATGGCGGTCGTCACCGCGCATGAGCAGGTCGGCGGCGCAGAGGCACTGCTCTACATCGCCCGCGACTATGCGGTCACCCGCAAGGCCTTCGGCCAGTTCATCGGCGCGTTCCAGTCGGTCAAGCACCGCATCGCCGAGATGTACGGGCTGGTCGAAATCGCCCGCGCCAATTGCATCCATGCCGCTAGCCGTGAGGGGCAGGATGATTTCCTGATTGCCGCCGCCGACGCGCGGCTTTCGGCGACCGACGCCTATGACACGGCCGCGCGAGATACAATCCAGATCCATGGCGGGATCGGAGTGACGTGGGAACAGGGACTGCACCTCCACATGCGCCGCGCGCGCACTTTGGCGATTGAACAGGGCAATATGCTGTTCTGGGAAGATTTATTGGTCGAAGAACTGATCGGAATGGCAGCATGAGCGCGCTCGATGAATATCGCGCCACGGCGCGCGGCTGGCTCGAAAGCGTGGCCCCGACCTTTGGCCGCGAAGCCCGGCGCGGGCTGGCGGTCGAGGACGATCTGGCGCTCGGTCGCCGCTACATGGCGGCCAGACACGATACCGGATACGCCGGGATCAACTGGCCCAAAGAGATTGGCGGGCAGGGCCTCGGTCACCTCGAGAAGATTGCCTTCGATGCCGAGGAAATGCAGTTCGGCATGCCGGGTGGCTATTTCGGCATCTCGCTCGGCATGCCGATCCCAATCCTGATGCACTACGGCCAGAACCGCGCATGGGTGAAGGAGCGCGTGCTGAAAGCGCTGCGCGGCGAGGAAATCTGGTGCCAGCTGTTCTCCGAGCCCTCGGGCGGATCGGACCTCGCCGCGCTGCGAACCCGCGCCGAGCCCGAGGGGAACGGCTGGAAGATGAACGGCCAGAAGGTCTGGACCAGCTGGGCCCAGTATTGCGATTATGGCGTGATCGTCGCCCGCTCGGACCCCGCGGTCGCCAAGCACAAGGGCCTCACCTACTTCTGGGTCGATATGAAAGCGCCCGGGGTTGAAGTCCGCCCGATCAAGCTCGCGGGCGGGGACAGCCACGTCAACGAGGTGTTCTTCGACGACGTCAAGCTGACGGACGAACAGCGTATGGGCGAGGTTGGCGGCGGATTTGGGGTGGCGCTGCACACGCTGATGATCGAGCGCTACATTGCCACCGACAGCGCCGGCTTCGGCCCGCATCTCGATGAATTCGTCAGCCTTGCCAAGGACACTGAGATCAATGGTCGTCCGGCGATCGAGGATGGGCGGATCCGCTCGGCCATCGCGCGCAACCACGCGATGCGCTCGGGGCTCGATTCGATCACCCGCCGGGCGATGCTGATGATGCAGGCCGGGATGCAGCCGGGGCCGGAAGGCTCGCTGCAGAAGCTGGTCGCGGTGCGCAGCCGCCAGAAGCTGTCCGAACTCGCGCTCGACCTGCAAGGCAACCTCGCCTTCGCTTTCGATCCGCATGCCTTCGTCAAGGAAGACTGGGGGGCCAGCTGGCTCAATGCCCCGACCGGGCGGATTGCGGGCGGCTCCGACGAAGTGCTGCTCAACACCATCGCCGAAAAGGTGCTCGGGCTGCCGCAGGATCATCGCCCCGACAAAGGCATCCCGTTCAACCAGATTCCGGCGTGATGACCGAGAGTGATGACATTCAGGAAATTCGCCGTGCGGTGCAGGCGCTGTGCGCGGATTTTCCGGGCGAATACTGGCGCGCCAAGGACCGTGAACGGGCCTACCCTGCGGAGTTTGTCGATGCACTGACCCGCTCGGGCTTTCTCGCAGCGCTGATCCCCGAGGCCTACGGCGGCTCGGGGCTGAAGCTCGATGCGGCGGCGGTAATCATGGAGGAAATCCAGGCCGCCGGCTGCAACGGGGCCTCGGCACATGCCCAGATGTATATCATGAACACGCTGCTGCGCTACGGCAGCGAGACGCAGAAGCGCGAGTATCTGCCCGGCATCGCCAGCGGCGAGTTGCGGCTGCAGGCGTTCGGCGTATCGGAACCGGCCAGCGGTACCGACACACTCTCGCTGCGTACCGTCGCCGTGAAGGATGGCGATGAGTACGTTATCAACGGCCAGAAGATCTGGACCAGCCGCGCCGAATATTCCGATCTCATGCTGCTGCTCGCGCGCACCACCCCGCGCGGAGAGGTCAAAAGCAAGACCGAGGGGCTGTCGATCTTCCTCGTCGATATGCGCAAGGCGGTCGGCCCCAAGTCGGAAGCGGGTGGGGGCATGGCGATCAAGCCGATCCGCACGATGATGAACCACTCGACCACCGAAGTGTTCTTCGACGATCTGCGCGTGCCCGCCAGCGCGCTGGTCGGCGAGGAGGGCAAGGGCTTTCGTTACATCCTCTCCGGCATGAACGCCGAACGCATCCTGATCGCGGCGGAGTGCGTCGGCGATGCCAAATGGTTCATCGCCAAGGCCACCGCCTATGCCAAGGAGCGCCAGGTCTTTGCGCGGCCGATCGGGCAGAACCAGGGCGTGCAATTCCCGATTGCACGCTGTTATGCGCAGATGCGCGCGGCCGAGCTGATGGTCCACCATGCGGCAACGACCTATGATGCGGGCGGCAATCCCGGCGCGGAGGCCAACATGGCCAAGCTGCTTGCCAGCGAAGCGAGCTGGGCGGCGGCCGATATGTGCGTCCAGACCTTCGGCGGGTTCGGCTTTGCCGAGGAATACGATGTCGAGCGTAAATTCCGCGAAGCACGGCTCTATACTGTCGCGCCGATCAGCACCAATCTGATCCTCAGCTATCTCGCCGAGCATGTCCTCGGCCTGCCCAGAAGCTACTGATTCAAGGGAATATATCCATGGTTTTCAAGACCCGCATTACCGAACTGCTCGGGATCGAGCATCCGATTGTTCAGGGCGGGATGCAATGGGTTGGCACGGCGGAAATGGCTTCGGCGGTCTCGAACGCGGGCGGGCTGGGCATCCTCACCGCGCTGACCCAGCCGAGCGCGCAGGCACTGGCCGATGAGATCGCCCGCTGCCGCGCCATGACCGACAAGCCGTTCGGGGTGAACATCACCGTATTCCCGACGATCAACCCGCCCGATTACAAGGCCTATGCGCAGGCGGTGCTCGACGGCGGAATCAAGATCGTCGAGACCGCAGGAACCCCGGCGGTCCGGGAAATCTGGGAAATCATGAAGCCGCACGGGGTGACGATCCTCCACAAGTGCACGGCGGTGCGCCACGCGCTTTCGGCCGAACGCGCGGGTGTGGATGTGATCTCGATCGATGGTTTCGAATGCGCCGGTCACCCCGGTGAGGACGATATTCCTGGGCTGATCCTGCTGCCCGCTGCGGCGGACAAAGTGAAAATCCCGATCCTCGCCTCGGGCGGGTTCGGCGACGGGCGCGGACTGGCGGCGGCGCTGGCGCTGGGGGCGGACGGCATCAACATGGGGACGCGGTTCTGCGCGACGGTCGAGGCACCGCTCCACGACAGCTTCAAGCAGGCGATGGTCGATAATGACGAACGCGCCACCGATCTGATCTTCCGCACCTACCGCAACACCGCGCGGGTGGCGAAGAACGCCATTTCGCAGGCGGTGGTGGCGGCGGAAAGCGAGGGCAAACCGTTCGCCGAGGTCGCCGACCTTGTCAAAGGGGTGCGCGGCCGCGAAGGGCTGGCCAGCGGCGACACCGATCACGGCATCTGGAGCGCGGGGATGATCCAGGGGCTGATCCACGACATTCCGACCTGCGAAGTGTTGATTTCGCGGATCGTTGCCGATGCCGAGGCGATTGTTCGTGCGCGGCTGGGCGGCATGCTAAATTAAGCGAGGTGCAGTCGTGTTATTCTGACCTGCCTCGCGAGGCCGATACCTCACTCAATCGTGCGTGCCAGCCTGGCAGGAACGAAGCGAGCACCGGGGCGGCACCAGAATCAATACATGCCTCGACCTGTTCGAGCGCGGCCGCGGCACCTTCGTAATCCTGCGCACCGTCGTCGACGAGCAACGCCATTGCGAGCGCTGCCCAAGCCTCGCCAACAAAGTGCCGTGTTCCCTTTCGCTCGCAATCGGAGACCGCAGCTCGGGCCATGCTAATGGCCTCATCTGCTTGGCCCTCCTCAAGCAAGGCCCAGGCGAGCTGCACCCGCACTGCCCCCGTCCAATGCCGCTCGGTGCGCGAGACGACCTCCAGCGCGGCGCGCCCCTCGGCGACGGCACTCGCGGGATCGCCCTCTGCGCGGCAGGCCAGTGCC
>JANOOJ010000167.1:0-6499 GCA_031421295.1 Novosphingobium sp.
GCCGCGAGAGCATGGGCCGATGAAGGCGCGCTGGGCCCTGTGGTTGCCGCTCGCGTTGTTCGCGCTGTTCGCGGCGCTGCTCATCGCCGGACTTTACTGGCCGCGACCGCGCGACGTGGCGAGCGCCATGGTCGGCCAGCCACTCCCGGCATTTGCGCTGCGGCCTGCGATCGCCGAGCGCCCCGGGCTTGCGCAGGCTGACCTTGCGACCGGCAAACCCAAGCTGCTCAACATCTTCGCAAGCTGGTGCGTGCCTTGCGCGGTCGAGGCCCCGCAACTGGCGCAGCTCGCGGCGAGCGGCGTCGAGATCCACGGTGTCGCGATCCGCGACCGGACCGGGGATGTCTCCGCCTTCCTTGCCCGCCACGGCAATCCCTTCACCCGGATCGGCGCGGACGATGTCAGCGCGATCCAGCTCGCGATCGGCTCGTCGGGCGTGCCCGAAACTTTCGTGATCGATGGCCAGGGCGTAATCCGCTACCAGCATATCGGCGAAATCCGGCCCGAACATGTGCCGTTGCTGCTCGAAAAATTGCGCGAGGCGGGGGCATGAGAGCGCTGCTGATCCTCCTGCTGGTGTCGATTGCGGGGCTGCTCGCCGCGCAGGATACGCTGCCGCCGGCCCCTTACGCCTATCGCCAGCTCGATAGTCCGGCGCAGGAGGCGCAGGCGCAGGCGCTGATGGAAACCTTGCGCTGTCTCAAGTGCCAGAGCCAGTCGATCGCCGATTCGGACGCGCCGATGGCGGGCGACATGCGCAGCCAGGTCCGCCAGCGGATCGCTGCGGGCGAGGATCCCGAAGCGATCCGCGCCTGGCTGGTCGAACGCTACGGCGATTATGTGTCCTACGCCCCGCGCGTGACCGCGCTGACCTGGCCGCTGTTTGCCGCGCCGCTGGTCCTGCTGCTGCTCGCCGCGCTGCTGCTGCGCCGCCGCTTTTTCGGGGGCAGCAAGCCATGAGCTGGCTTCCGGTTATAGCGCTGGCGCTACTGGCATTTCTCGTGATTGCCTTGGTCCTCAAGGCTGAGCGTCCAGGGTGGGAGGCAATCGGCGCGGCACTGCTACTTGGGATCGCGGGCTATGCCCTGCAGGGCAGCCCGGGGCTCCCCGGCGCGCCCAAGGCTCCGGCGCAACTGATGAAGGGCGATGGCGGCCTGTCCGTCGCGGCCCGCCAGCAGCTCGGCAAGGGCCAGGCGAGCATGCAAAGCAACTGGCAGATCATCGGCGATGCCATGGCGCGCAACGGCAATTACGGCGATGCGGCGGGGGTGCTGCTCGGCGCGGTCGAGCAAAACCCGAACAACGCCGACGCTTGGCTGGCGCTGGGCAACGCGCTGACCGGGCATGCCGAGGGCAACCTCTCGCCCGCCGCGCTGTTTGCCTATCGCCGCGCGGAGCAGGCCGCACCCGATCACCCCGGACCGCCATTCTTCCTTGGGCTGGCGCTCGCGCAGAGTGGCCAGTTGGTCGAAGGACGCAGGCTGTGGGCCGAACTGCTCGCACGCTCGCCCAAGGACGCACCATGGCGCGCCGATCTGGAACTGCGGCTCACGCAGCTCGATAGCTACATCGCGGCACAAACCGCCGCTCCCGCGCGTTGAGCGGCCCATGTTGCGGCCATCCTGCCATACTGCTAATCCCGCGACTCTTGTCGCCAGCCCCGCAGCGGGGTTCCGGCGCGTCCGCGTGGGGCAGTGCATTCGATGAGTGAAGCCGTAAGCCCGGACGCGGAAGTGCCCCCCGTTCCACCGCACGGCCTGCCGCAGCAAGGCCACGGGCATCAGCGTGGCGGGATGGCGAAGCTTGCGATCGGCGCGATCGGCGTGGTGTTCGGCGATATCGGCACCAGCCCGATCTACGCCTTCCGCGAGACCTTTGCATCGCACCACGGGGTACCGGGCATTCAGGTCGATCCGGTGCATATCCACGGCGTGCTGAGCCTGGTGTTCTGGTCGATGATGATCGTGGTGACGTTCAAATACGTGCTCACCATCATGAAGGCCGACAACAAGGGCGAAGGCGGCAGCCTGGCGCTGCTGGCCTTGATCAACCGCAAGTCGGACGGCGCGCGCTGGACCGCGCCATTCATCCTGCTCGGGGTCTTTGCGACCGCGCTGTTCTATGGCGATTCGATGATTACCCCGGCGATGTCGGTGCTCTCCGCCACCGAGGGACTGCAATACGTCCACCCGGGGTTCAAGCGCTGGATCGTGCCGATCGCGGTGGTCATCCTGTTCGGCCTGTTCGCGATCCAGTCGCGCGGGACCGAGAAGGTCGGCAAGCTGTTCGGGCCGATCATGCTGGCCTATTTCTTCACGATCGCAGCGATGGGGGTGATGCACCTGACGGCCATGCCGCAGATCATGCTGGCGACGGTCAACCCGCTCAACGCGGTCAATTTCTTCGTCACCGACGGCTTCCGCGCCTTCGTCGCGATGGGCTCGGTGGTGCTGGCGGTGACCGGGGCGGAGGCGCTCTATGCTGACATGGGGCATTTCGGGCGCAAACCGATCGGGGTCAGCTGGATGACCTTCGTGCTGCCCGCGCTGATGCTCAATTACATGGGGCAAGGGGCCATGGTCCTGTCACAGGATCCGGCCACGGCGGCGGCGCTGATCAAGGATCCGTTCTTCCTGATGATCCCCGACATGGTCCGGATTCCCGTTGTGGTGCTGGCGCTGTTCGCCACGATCATTGCCAGTCAGGCGGTGATCTCGGGGGCGTTCAGCCTGACCCAGCAGGCAATCCAGCTCGGCTTCATGCCGCGCATGCAGATCAAGCACACCAGCGCATCGGCAGCGGGGCAGATCTATATCCCGGTGGTCAACTGGGGGCTTATGGTGATGGTCCTGATACTGGTGCTGTTCTTCGGCTCGTCGAGCAAGCTGGCGGCGGCCTATGGGATCGCGGTGACCGGCGCGATGTTCATCGACACGCTGCTGCTCGCCGCCGTGCTCATCTCGCTGTGGCGTTGGCCGCTGTGGAAGGCGCTGCCGCTGGTGCTGGTGTTTATCGTGGTCGACATGGCGTATCTCGGGGCGAATTTGATCAAGGTGCCCGATGGTGGCTGGGTGCCGCTGATGATGGGGCTGGCGATCTTCACGCTGCTGACCAGCTGGTCGCGCGGGCGCGCGCTGATGCGCCAGAACATGGCCGAGGATTCGATCCCGATCGAGATTTTCGCCAAGAGCGCGCATTCCAGCGCGGCCCGGGTTGCCGGGACTGCGGTGTTCATGGCCTCGGCGGCGGCGGGCGTCCCCTCGGCGTTGCTCCACAATATCAAGCACAACAAGGTGCTGCACGAACGCGTGGTGATCCTCACGGTCGCGATCCAGGACGTGCCCTTTGTCGAACCGGGCGAGCGCTTCAAGGTCACCGAGCTGGGGCAGGGGTTCTACCGCCTCGTGCTGCGCTTCGGCTTCCTCGAGGAGACCGACGTACCCGCCGCGCTCAAGGGCGTAACGATGTGCGGGGAGCCGTTCGAGATGATGAAGACCAGCTTCTTCCTCTCACGCCAGACGCTGATCGCCTCGTCCAAGCCGGGCATGGCGATCTGGCGCGAAAAGCTGTTCGCCTGGATGCTCCGCAACGCCGCCAGCGCGATGGAGTTCTTCCGCCTGCCCACCAACCGCGTGGTCGAGCTGGGCAGCCAGGTCGAGATATAGCGCGCGCCGACCGCCTCGAACGCGCCGACACGCTGCGCGCCGCGCTGGAGGCGGAGTACCGCGAGCACCTCATCGCCGCGCTGCAGAATACCGCAGCGGGTCATTGGGGCCTGTTCGATCACCAGCAGGACCGCCATATCCGCGCCGCGACTGCGCCGACCATCGAACGCCTGACCGACTATGCCGAGCAGATCGACGCGTTGCGCGAGAAGCTGGCGATGGAACCCTTCGCGCTCCACGGCGAATTCATCGCCGATCGCGGCCCGGTCAAATCCAGCGCGGTGGGCGAACCCAAGCAGGCCAGGGCCTGGCTCGAGCGGCTGGGCGAGGCGGTCTGGCCCAAGGCTGGGTAAGACTACCCGAGCTAATGTCCGGCAAAGTCAGGATTTAATCTCGATAGGGGAATCGATCCCGGGTTGCCCGGCGCACGACCGGTGACTATATGGCGAGGAGTGTTAGCCCGTCTTTTCCGTATTCTCGCGCTTGCTGCGCTGATCGCGACGCCGCTCTCGGCGTCGTGCGCGACCATTGCGGCGGCGAGTGTCGTTGCGCATTGTCCCGACAAGATGGATCACGACGCCGAGCCGGCTTTGGCGAAGCTGGATTGCACGATCATTGCCTGTGCCGCGACGCTCCCGGCGTTCAATGCGAAGCCGGGGCCGGTCCTTCATGCCGACCAGCCGGTGCCCAACCTGCCGTGGCGCGGTGAGGGCATCGTCGCCGATGTAGCCACACCGCCTCCGAAAATTCTCGCTCCCTAGAGATCAATCGAATCAATTTATCGGAGTGAATTATCATGAGAACGACCATTCTGGCCTTGATGGCGGCCATCGCTTTGCCAACCGCAGCCTATGCAGCCGAACCCGCCCCCGAGAAGGAGTGCTGCTGCAAGCAGATGGCGGAAGGCAAGGATTGTTGCGACAAGCCGAAGCAGGAAGCCGGGCATGATGTGCATGCCGGGCATGAGCCCGGTCCTCGCTCATAGGGCTTGAAAGCGGGGGCGGCGCGGCTTGCGTCGCCCCCAACTTCAACCCGGTCAGCCCAGGTTGGCGCTGACCATGCAGTAGAGCATCGGCAGCGACAGCAGCAGATTGGTGCGGCTCGCCGCCAGTGCGCGCGGTCGGGCGACGGCCTTTTCCTCAGCCGTGGCTTCGACGATGCCGAGGATTTTCTTCTGCGCGGGCCAGATGATGAACCACACGTTGAACGCCATGATTAGCGCGAGCCACATGCCGAGTCCGATCAGGTTGATCCCGTCGGCACCCTGTCCGCCAAAGGTGAGCGCCTGCACGGCGTAGCCCGCATGGAACGCAATGATGAGTCCGAACACAACCGTCAGCAGCGCGGCCCAGCGGAAGAAGAAAAACACCCGTGGCGCGATGTGGCCGATGATCGCCGGCTGCTGTTCGGCCGGGATATTGGGCATCGTCGGCACCTGGACGAAGTTCAGGTAATAGAGCAGCCCGATCCACAGGATGCCGAAGAAGCTGTGCAGCCAGCGCAGCACGTCGTTGCTCACTTCCTTCGCGCCTTCGCCGGTCCAGCCGATGAAGCACACCATCACCGCGATTGCCGCAACCAGCCCGACCACGAGCACCAGATGCAGGTTTCCGAAAAACTTCGCCATTGCTTCCCCCTATGTTCTTGAAGCGCGTAACGCCGCGATTATTGCCGCAATGGCGCGGCTTGTCACATGGTTTTACTCATGCGGCGGGTCGGTCAGGACCTCATCCTTCGCTTGCTCGGCCATGCCGTTGCGCAGCAGCATCGGCAGCTGCGCGAAGGTGAACAGGAACGACAGCGGCAGAAACACCCAGAGCTTGGCTGCGAGCCAGTCGCCGAAGCTCAGATAATGGCGCAGCGCCTCGTTGAGCGCGGCCAGCACCAGGAAGAAATACCCCCAGTTGCGCGACAGCTTGAGCCAGCCTGTCTCGGTCAGTCCCTCGAACGCCGCTTCGAGCAGATATTTGAGCAAAGCCTTGCCGCGTGAGACGGCGATCAGCAGCGCGATGCCGAACAGCAGGTACACCGCCGTGGGCTTGCGCTGGATCCACACCGGATCGCGCAGGAAGATGGTCAGCGCGCCGAACCCGACGATCAGCCCGGTCGAAAGCCACAACATCGGCGAGATCCGCCCGAGCCGCCACTTGGATACGATCAGCGCGATCACGGCGACGACCATGAAGGTGGCGGTGCCCTTGATCACCGCCAGCACCTCGGCAATCGCATCCTCGCGGTCGGCGGGTGAGAAATATTTATAGACCGCGAAGAACACCACCACCGGGCCGTAATCGACCAGCAGGTTGAGCCAGCCGGATTTGCGCTTCGTCGGGGTTTCGCCGGGGATACTCATTTCGACCTTATCTCCAAACCCGTCCATGCTGAGCGTGTCGAAGCACCGTCCTTCTTCGTGGGGCTGTGCGCAGGGCACGAAGAAAAGTGCAGTGCTTCGACAGGCTCAGCATGGGCGGAAATGGTTGGCTGAGCCATCATGTCTACGCCACCCCCGCAATCACCCGCGCGACCAGATCGGGATCGAACGGGCGCAGATCGTCGATCTTTTCGCCGACGCCGATGGCGTGGATCGGCAAGCGATATTGCTCGGCGGCAGCGACCAGCACCCCGCCGCGCGCGGTGCCATCGAGCTTGGTCATGATGAGCCCGGTGACCCCGGCGAGTTCCTTGAAAGTGTCGATCTGTTGCAAGGCGTTCTGTCCATTGGTGGCATCGAGCACCAGCACGACATCGTGCGGCGCCTCGGGATTGATCCGGCCGAGCACGCGGCGGATTTTGGCCAGCTCGTCCATCAGCTCGCGTTTGTTGTGCAAGCGGCC
>JANOOJ010000168.1:0-2802 GCA_031421295.1 Novosphingobium sp.
CCGGTACCGATCCGGCCATTGATCAGAACCGCAGTCGAATTGGCGTCGTCGAGTGCCAGCGTCGAATGCGCGGCGGTGGCGCGCAGCCCCTGCTCGAGCCGCACCGGCATCAGCCCGCCCGCGCAGGCCGCGCCGCCGCAATTGACGATGAGCCGCTGGGTGCCCGCCGAAAGTTCGAACGCCAGCGTAGAGGCGCATCCGGTCCGCGCGTGCCGGGCGAGCGGCGGCGGGGCGGCGTCGAACTGGAGCACGCTTTTTTGCGCAACCACCCGCTGATAGCCCCATTGGCGCACATCGCGCAGCGGACGGGTCCGCACCCCCGAACCGGCGATCAGCGCGGAGAGTTCGCTCGCGTCCATCGCCCAGGCGCCTTGCCAGCTCCCCAGCGAGCCATCGCCATGGGTCAGTGCCAGCAGCGGCGGGACCAGCACCGCGATGATCGATTCGAGCGCCTCGGGCGGGTCTTCGCGCAGCGCGTGATAGCAGGCGCGCAGCCGCACCAGCAACGTGATCGCCTCGGCCTGCCCCAGCGGGCTGCGCGACAGGATCCCGCCATCGTCGCCGACCAGTTCACCCAAGGTGCGGACCAGCCCGGCCTCGCCATAGAGGCGGCGCGGACGACCATCGGGCAGCAGCAGTCCGGCGGCAGTGATCCCGCACCAGCCCGCGCATTCGGCCAGCAAATCCTCGGCCCGCCCGACATTGCGATCGAGCCAGCGGGCGTTCTCGGCAAAGGCGGTGAGCGTGCGCGCGCGGTTCGCTTTGTCCTGACCCGAGAGCAGCAGCGGGGCGTGGACCAACCAGTTGAGCAGCCGGGCTCCGGCGTTGGCGAGCGACCACGCCGATCCCTTGCCGGGCCTCGACGGCGGCTTGCGATTGGCCTCGAGCCAGGCGGCAAAGATCCGTTCGGCCACCGGGGCGACCTGTTCACGCGCACCGCTCGCCTCAAGATCGGCGAGCCAGCCGAAGCCATGCACCAGCCGCTCGAACGGCGGGGTCAGCCGCGCCGCACCGCCGAAATCGACCTGCGCGATCGGCGATTTGACCCCGTGCAGCAGGAAATGCCCGGCGCGCAAGGCAGTGCCGCCGACCTTGTTGCCGGGCAGCGGATTGGCGACGGTCGCGAGCAGGCGCGGGCGCGCGGTCTTGGCAAACGGTGCGGTCAGCATCGAGCCGGGCACCCCCATCCGGTAGGCAAGCCGGATCAGCCGCTCGCCCGCACCCACCGAGGGCGGCGAAAAATCGGCCAGCGCCAGCGCGCGGCCGGGCTCGATCAATTCGGCGGCGCGGTCGGGCTGCGCTGCGGGATCGATCATCGCGTCCCCGCCGGACACTCTCATGGGGATCGCCATGCCTTCAGCAGGAGCGACGGACAGTGGCCGGACGGCGGCGGCGGCATCGGCCACAAGCTAGCCCAGCCCCTTGAGCGCGGCGATATTCGCGGCATAGCGCTCGGGCCCGCCGCGGAAGGTCGCGGTTCCGGCGACCAGCACATCGGCGCCTGCGGAAACGCATTGGCGCGCGGTTTCGACATCGACCCCGCCATCGACCTCGAGCCGGATATCGCGACCGGTCTTGTCGATCATCTTGCGGACCGCTTCGATTTTCCTGCGCTGGCTGGAGATGAAGCTTTGCCCGCCAAAGCCGGGGTTGACGCTCATCACCAGCACCAGATCGATGTCGTCGATCAGATAATCGAGCATCTTGGCCGGGGTCGCCGGATTGAGCGAGATGCCCGCGAGCTTGCCCAGCCCCTTGATTGCCTGCACCGTGCGGTGGGCGTGCGGTCCGGCTTCGGGATGGATCGTAATGATATCCGCGCCCGCCTCGGCGAAGGCTTCGAGGAAGCCATCGACCGGCGAAATCATCAGATGGACGTCGAGCGGCTTGGCGGTGTGCGAGCGCAGCGCTTTCACCACCCCCGGGCCGATGGTGATGTTGGGGACGAAATGCCCGTCCATCACATCGACATGGATCCAGTCCGCCCCGGCGGCATCGACCGCGCGGACTTCCTCGCCCAGACGAGCGAAATCGGCTGACAGGATCGAGGGTGAAATGAGCGGCGCGGGCATGAGCTGGATCAGGCTCCCTTGGAAGGCGCTTACCCACCACATCTGGGGGGGACAAGCGCAATGGCGCGTTTTCCACACAGTATCTCGGTTCGGTGCGTCGGGCCGGAGATTGACGCTGCCGGGCCGGCCCGGCACAGCCCGCCGGAATGGCCGAGTTTGCTTCTTCGCGCGCCGCGATGCGCTTGCTGGCCAAGGAAACCCGCGTTACCTACTCGCCCGTTCCCCCGGTGCTTGGCGAAGTCGAGGTCGGGCCGGGACAAAGTCGCATCATGGGCGCGAGCTACCTGCTGCACAGCGATAGCGGCTACCGGTATCTCTACGAATTGGGCGAGGGGATTCGGATCGAACGGCCCGCTAATCCCGACCCCGCCGAAGAGGCGCTGTGGCTGAACGGGAGCGTCTATGCCGCCGTGGCGAGCATCAATGGCTTTTTGCCGATCCATGCCTCGGCGGTGGCGCATGGGGGCGAAGTTTTCGCTTTCACCGGGCCGAGCGGCGCGGGCAAATCGACGCTGATTGCCGCGCTGGGAACTCTTGGCCTGCCGATGTTCTGCGACGATACGCTGGTGCTCGACCTGTCTGATCCCGCACAGATCGTCTGCCTGCCGGGTCACAAGCGGCTCAAGCTCTCGGCCGAGGCAATCGGCTTGACCGGTGCGGCGCAGCAGGAGAAGGTCGGCGCGATGATCGACAAGTTCTATGCCGCGCCGCCCGCCGGCGATGTCCGCGA
>JANOOJ010000169.1:0-2564 GCA_031421295.1 Novosphingobium sp.
GGACGTCTCGCCCAGCATGAAGGGCCGGCCGTCCGCCAGTTGGCGTTCGATCAGATCGAGCTGCGCGCGCAGCAGCTGGATATTGCCGGGTAGCGCCGCTTTCATCGCTTCGGGATCGTAGACCCCAGGCAGCATCTTGCGCCGGTCCTCATTGAAATCCTCGCGCTTGGCTGCTTCGAAGTCCGAACCGCAAACGATCAGCACGTTCAGCCAGAACAGGTTGTCTTCAGCCCAGTAGGCCAGGCCGCGTCCCAGTCCGGCGCCGCTGTTGCGGGTGAGCGAAGGCTGGGGAATTCGCGCTTCGAGCAGGTCCATCACCAGCTCGGTGCTGCAGTAAATGTCCGCTCCGACCTGGGCCACCGGGATCTGGCGATAGCCCGCGGTCAGCGGGGTCAGATCGGGTTTGGGCAGGATCGTCGAGTGGTTGACCGCGAACCATTCGGCGTTCTTGAAGCCCAGCATCAGCCGGGTCTTGACCGAAAAGGCCGGTTCGTGGGTGTATTGGTGGATGATCAGGTCGGTCGGGCTGGCGGGCTTGGTGGTCTCCCTTTTTCGCTGCCTAGCGGATGAACTGATCGACAGTATCGCCGCCGAGGCCAACGGACTCGTAATGCTTGCGGCACTGGTCGATGCGGGTGAAGACATCTTCCACCCCTGTCACGGCACCTGCCTCGTCAAGATGAACCATCGCTCCGTGAATTTGGAAAATCGTCATCATCTCACCCGCGTCTGCATCGACGACCAGGGTGTGAACATCCCCCGGCGGCTCGAAGATGTAGCTGCCGGGCTGTGCAACCCAATCATATTCAAGATAGCGCCAGCTGCCCTTGAGGGTGTGGGCATGCACCGCGCCAACATGGCGATGGCGAGTGATGACGCCCGATCGGCGCACCCTGGCCACCGTGGTCCAATATCCTTGCGAGGCGCAAAGGAAGAGCGGACGAAGAGCAACGCCTTCGCCTGTAGGAACCCACAGGCGTTCGTCGGTTGCGTCTGCCTCGCCAACGAACATGTTTAGAAGTGCGCTCGGATGTGGTGGCTGCTGTGTCATCTCGGTTTCTCCGTCATCACAAGGGCAACAAAGCTGTTGTTGAGCACGAACCTTCGCCGCAATGGCAAAACGCAGATCAGGCTATCGGCCCGATCGCGCGTCTGAGCGCACGGCTCCGGTCCATCACGAATTGCTGCGACAATTGAGCTTCCGGAACCCGATCAAAACCGTGATAGGCACCGGGATAGAGATGCATCTCAACGCCGACATTATCCTGCATCAGCCGCGCTGCGAAGGCCAGATTTTCCTGCGCAAAGAGATCAAGACTGCCGACGGAGATGAAGGTGTCAGGTAGTCCGGCATACGATGCTGCACGCGCGGGGGCGGCATAAACGCCCGGTGCTGTCGCGCCGATCGTGGGCAACAGCGCGCTCCAGCCGAATTGATTGGACCCGCGCGACCAGCTCAAATCTTGTGAGCGCAGATGCAATTCGTCGCTCGATCCCGTGCGATCATCCAGCATCGGCGCGACAAGCGACAAATATTTGATGGAGCATTCCTTTTGATCCCGCACCAGCAAGGCCAGCCCAACTGCCATGCCCGCACCTGCACTTTCGCCGGCAATGCCAATAAAAGCAGGATTGACAGCAAGTTGCCCCGCGCTGGCGTGCAACCACCGCAGCGCTGCCAGACAGTCATGCAGACCTGCCGGATACGGATGCTCGGGTGCCAAACGATAGTCGACCGATACAACAACACAGCCGATGTCATGGGCAAAGCGGCGATGCTGTGCATCGGTCATCTCGGGCAGCCCCATGACATGCCCGCCAGCGTGAATGTGCAGCAAGGCCGGGCGACGTGCTCGGGTCGGCGGCTCGTAGATCAACAGGCGCACGTCAGGATCGCCGTCACACCCCGGTATTCGCTGTTCATAACATTCGATGTCTGGATAAGCTGTCGATGTGCGCGCCGCGCCCATTCTTTCAAGTAAGCCAGCGCGGATTTGCGGCAGCAACGCGTCGGTGAGGTCATAACGAGGATATTGGTCCAGGAACGGCAAGAGTTCCGGGTCTACCAAGCACCTTGCATCGCCCACCGGATATTTATCGTCGCTCAAGGCAAGAACTGCTCGGTATCGGTGAAGCGAATATTGCCTTTGGCCAGGCCGTCCAAGAGCACCTCGAGACCGCCGCTGCGTACCATCCATTCAAGCCGATGATCGCGATAGTGGCGCTTGAACGAGTTATCGCCCACTGCCTCCTCCAGGGCTTCAAGCAACGGTACAACCGCTAGAGATTCTTCAGTGGTTTTTGCAACCGATGGCCGTTGATGCGCCCGCTCCATCCACTTCGCCAGGGGGCTATGGGGTGCGGGCGGAATGCCATGCACAATGAACGCAGACACGATCGGTATCGCCGACAGATCCGCCCGGCCGAATGTATTGCCGACCAGCCAGTTCTTGTCACCCAGGGCAGCGGTGAGCCAGGCGTAGGCGTGGCCGACCTGGATGACCGCCTGCTGGCGCAACTTGTCGTTCAGCCCCCCTGCACCACGACCGAAAAATCGAACCTCG
>JANOOJ010000170.1:0-5793 GCA_031421295.1 Novosphingobium sp.
GGATAAACCAGGCGGTTGGGGGGGCGTGATACCACCGCGTCCCTTCCGAAAAATACCCCCCCCCCCCGCGGGGGTGGCCGGGGGTGGGGGCGCGCGGCCGTAAGCCCCCGCGTCCACGCTGGTGTGGTGCCCCCACCCCAACCCCTCCCCGACGGGGAGGGGTATTCAGGCCCCAATGGGGAGGGGCATTCAGGGTTCGGGTCACCGCACCCGGTCATCAAGTTCCCGGCTGGGTGATCCACTTGCCGCTGTTCTGATATTCGGGGCGAATTCCGGTCGCCTCGGGCAGCTTCTCGCCGCGATACAGCGTCTCGCCGCCGCGCGCTTGCAGCTCGGCCGAATAGGTGGGGGCGGGCGCGGCGCGGATCGGGGCGAATCCGCTCATGGTCGGTGCAACCGCACCCGCCTGCGCCTTGCGCAGCCCTTCGTCATAGGCGCGCTGGACCGCCAGCGGATCGAGCGCGGGGTCTGGGGTGGCCGCGCTCGCGCTGCGGGCATGCGGCGCGGCGATCGGCTCGCCGCCGAAATAGGCGTCGCGGAACGTGCCCGAAGCACCGGCTGGCCCACGGAAACTGTAAAACCGGTGCGCGCCGATCGTGCCCAGAAAATTGAGGCTCGGGGCCCAATAGGGATGCACCGCGATGGTGTGGTAATGGGTGGCGAGGCTGACCGGGGTATAGACGAACCCGGCCAGCGCGGCGCGCGCGACACTCTCCGCGCGCTGCCAGAAGAACCGGCTGGGAACGCGGGCGAGGCTGCCGTCGCAAGTGAAGCTGAACTGGCATCCGGTCGTGCGTTCAGAGCCCTGGTAAACCACCCCGCAGACCGTGTTGGGATAGGCGGGATGCGCGACGCGATTGAGCACGACCTGGGCGACGGCGGCCTGCCCGGCGTCGGGTTCGCTGGCCGCCTCGTAATAGACCGCAGCGGTCAGGCATTGCAGCGCGCGGGTCCGGTCGAGCGGGGTTCCGGCGGCACGCAGCGCGCGGGCGACCGGGCCGCCGAGTGGCTCGGCGCTGTCCCAATGCGCCGAGGAATCGAGCAGCGGCGCGGGCGCGTCGGGGGCGAGATAGTAGAACGCCGAGCCGGGGAAGCTGTTGCCGGGCTGTTCGAACGGCATCGGTTCGAGCTGCACTTGCGCGCGGCCTGCCCCCCCTATCTCGAAATTTGCGCCGATGACGAACCCGCTCCAGCCCTCGGGCGCGGCGAAGGCCGGGACTGCCACTGCGGCGAGCAGGATCAGCGCGCGCCGCCCCAGATGTCGCCGCCGACCCCGCTCACCCAGCGTTCGCACCCGCCGCCGCGATAGGCGCGCGGAGAATTCACGCGGGCGCGGCTCGAATGCAAGGAGGGGCAGCGGGTTCATCGGGTCCTTTCATCTGGGCGCGCTTCGGCGCGTAGTCCGGATCGCGCCGCACCGCAGCCGCGCATTCGGCGGCGTATCGAAGCGGGACGAGCCTGCGCGATAGGCTTAAGCGGTTAAGAAATCGGCGATGGCAGCACACCGGCGACTTAAATCGACCCCGTCCATGCTGAGCTTGTCGAAGCACTGCACTTGTCTTCGGGCCGGTGCGTCCAGCCCAGCAAGGACAGTCCTTCGACAGGCTCAGGATAGACGGGACAGAAAACCTTGTGCATCGCGCCAACATGGCTCACGCCCGGCTCTGGCTTGCTCTCCGCCACGCTCCGGCCTATGCGCTGCGTCACGTCATGGGTGTCCACTTGAAACCGGACCTAAGAGGGAAGCGGGCTGAAAATCCCGCGCTGCCCCCGCAACTGTGACCGGGGAGCTGGTTCTCAGCATGCCACTGATCTTCGGATCGGGAAGGCGGGGACAAGCGTCGATCCGGGAGCCAGGAGACCTGCCGGTGACGGTCGTTCCGCAGCCGGGCGGGGTGTACCGGGTGTAAGCAGGACGCGCGCAATTCCGCGTGCTCCGGCCGCGAGCGGCGTTCGCTTGTGACTGGAGGATTGCCTGTGAAATATCTGTTTTTGCTGAGTTTGATCGGTTTGGCCTCGCCCGCCTGGGCGCAGGACCAAGACAGCGGGGATGACGGCTCCTGCTGTGTTCCGGTCATGCGGCCGATCGAGACCGGCATCACCGTGCTTGCCACCGGGTCGAGACTTGCGATTGGCGCCAGCGGCCAGTCGATCAGCGTGATCGATTCAAAAGAACTGCGTTCGATCCAGGGTCCGGACCTGACCCGCGCGCTCGAACGCCTGCCCGGCGTCACGCTCACCCGCAACGGCGGGCCGGGCGGGTTCACCGGGCTCCGCGTGCGCGGGGCCGAGGCCGAGCAATTGCTGGTCGTGGTCGACGGCGTGCGCACCGCTGATGTCGCCGCGCCGGGGGGCGGGTTCGATCTGGGCAATGTGCTGGCCGGAACCATCGAGCGCGCCGATCTGCTGCGCGGCTCGAACAGCGTCGCGTGGGGCAGCCAGGCGATCGGCGGGGTGCTGGCGCTGACCACCGCCGCGCTCGACGGGGTTGCCGCCTCGGCGGAGTACGGCGCGCACGATACTGTCTACGCCACCGCCGCAGCAGGTCTCAAGCGCGACAGCTATAGCGCCAGTCTGTCGGCCAGCTTCCATGACAGCGACGGGATTTCGGCCGCGGCCAGCGGCACCGAGCCCGATGGCTTCCGGCAATGGCAGGTCGCCGGCAAGGGCCGTGCCGAATTCGGGCGGTTCGCGCTGGTCGCCAATGGCCGCTACGCTGAGGGCCGGCTAAACATCGACGGTTTTCCCGCGCCGCTCTACAGCTTTGCCGATACGCCTGAATATCAGGACACCCGCGAAGTCTCGGGCCGCGCCGGGGCTGAGTTCACCGGCGACACGATCGATCTGGCCGCCGGGTTCAGCCTGTCGGATACACGGCGCGACCTATTCGATCCGACCTACGGAACGGCCAGCAGCTATACCACCTATGGCCGCAGCGAACGCGCGGAATTGACCGGTGTGGCACGGCTGCCCGCTGAATTCCGGCTCGATTTCGGGGCCGACCGCGAATGGACGCGCTTCTCCTCCACCTTCGAGGCGCAAAAGCGCGCGGCGCAGACCAGCGTTCACGCCCTGCTGGGCTACTACGAGTACGACGCCAGCCTGTCGGGCGGGGTCCGCTACGATCACCACGACCGCTTCGGCGATGCCTGGACGCTGGGTGCCAACGGCAGTGTCGCCCTGTCCGACGACTGGCGGCTCCGCGCCAGCTATGGCGAAGGCTTCAAGACGCCCACGCTGTTCCAGCTGCTGTCCGATTTTGGCAATGCCGCGCTGATGCCCGAGCGCAGCCGCAGCTTCGATGCCGGGCTTGAGCACGGCAACCGCAACAGCCGCACGCACTTTGCGCTGACCGCCTTCCGCCGCGACAGCTACGACCTGATCGATTTCGTCTCGTGTTTCGGATCGGCCGCTGCGATCTGTGCCGGGCGGCCCTTTGGCACCTACGACAATGTCCGCAGCGCGCGAGTCGAGGGGTTTGAGCTCGAAGGAAACATCCGCTTCGAAAGCGCGACGCAGGGTCACTGGCCGGTGCAACTTCGTGCGGCCTACAGCTATGTCAAAGCGGTCAACCGTGCGAGTGGCAAGGATCTCGCAAGGCGACCGCGCCATGCCCTGAGCCTCTCGGGCGATTGGACCGTCGATGCCCGCCGCCTGTTCACCACCACGCTGGGTGCGGATCTGCGGCTGGTCGGAGACAGCTTCGACGATGCGGGCAACTTTGTCCCAATCGAGGGCCACGCTCTGCTGACCTTGCGCGCCAGCCGCCCGGTGCTGCTGCTCGACAGTTCGACGCAACGCACCCTCGATCTGTTTGCACGGATCGAAAACGTGGGGAATGTGCGTTACGAAACTGCCGCAGGCTACGGCACGTCGGGCCGCGCCGCCTATGCCGGGATGAGGGTGCGGTTTTGAGGCCGTGCAAAATCCTCCCCGAGCTGGTCTCGGGGAGGGGGACCGCGTCGACGCAGTCGGCGTGGTGGAGGGGAGGTCGCGCAAAACCCCTCCGTCAGCGCTTCGCGCTGCCACCTCCCCGAGCAAGCTCGGGGAGGATTATGCTGCCGCTCCTTCTCGTTTCATGCTCCGCCCCGCCACCGCAGGAAGTGCCGCGTCCCGCTCATCCTGAGCTTGTCGAAGGGCCCACCATCGTCAGCCTCAATCCCTGCACCGATGCGATCCTCGCCGAGGTGGCCAATCCGGCGCAGCTGCTGGCGATTTCGCATTACAGCCACTCGCGGGCGTCGAGCTCGATGGACCTCGCAACGGCCCGCCGGTTCCGCACCGTAAGCGGCTCGGCCGAGGAGGTGCTGGCGCTGCGGCCCGATGTGGTCGTCTCGGGCAATTTCATGAGTCCCGCAACGGTCGGGGCGCTTGACGGACTTGGCTTGCGGCTCGAGCAGCTGCCGATTGCCTCGACCGTGGCCGAGAGCGAGGCGCAAATTCGTGCACTCGCCAGACTGGCCGGGCATCCCGCACGCGGCGAGGCTTTGATCGCGCGGATCGAGTCGGCGTTGACGCAGGCCGCGCCGCCGCTGGGCGCCAGGCCGATCACCACCGTGGTCTGGCAATCGGGCGGGATGGTCCCGGGTGACGGCACGCTGATCGCCGAGCTGCTGCGCCGCACCGGCTTCGCCAATTTCGCCGCCGCGCGCGGGCTGGGGCAGGCCGATGTGCTGCCGCTCGAGGCGATGCTCGCTGATCCTCCGGAACTTATTCTGGCGACCGGCGAGGGACGCGCCGACGAGGACCGCTTGCTGGCGCATCCTGCTGTGGCCGGGCTCAAGACCACGCGGCGAGAGCGGCTCGATCCCGCGCTATTGTGGTGTGGTGGGCCAACGATTGTTCGCGCGGTGGGGCGGTTGGCGGCCCTTCGAGACGGGTCTTCGACAAGCTCAGCCCCTCCTCAGGATGAGCGGCCTTTTCAAAAAACCGTTCGTCCTGAGGAGCGGACCGGACAGAGCCCGGAGCGAAGCGGAGAGGCGAAGCCCGGTACGCGTCTCGAAGGACCCGCGCCATGACCCGCCCTGTTCCCCTCCTCCTCATCGCGCTCGCAATCGCCATCCCGCTGTCGCTGCTTGCCGGACGGGTGTGGATCGATCCGTTGCACCCCGCGGTTCCCAATGCGGCGATCATCCTCGGCGAATTGCGCCTGCCGCGCGCGCTATTGGCGGTGATCGTCGGGGCTGGCCTCGGCGGGGCGGGGGCGGCGATGCAGGGTTATCTGCGCAATCCGCTGGCCGATCCGGGGCTGTTCGGGATCGCCCCGGGCGCAGCGCTGGGGGCGGTGCTGAGCCTGTGGACCGGCTATGCGGCCTCGCCCTATCTGTTGCCACTGTTCGCGCTGATCGGCGCAGGCGGGGCGATGGCTTTGCTCTCGCTGATCGCCGGCCGCAGCGGCGGGGTGGCGCTGTTCACGCTGGCGGGAATGATGATCGCCAGCCTCGCGGGCGCGCTGATGAGCCTGGCGATCAGCCTGTCGCCCACCCCGTTCGCGCTGAGCGAAATCGTCACCTGGCTGATGGGCGCGCTGACCGATCGCGGCTGGCGCGAGGTGTGGATTGCCGCGCCGCTGACGCTCGCCGGGCTGGCGCTGCTGGCCCTCGCCGGGCGGGGACTCGATGCGCTGACCCTGGGTGAGACCGCGGCGCGTTCGCTCGCGCTCGATCCGCGGCGCTTGCAGCTGCTGCTGATCGGCGGGATCGGGCTGACCGTGGGCGCGGGGGTCGCGGTGGCGGGGATTATCGGCTTCGTCGGCCTCATCGTGCCGCATCTGGTGCGCCCCTTTACCGACCG
>JANOOJ010000171.1:0-20389 GCA_031421295.1 Novosphingobium sp.
GCTGCGCCGGGCGGCAAGACCATGCAATTGGCGGCAGCGGGCTGGCAAGTGACCGCGCTCGACAGCAGCGCCAAGCGGCTCGAACGGATGCAGGCGAACCTTGCCCGTACCGGCCTGACCGCCAAGCTCGTGCACGGCAATGCCCTGAGCTGGGAACCGGACAGCACTTATGATGCGGTGTTGCTGGACGCGCCCTGCACCGCCACCGGCACCTGCCGCCGGCATCCCGACGTGCTCCACCGCATCACGCGGACCCAGATCGACGAGATGGCCGAGCTGCAAGAGCGGCTGCTCGCCGACGCCAAACGCTGGGTCTCACCGCGCGGGCGGCTGGTCTATGCCGTGTGCTCGCTCGAACCCGAGGAAGGCGAGGCGCAGGTTGCGGCCGTCACGCTCACCCCCGATCCGATCCGCGCCGAGGAACTTCCGGCCGGGCTAATACCGACCGCCTACGGCCATCTCCGCACTGATCCCGGCATGTTGGCTGAGCACGGGGGTCTCGACGGATTCTTTATCGCGCGCTGGCGCAAAGGCTGACAACGCGCTTGCTCCCACGATAGCATTACTGGCACATTCACAAGTGACCATCCGGGAAGTTCGTATGCGCCGATATTGTCTGATCGCCCTTACGCTGGCGCTTGCCACCCCCGCGCTCGCCGCCCCCTACCGCGCCGAGATCAAGCGTGACGATTGGGGGGTTGCCCATATTACCGGCCAGACCGACGCCGATGCGGTGTTCGGGATGATCTACGCCCAGGCCGAGGACGACTTCAACCGGATCGAGATCAACTACCTCACCGCGCTTGGTCGCCGGGCGGAGGCGGAGGGCGAAGCGCTCCTCTGGCAAGACCTCCGCCAGCGACTGTGGATCGATCCCGCCGATCTGAAAGCGCAATACGGGAAAAGTCCTCCGTGGCTGCGCACGTTGATGCAGGCCTGGGCGGCGGGGCTTAATCAGTATCTTGCCGATCACCCGGCGGTAAAGCCCAAGGTCATCACGAGGTTCGATCCGTGGATGGCGCTGAGCTTTTCCGAAGGCAGCATCGGCGGCGATATCGAGAGTGTGGCGCTCAGCCAGTTGCAGGCGTTTTACGAGCATCGCACGATCGCGATGACCGCCGAGGAGCGCGGGCTGCTGCCGCGCGAACCGCTCGGCTCGAACGGGTTCGTGATCGCCCCCTCGCGCAGCGCCAGCGGACATGCCTTGCTGCTGATCAACCCCCACACCAGCTTCTTCTTCCGGTCCGAACAGCAGGTCACCAGCGGGCAGGGCCTCAACGCTTATGGCGCGGCGACCTGGGGCCAGTTCTTCATCTACCAGGGGTTCAATGCCCAAGCCGGGTGGATGCACACCTCAAGCAAGGTCGACAATATCGACGAATTTGCCGTGACGGTCACGCCTGCCGCAGGTGGGTTTACCTATCATTACGGGAAGCAGCAGCGCGCCGTGCAGGTTCGGTCGATCACGCTGCCCTACCGCAAGCCCGATGGCACCTCGGCCAGCCGTACTTTCACCACCTACGCCACCCATCACGGCCCGGTCGTCCGCGCCGAGGGCGACAAGTGGATCGCGGTCGCCTTGATGAACCGCCCGGTTGCGGCGCTCCAGCAGAGCTTCCTGCGCACCAAAGTTAGCGACATCGCTGGCTTCCGCAAGGTCGCCGCGCTCAAGGCCAATTCCTCGAACAACACGCTGTTCGCCGACAGCAAGGGCGAGGTTGCGCTGTTCATGCCGCAATTCATGCCGCGCCGTGAGGACCGGTTCGACTACACCCTCCCAGTCGATGGTAGCGATCCCGCGACCGACTGGCAGGGGTTTCATGCCCTCGCGACGCTGCCGGAGGTGGTCAATCCAGCGAACGGTTGGGCGATGAACGTCAACGACGGGCCGTGGTGGGCTGCGGGCAAGGACAGCCCGAAACAGTCGGCTTACCCGCGCTATCTCGATAGCGTCGGCCAGCAGCCGCGTACGCCGCATGCGATCCGCGTGCTCTCCGCCACGCCGCGCTTCACGCTGGAAGGATTGGTCAGCGCCGCCTACGATCCGTGGCTGCCGCTGTTCGCCGAGCTGATCCCCGGCCTCGTCGCCGCTGAGGCAAAGTCGCCCGATCCCGCCCGCGATCCGGCCGTGGCGCTGCTTGGCAAATGGGACTGCCGCTGGAGTCTGAGTTCGACCGAAACCAGCCTCGCGGTGTTCTGGGCCGAGGCGCTGTGGGCCAAGGGCGCAGAGCCCGCGATGGCGCAGCGCACCACCGTGCAGGCTTGGATGGCGACGCAGGCCAGCGACGAACAGAAGCTCGCCGCGCTCGATGAGGCCATGGCCCGGCTCAAGGCCGATTTCGGCACGTGGCAAGTGCCGTGGAGTGAAATCAATCGCTTTCAGCGCAACGACGGCGCGATTATGCAGAGCTTCGACGATGCCCGGCCCAGCACCCCGGTGCCGTTCGCCTCGGCCAACTGGGGCTCGCTCGCGGCGTTCGGATCGCAGCGCTATCCGGGTACGAAGCGCTATTATGGCACCTACGGCAACAGCTTCGTGGCGGCGGTCGAGTTCGGCCCCCGGGTGCGCGCCCGAGCGGTGACCGCCGGGGGCCTCAGCAGCGACCCCGCTTCACCGCACTTCAACGATCAGGCCCAGCGTTACGCCGCTGGCGACTTGCGCCCGGTGTACTTCTATCCAGAGGACCTCACTGGACACGTTCGGTCCAGCAAGGT
Organism: Novosphingobium sp.; assembly: GCA_031421295.1. Taxonomy (GTDB): domain Bacteria; phylum Pseudomonadota; class Alphaproteobacteria; order Sphingomonadales; family Sphingomonadaceae; genus Novosphingobium. Next base: position 2,716 of record JANOOJ010000171.1, read on the forward strand.
CGTGAGTGGTGGGAGCTAGGCCTTCAGCTTCTCCGCAAAGCCCTTCTGCAATTTGGCCAGCTTGGGCGGGATTACCGCGAGGCAATAGGGATTGCGCTGGCCTTCGCCCTCCCAGTATCCCTGATGATAATCCTCGCCCGGATACCAGGTCTCCGGGCCCTCGATGGTGGTTACTGCGCCACCTCCATGACCGGCATTCCACCGCGCGATCCCGGCTTCGGCTTCGGTGCGTTGTTCGTCATCGAGCGGAAACAGCGCCGAGCGGTACTGCGTACCGACATCGTTGCCTTGGCGGTTGAGCTGGCTGGGGTCGTGCGTGGCCATATGGATGTCGAGCAGGTCGGCGTAGGACACCACCTCGGGATCGAATTCGATCCGGATCGCCTCGGCATGTCCGGTCTGTCCGCCGCACACCTGCTTGTAGGTGGGATCGGCCGCCGCACCGCCGATATAGCCGCTCTCGACCGCACTCACTCCGTCGATCGAACGGAACACCGCTTCGACGCACCAGAAGCATCCGCCTGCGAAAATCGCCTTTGCCATTATCATCCTTCCAATCTTCCGGATGACAGATAGGCACTGCCTGCGCGCTTGTCATCGCACGAGCGCCCGCTAGGTTATGCGCATTCAATCCCCGGGAGAGAACCATGAAGCCCATGAAGCCACTGCTCTTGCTTGCCGCCGCCGCTGCGCTGGCGACGCCCATGCTCGCCAGCGCGCAGCGCGATCATCACGACCGGATGGCCCCGGCGAAATCCGTCAGGATCAATCCTGCGCTGGCCGCCGCCGTCGCGCATCCCAGCCGCGCCGAAGACCGCGCGCGCGACCGCTTTCGCCGCCCCGACCAGACCCTCGCCTTCTTCCAGGTCACCCCTGAGATGAAAGTCGGCGAATATGCCCCCGGCGGCGGCTGGTATTCGCGGCTGCTCGGGCTCTACCTCGGCCCGCGCGGCAAACTCGTCGGGCTCTATTTCGATCCGACCTCGGGACCCTTCAGCGCGACCGCGCAGACCGGAATCCGCGCAGGGGTAACCAAGTATCCCGCCGAGGTCGCGGGCTGGTCGGGGCTCCCGGCCGATCGCTTTGCGGCCTTTGCCCTCGATGCAGTCCCCGCAGGCGAGAAGGAAAGCTTCGATCGTATTCTGGTGATGCGGATGATGCACAATTTGCTGCGTTGGAATATCGCCGACCGGGAAATCAAGGCGATGCGCGATCTGCTCAAGCCCGGCGGCATGATCGGGATCGAACAGCACCGCGCCAGGGCCGACGCGCCCTACAGCTTTACCGACGGCTCGAAGGGCTATCTGCGCGAGATGGACCTGATCCACTTCATGGAAATCAACGGGTTCGAGTTCATGGGCCGGAGCGAGGCCAACGCCAATCGCGCCGATCCGGCCAACCATCGTGAAGGCGTCTGGACCCTGCCACCGGTGCTGCGCAACGTGGCCGAGGCCGACAAGACCCGGCTCCAGGCGATCGGCGAGAGCGACCGGATGACCCTGCTGTTCCGCAAGCGGCCGTGATGCGCGCGCTGCTTCCTGCCGCCGCCCTGATCGCGCTCGCAGGGTGCGGCGGGTCCGGCGATCGAACCAATCCATTGCGGGTCGATCACGATGAAACGCTGCTGTCGCTCTCCGCCAGCGGCGAGGCCGAAGCGGTGCCCGATGTCGCAACAATCGAGATCGGAGTGGAAAGCTTCGGGGCCAATGCCAAGGCGGCGAGCGACGCCAACAGCCGCAAGGCCGCCGACATTGCCAAGGCGCTTGAAGAGTTCGGGGCCGCGGCCAAGGATATTCAGACGCGCAATTTGTCGATCAGACGGATCGACTATGGCTCGCGCAAGGGGCAGTTTCAGGCGAGTAATATCCTTGGCGTGCGACTCCTCGATGTCCCCAAAGCGGGCGAGGCGGTGGCTGCCGCAACCACGGCAGGGGCGAACATCCTGTCGGGCCCGTCGCTGCAGATCGCCGATCCCGAAAAGGCCAATCGCGGCGCCTATATCGCCGCTTACCGCGCCGCGCGGACGCGCGCCGAAGCCTATGCCGAGGCCGCCGGTATGGAAATCAGCCGCGTGTTGTCGATCCGCGACGGCGGCCAGAGCGGTTATCCGATGCCGATATCCTATGAGGCGGCGGATGCGATGGCGCAGTCTGCACCCACGCCGGTCGCCCCACCGCCGCCGCCTTCGATCCGTCCCGGCACTACCCGCACCCGCGTGGCGGTACAGGTGGACTTCGCGCTGACGGAGAAATAGAGCAGCAGGCATGAGCAGTATCACCGTCGCCGCGCTGCAGCTCGCGCTGGGTTCCGCCGAAGAGGCCGAGAACATCGCTGCGGTGGGCGCGTTGGTCGAACGCGCGGCGGGGCAGGGCGCACAGATCGTGTTGCCGCCCGAGCTGCTTTCCGGGCCCTATTTCTGCAAGGTCGAGGACGAGGCGCTGTTCGCACTCGCGCGTCCGACCGCCGAGCACCCCTCGGTCCTGGCGATGCAGGCGCTGGCGGCGAAGCTCAATATTGCCATTCCGACCAGCTTTTTTGAGCGCGATGGCCACCACTATTACAACACGATGGCGATGATCGGCCCCGACGGCGCGATCATGGGCACCTATCGCAAAAGCCACATTCCCGACGGGCCGGGCTATGAGGAGAAGTACTATTTTCGCGCCGGCAACGACGGCTTCAAGGTATGGGATGTCCCAACCTCCACCGGAACCGTACGGATCGGTGTCGGGATCTGCTGGGACCAGTGGTATCCCGAAAGCGCGCGGGTCATGGCGTTGATGGGTGCGGAACTGCTGTTTTATCCCACCGCAATCGGCAGCGAGCCCTATGACGCCGAGCTGGACACCAGCCGGATGTGGCGCCGCGCGATGCAGGGGCATGCCGTATCCAACTGCATGCCGGTGGTGGCCGCCAACCGGATCGGGACGGAGGAGGCGCAGACATTCTATGGCCACAGCTTCATCGCCGACGAATGGGGCGATTTGTTGGACGAGTGCGGCGCGGATGACAGCGGCGTGCTCATCGCTACGATCGACCTGGCCCGCGCGGCCAGGCACCGCGCCGGCATGGGCTTCTTTCGCGATCGGCGGCCCGAGCTTTACACGCGGATCAGCCAGGACATCTGATGGCGCGCCAGCAGCGCTACCTGATCGCGCTGGGCTCGAACATGCGCCACCACCGCTTCGGCCACCCGCGCCAAATCCTGCGCGCGGCGCTCGATGCGCTGGTGGAGGAAGGCGTCACCATCATTTGCGAGGCACCGATAACCGTCACCGCGCCGCTCGGACCGTCGCGGCGGCGCTATGCCAATGGCGCAGTGGTGGTGACAGCCGCCTTAGCGCCCGAAGAGCTGCTTGCCCGGTTGCAGCAGGTGGAGCAGCGCTTCGGTCGTCGCCGGGGCGGTCAGCGCTGGACCGCGCGGGTGCTCGATCTCGACATCGTGCTGTGGGAGCGCGGCGGCTGGTCGAGCGCGGCGCTCACCATCCCGCACCCGCAATTTCGCACCCGCGACTTCGTGCTGCAACCCGCCTGCGCCATCGCCGCCGACTGGCGCGATCCGCTGACCGGACTGACGCTGCGCCAGATACGTGCACGCTTGACCCGGCCCCGCCCCCTGCCTAGGTGACACCCCCCAAGTGCGGGCCCTTAGCTCAGTCGGTAGAGCAACTGACTTTTAATCAGTAGGTCGCTGGTTCGAACCCAGCAGGGCTCACCATATTTGCGGGCGGATCGGTGCCCGAAGTTGCCAGTTACCAGACACCCGGAATTGGCGGAGACGGAGGGATTCGAACCCTCGGTACCGGATTTACCAGTACGACGGTTTAGCAAACCGTTGGTTTCAGCCACTCACCCACGTCTCCGGATCGCAGCAGCGAGCGCGGCCTATAGCGGCGGGTGCGGAGAGCGGCAAGGGGGTGCAGCGCGCGCCGTGCGGAATCGCTTCGCGGCGCAAACCGACTCGCTTGGGCGCATTTCCGACTCGACTCATCGCCGGTTCATTGCCGCGCCGCCACGACTTGATTCTGGTGGCGGCGGAGCGCCCTGCGCACCGCATTTGCGGGGCCGGGCGAATGACGGGACGGGAACTATGACACAGGGAATTGGCAGGACGATCCGCAATGCGCTGCTCGCGCTGGGCGGGGCTGCGGCGATGGCGAGTGCCGCTCCCGCCTGGGCGCAGGTCCAGGCCGTCGATCCCGACAAGGCGATCGACGGCGATCTCGCGGCCCCGGCGGCAACCGCAACTGCGACCCCGGTACCCGCTCCATCCATCGCCACCGACCCGACCTTCGCGACCTCGACCCAGCCGGTGGTAACCTCGACCGACCCGGCGACCGCTGCGCAGCAGGCGTCGTCCGCCCCCGCACAGGCGGCAGCACAGGGCGCGACCTATCATCAGGACGATCTGATCGGCGCCGCCGAGGGTGTGTTCGGCAAAGGCGCGCAAGGGCTGGCCGGGCTGATCGAGGACATCCTCAAGAAGCAGGGCGAGCCCAATGCCTATATCGTCGGGCGCGAGGGCGGCGCGGCCCTTGTGGTCGGCCTCCGCTATGGCTCGGGCACGCTGTTCCACAAGGTCGAAGGCCAGCGCCCGGTTTACTGGACCGGCCCGTCGATCGGGTTCGACGCCGGGGCCAACGCGGGCAACACTTTCGTGCTGGTGTATAACCTCTATAATTCGGAAGACCTCTACAAGCGCTTCCCGGCGGGCGAGGGGCAGGCCTATGTGCTGGGCGGATTCAACGCCAGCTACATGCGGCGCGGCGATGTGGTGCTGATCCCGATCCGGGTCGGCGTGGGTCTGCGACTGGGGATCAACGCCGGCTACATGAAGTTCTCGACCAAGCAGAAATGGCTGCCGTTCTGAACGTAAAGTCACACGAAAGTCACACTCGAACGGTGTATCGCGTGACGTATAGTCCCCTGTCGTTTGCATTCTTCACCGGCCCATTTCAAGCGCGGCTGCACGCTGGCAGGGCGGGGCCGGGAGGGGGAGGCAAAGCATGGACATGATCCGCGCGACCATAGCAGGCCGCAGCCGTGTAGGAAAATCGTTGCAGCTATAGCTACTCCAGCGGCGTGGGGACGTACCGCTAGCGACGGGCGCGGCCTTGCCCGATGGGGCATACGCCGCTAGTGGCGCGCGCATGCTTTCCACCCTTGCCCCCCAGCCCGCCGATGCGCTGCTTGCGCTGATCAAGCTCCATGCCGAGGACCCGCGCGCCGACAAGATCGACCTTGGGGTCGGGGTCTATCGCACCGGGCAGGGCGATACCCCGGTGTTCGGCGCGATCAAGGCTGCCGAGGCGAAGCTGCTGGCGGCGCAAAATTCCAAGGCCTACCTCGGCCCCGAAGGCGATATGGGCTTCGTCCATGCGCTGATGCCGTATATTTTCGGCGCGACGGACCCTTCCCGGGGCGGCCGAATCGAGGGGATGCAGGCGCCGGGCGGCACCGGCGCGGTGCGGCTAGCGATGGCTTTGGCCAAGCGCGCCGGGATTACCCGCGTGCTGATGGGCACGCCGAGCTGGCCCAATCATGCGCAGATCTGTGGCGATCTCGGGATCGAGCTGGTTGGCTTCATGCATGCCACCACGGCGGGCCTGGTCGATATGGACGCGCTGCGCTGTGCGATTGCCGCGGCGGACCCGGGCGATGCGATCCTCTTGCACGGCTGCTGCCACAACCCCTCGGGGATCGATTACAGCCCGGCGCAGTGGGACGAGATCGCCGGACTGGTCGCTGCGGCGGGCCTGCTGCCGGTTCTCGATCTTGCCTATCAGGGGCTCGGCGCGGGGATGGAAGCCGATGCCTATGGCCTGCGCTGCGTGCTGGATGCCGTGCCCGAAGCGCTGGTTGCCTATAGCTGCGACAAGAATTTCGGGCTTTACCGCGACCGGGTCGGCGCCGCCTATTTCATGACCTCGGACGCCGCGCAGATGGCGACGGTGCTGTCCAACGCGCATGGTTTGGCGCGCGCCAACTGGTCGATGCCGCCCGATCACGGCGCGGCCGCCGTACGCCTGGTGCTGGAGGATGCGGGCCTGACCGCGCAGTGGCTCGACGAGCTCGAGACGATGCGCGAACGGATGCGCCAGGTCCGCGCGCAGCTGGCTGCGGCGGGGACCGCCGGGTCGGTGGATCTGACGCCGCTCGGCGGGCAGAACGGGCTGTTCTCGGTGCTGCCGTTGACGCCCGAGCAAATCCTCCGGCTGCGCAGCGAGCACGGGATTTACATGGCGGGTTCGGGCCGGATCAACATCGCCGGGCTGACCGCAGCCAACATCGACAAATTCGTGAGCGCGCTGGCGGCGGTAGCCAAGTAAGGGTTCACGCAGAGGCGCAGAGAAGAAAAGCGCAAAGGCGCAGAGGGGTATCTCGTGCGGCGAAGCCGCTCCCCCGATTGACGGTGCATTTGGTGCAATGCCCTAAATTAATGCGGCTTTGCCGCGAGCGAGACACCTTCGCGCCTCCCCTTCCTCCTCCGCGCCTCTGCGTGAACCCTTTTTCTTTCAGCCCCGAAGCGATTGCATCCGCTGGAGGTAGCGCGCGAGCACGTCGATCTCAAGGTTGACCTTGCTGCCTACCGTGAGCTGGCCGAGCGTGGTCACTTCCCAGCTATGCGGGATGATATTGAGCGCGAAATGGGTAGTGCCGTCGCTCTGGTCGGTCACTTCGTTAACCGTCAGCGAAACGCCATCGACGGTGATCGAGCCCTTGGCGGCCACGTAAGGCGCGAGTTCGGGGCCGATCTTGATGCCCACCCGGTGCGATTCGCCTTGCGCGCAGATGCCCAGCACCTCGCCCACCGCATCGACGTGGCCGGTGACGATATGCCCGCCCAGCTCATCGCCCAGCCGCAGCGCGGTTTCGAGGTTGAGCGGACGGCCCGCCTCCCACATGCCCGGCACGGTGCGCGAGACGGTCTCCCCCGAAATATCGACCGCGAACCAGGCATCTCCAGCGCTGCCGCCCTTGGCAACCACCGTCAGGCACACGCCCGAGCAGGCGATCGACGCGCCGATGGCAATGGTTGCGGGATCATAGGAGCAGGCGATACTCGCGTGGAGATCGCCGCTGTTGCGGATTTCGCGGATCGTGCCGATGGCGGAGACAATTCCGGTAAACATCAGTTGCGCTCGTAAACGTCGAGGGTGTCATTGCCAAGCTGGCGCTGATCGGTGCGGGTCCAGTCGCCCGCCTGGTCGAGCGCCTCGGCGCAAAGCTCGGGCAAGGCGGGCATGGCGCCGCCGATCGTCAGCGGCGCGCGGTAGAGCATCATGTGGTCGACCAGCCCTGCGGCGAGGAAGGTGCGCGCCGTTTCGGCCCCGCCTTCGACCATCAGATATTGCGCGTGGCCCATCTCGCCGATCGCTTCAGGCGCGGGGAGCGCGCGCCAGCCGTCGGGGACCGGGCCGCTGGTTAGCACCCACCGCTCGGGGCTAAGGTTTTCGATACCCGGCAGTCGCACGTCGAGCCGCGGATGGTCGGCGCGGTGGGTACCCGCTCCGACCAGGATCGCGTCCATCTTCGCGCGCCAGGCGTGGACGTGGCCGCGCGCCACTTCTCCCGTGAGCCACTGGCTTTCCCCCGCCGGGCGAGCGAGGCGACAGTCTTGCGATAGCGCCAGCTTGAGCGTGACATGGGGGCGGCCAAAGCGCGAACGGGCGAGGTATCCGGAGAGACTGTCCGTGCAGGCCCGGCTATCCACCAGTTCGACCGAAATTCCCGCCGCAGCGATTCGCGCGACCCCTTCGCCTGCCGTGCGCGGATCGGGATCGCCACAGCCGATCACCACGCGCGCAAGCCCCGCCGCAGCGACCAGATCGGCACAGGCCGGGCCGCGCGGGCTGGAATGCGCGCAGGGCTCGAGCGTGGCATAGAGCGTTGCGCCCTGCGCGGCATCGCCAGCCTGCGCCAGCGCCTCGGCCTCGGCATGCGGGCGGCCGCCGGGCCGGGTCCAGCCACGTCCCACGACGATGCCGTGCTTGACGACGATCGCGCCGACCGGAGGATTGGGGCGGCTCAGTGGGCGGGCGCGGTTACCCAGCGCTGCGGCGGCAGCGAGCCAGCGCAAATCGTCAATTGGCGGCAACCGGTGCCTGCTGCTGCTTGGCGGCTTTCTCCGCCGCCTCATCGGCGCGCGCTTTCGCCTCGATCGCGTCGACGTCCATCCCGGAGTAGCGGCCCAGCGTCTTGTACATCTGGCGAATTTCTTCCTCGCTCTTCTTCGCGAGCGCGGCCTTGGCCTCCTTGATCCGCTGGTTCTCGATGTTCGAAGCGATGATTTCGGCATCGCTCCGGCCCGCGTGCCAGGTCGTGATATAGGTCAGCTCGGGCTTGGGCGGCGGGATGCGCCAGCTTTCCTGCGCCATGATCGAGAATATCCCGAAGGTGGTCGCCGCAGCCACTACCGAGATGCGCCAGCGGTTGCGGCCCGCATCGCGGAACACGGTAATGAAATCGGCGATGGCGCCGCCCGGATTGAGTTTCCGCCAGTAGGACATGGCCGGCAAGATAGTGCGTCCGGCGGCCCAGCGCTACCGCTTCAATTGTAATCGACGCTGATCGGGATCCGCCCGCGGAAATTGCCGCCGCCCGAGCCGCGCACTTCGAGCCGCCCACCGAACGAAAATTCAAGGCTTCCGGAGGAATCGAGCACCGGCCAGGCGGGCAAATCGGTGGTCAGTTCGGTCAGGATCGCGGTGCTGCCGTCGGTCGAGGACATGGTAATGCTGCGCGGCAAATCGATCCGCACCGCCCGGCCCGGGGTGCCGCTGATCCGCCCGCGACCTTGCACCGCGCTGCCGCCCAGATCGACCAGTCCTTGCCCGGTGGTCTTGGCCCCGGTCTGCGGGTCGATCGCGGCGCTGCCGCCGTCCTGGCCCGCCACCGCGAGGCGGCTGAAGGCCAGCCCGGTCGCGATCTCGATGGTCAGCGGGCGCTCGCCGGATTGTTCGGCTTGCGGCGTCGGCGCGGCGAAGCACAGCGTGCAGTCCTGCGCCGCCGCCGGGATCGCGCTCGCCAGCGCAAGGAACGCAAAGGTTGGAACTAGCCGCACCATCGGCGCTGTTTCGCATTCTATGGTTAATTAAGCACCCTAGCCGAACGGGGCGTAAAGGCTGCGGCCATGGTGCTTGAGCCAGCGGTTGGCGGCGGCGATGTCGTCCTCGAACAATTCGCCGAGCAGCGCATGGAATTGCGGGCTGTGGTCGAAATGGACCAGATGCGCGACTTCATGCGCGACCACCGCGCGGCGCACCGGCTCGGGGGCCATGATCAGCCGCCAGTTGATCCGGATCGTCCCGCGCGCCGCGCAGCTGCCCCAGCGGCGCTGCGCGCGCGACAGCGACAGGCGCGGTGCGGGTTGGTCCGCACGCTGGCAATAGTCGGCCAGGTCCGCCGCCAGCGCCACGCGGGCTTCGCTTTCGAGCCAGCGCTGCAGGCGCTTGCCCAAGCCTTCGAGCGGACCGCCGATGACGAGCGCCGCGCCTTCGATCCGGGGACGGCGCGGGGCGCGGGGCCGGTGGTCGATGGTCAATTGCTGCCCGGCGAAGGGCAGTGCCGCGCCCGGCGCGATTTCGGCAGCCGAAGGAATCTTGGTCAATTGCACGGCGAGCCAGTCGGCGCGCGATTCGGCAAAAGCCAGCGCATCGGCGGTCCGCCCCCAGCGCGGGATCGAGACGCGCACTTCCGCGCCGTCGGGGGCGAGCCGCAAGGTCATCCGCCGGGCCTGGGCCAAGCGGCGGATCACCACCGGCAAGGTGCGCGATCCCACCGTAACCAGCGGCAATTCGTCAGGCGCGCGGCGCAGCCACTCAAGCACGCTGAACCTCAGTGCCTTCGGGCAGGTCGATGATATGGTTCTCAAGCGGCCCGGCCATGGTCTCGCTGATCGCCCTGCCGCGCACCGACGCGCCGGCCCGATGGACCGAATCGCGATCGCCGGTCAGCAGATAGTGCCATTCGGGCAGCGGCAGCCCGTGCGCGCGGCGGACATAGGCGCAGGTCTCGGGCAGCCAGGCGATCTCGCGTGCCAGCTTCGGAGTGAGGCGCAGGCAATCGGGGACGAACTTTTTGCGGTTCGGGTAATCGCAGCATCGCGCTGTGGTGAGATCGAGCAGCTTGCAGGCGACATTGGTGCCATAGATTTCACCACTGTCCGCATCCTCGACCTTGTGCAGGCAGCACTGGCCGCAGCCGTCGCACAGCGCTTCCCATTCGGACTTGCTGAGCGCCTCGAGCGGCTTGTCCCAGAAGCGTTCTTCTCCGCTCATCGCACCGCTGCGGCGAGGTCCGCCGCCACCGCCTCGGCCCCCTGTTCGATCGGCAGCCCCTCGATTGGCTGGCCGTCCGGGCCCATCAGATAGGCGATGCGGCTGTGGTCCATCAGATAGCCCCCGGCGCTTTCGCTGCCCTTGGCCGAATAGGCCTTGAACGCCTTGGCGGCGGCGGCAGTCTGCTCGGGCGTGCCGGTCAGGCCGATCAACGGCGCGCCGAAGGCCGCAGCGAATTCGCCGACCTTGGCCGCAGTGTCTCGCGCGGGATCGATCGAGATGAAGATCGGCTGGACCTTGGCAGCCTGCACCGGATGCGCGGCGGCGAAGCGCTTGAAACCCTGCATCATCACCGCAACGTCGGTCGGGCAGGCATCGGGGCAAAAGGTATAGCCGAAGTAGACGATCCGGTATTTGCCCGCGAAATCTTCCCACCGCACCGTCTTGCCGTCGCTGCCCGTCAAAGTGAAAGGTCCGCCGATGGTCGCGCCCTGCAATTGCGTGCCGCGCAAGGGCTCGGCGACAGGTTCGCAGCCGGTGAGCAGGGCAAATGCGAGTGCGAAAACGAAATGCTTGGTCATGGCGCGGCGGTTCATGCTCTGCTAAACTGCGCCGTGCAAGGAGCGATTGGGCTGCCCGGGGGCAGCTGGCTCTACCCTGCCACAGGAGAATGTACCGGTGTCGATTTTGCGGCGTTCAATGCGTGCCCTGCTGCCGGCGCTGGTGGCTGCGCTGGCCTTCGCCGGCCCGGCCCGTGCCCAGTTTTCCGAGGGCTATAAATTCCTCGAAGCGGTCAAGAAGAAGAACGGCGAAGAGGTGACGCAATCGCTGAACGAGCCCGGCTCGACCATCGTCAACACCCGCGACATCACCACGGGCGAGACCGCGCTCCACATCGTCACCGCCAAGCGCGACCTGACCTGGATGTCCTTCCTGCTCGGCCGCGGGGCCAACGCCAACGCCCGCGACGTCAAGGGCGTGACCCCGCTGGTGCTGGCGACCAATTTGGGTTTCATCGAGGGCGTCGAACTGCTGATCGGCAAGGGTGCGCGGCTCGACGAGAGCAATCAGGCGGGCGAAACGCCGCTGATTTCTGCGGTTCACAACCGCAGCATTGGCCTGATGCGGATTCTGCTCAAGGCCGGGGCCGATCCCGACCGGGCCGACAATTCGGGCCGCTCGGCGCGCGACTATGCTTTGCTGGAGGGCCGCAACAGCCCGCTGATCGGCGAGATCGAGAGCAATGCCAAGCCCCGCAGCCAGCGGCAGGCCAGACCCAGCTACGGACCGACGCTTTAGATGGCACTGGCCGACGCTTCGCTGGCCGACATCCGTCTGTCCTTGGCTCCGGCGCTCGCCGAAGCGGCGATTTTCGATGGCTGGAGCGACGCTGCGATAGCCAGCGCGGCCCAGGGTGCCGGGATCGATCCCGAGGTGGCGCGGATTGCCTTCCCGGGGGGGGCGATGGACATGATTGCGGCGTGGATCGGACGGATCGATGCCGACATGGCGCTGGCCCTGCCGCCGGAGAAACTCGCGGCGATGAAGATTCGCGAGCGGATCCGCAGCCTCGTCCAGTTCCGGCTCGATGCGGTGGCGGAGTGCCGCGAAGCACTGCGCCGCGCGCTGGCGATCATGGCGATGCCGCAGAATGTGCCCGCGACGCTGAAGCTCGGCTGGCATAGCGCCGACGTCATGTGGCGGCTCGCGGGCGATACCGCGAGTGATTACAACCACTATACCAAGCGCACGATCCTCGGCTCGATCTATGCCGCAACGCTCGCGGTCTATGCGCAGGACCAGAGCGAGGGACAGGCCGATACCCGCGCCTTCCTCGACCGGCGGATCGAAGGCGTCATGCGCTTCGAGAAAGCCAAAGCCCGCCTGCTGCGCCCGCGCGACGAACAGTTCAGCGTGGCGAGATTGCTGGGGCGGCTGCGTTACCCGGCGCGGTAGGGAAGCAAAGGGGTTCACGCAGAGGCGCAGCGAAGAAAGGGGAGGCGCAGAGGCGTCTGCTTGCGGCGAAGCCGCTCTGTCGATCCGATGCGGCACCAAACGCAGCGTCCACTTAGCAAGCGGCTCCGCCCCAAGCGCGACATCTTCGCGCCTCCCGTTCTTCTCTGCGCCTCTGCGCGAACCCCTCTTTCAATGCGGTTATTGCGAATGACTTGCAATAACCGCATGTCTGTGGCAGCGCGACGGCGTGACGCTCGATTCCCTTCCGGTTGGCCAACGCGCGCGGATTACCGCTGTGGACTGGTCGCTGCTGGTCGAGGAAGAGGGCCACCGGCTGCGCGCGCTCGGCATCGACGTCGGCGCGCGGGTGGCGATTGCGCATCGCGGGGTGTTCGCCGGGCGCGATCCGATCGCGCTGACGATCGGGCGGATGACGGTGGCGCTGCGCCGGGTCCATGCCCACGCGATGCAGGTCGAAATACTGCAGAGCAAGGCTGGCTGACATGACCGGCTTCCGTTCCGCCGCGCTGGTCGGCAATCCCAATGCGGGCAAAAGCGCGCTGTTCAACGCGCTGACCGGCGCGCGCCAGAAGATTGCCAACTATCCCGGCGTGACCGTCGAGCGGAAGGCCGGACGGCTGATCCTGCCTTCGGGCGCGCCGGTCGAGCTGACCGATCTGCCGGGCAGCTACGGCCTCCATGCCACCAGCCCCGACGAGGAAGTGACCCGCAAGGTCATCATGGGCGAGTTCCCCGGCGAAGCCGCGCCGCAGGTGCTGGTGCTGGTGCTCGATGCTTCCAACCTCGAACAGCATCTGGTGTTTGCGCAGGAAGTGATCGCGCTGGGCCGCCCCACCGTGGTTGCGCTCAACATGATCGATCTGGCCGAGCGCGACGGGCTGGTGATCGATCCCGCCGCGCTCGAAGGCGCGCTGGGCGTGCCCGTCATCCCGACCGTCGCGGTGCGCAAGCGCGGGCTGGCGGAACTTGCCGCTGCGATTGCCGCGGCCGAGGAGCGCTCGCCCGAACACCACCGTCCACACGTGAATATGACCGAGCGAAGGGTAACCGCGCACGCGATTGCCGACGCCGCGATTCTGTCCGAAACCGCGAAGCACCGGCTGCACTCCAAGCTCGACCGCGTGCTGCTCGATCCCTGGGCCGGGCCGCTCATCCTGTTCGCGCTGCTGTTCGTGGTGTTCCAGGCGGTGTTCGCGGGAGCGACGCCGTTCGCCGATGCGCTGGAAGGCGTGGTGGTCGCGCTGTCCGACTGGATCCGCGCCACCCTGCCGGCAAGCCTGCTGCGCGATCTGCTCACCGAGGGCATCCTCTCGGGGGTGGGTTCGGTGGTGGTGTTCCTGCCGCAGATCGTGATCCTGTTCTTCTTCATCCTCGCGATGGAAGCCTCGGGATATATGGCCCGCGCGGCTTTCCTGATGGACCGGCTGATGGCGCATGTCGGCCTCTCGGGCCGCAGCTTCATCCCGCTGCTGTCGAGCTTTGCCTGCGCGATTCCCGGGATCATGGCGACGCGCAGCATTGCCGATCCCAAGGACCGGCTGACCACGATCCTGATCGCCCCGCTGATGACCTGCTCGGCGCGGCTGCCGGTCTATGCCGTGATCATCGCCGCCTTCATTCCCGCCCGCTCGGTCGGGCTGGGCGTAGGCTTGCAGGGTTTGGTGCTGTTCGGGCTCTATGTGCTCGGGATCATCGGGGCGATGGCGGTGGCGCTGGTTCTGCGCCGCTCGATCACGAAGGGCGCGGCCAGCGGCTTTATCATGGAGCTGCCCAAATACCAGATGCCCCATCCCAAGGATCTGCTGATCGGGCTGTGGCAGCGCGCGTGGATCTTTCTGCGCCGCGCCGGAACGATCATCTTCATGGTCACGGTGGTGCTCTGGCTGCTGCTTAATTTTCCGCGCGCCGAGCCGGGGCAGAACCAGGTCGATGCCTCGATCGCGGGCAAGCTCGCCAACGGCCTTGCGGTGGTGGTCGAGCCGATCGGCTTCAACCGCGACATCGCGCTGGCGCTGATCCCGGCGATGGCCGCGCGCGAGGTCGCCGTCAGTTCGCTGGCGACGACCTATGCGGTCTCCGCCGGCGACGACGACCAGACCGCGCGCAGGCTGGGAGACCAGCTGCAGGAACGCTGGAGCCTGCCGACTGCCTTGGCCTTCCTCGCGTGGTTCGTCTTCGCGCCGCAGTGCATGTCGACCATCGCCGTCACGCGGCGCGAAACAAACGGGTGGAAATGGCCCGGCTTCATGTTGGCCTATTTGTTTGCTCTGGCTTACGCGTTTGCTGGGCTGACATACTGGAGTGCGGTAGCCCTTGGGCTGGGGTAGAATTGGCTCACGCAAAGCCGCAACGACGCGAAGGGGTTGTGTCCAGTCCGAAAGTGTCCCTGCCAGCCAAATGCAGCGCATCTGCGACGGAAGGTGCCTGCGGCGTAGCGCAACATCTTCGCGTCTTTGCGGCTTTGCGTGAAACCCTAACAACGTAACGGGGAAAACTGCCGCATCGATCCTCGCGCTGGACGGGGCAATTGGCTAGTCCCGGCACACAAGCAAAGGGAAGCGATTCGATGGCAGGCAGCGTCAACAAGGTCATTATCGTCGGCAATCTTGGGGCCGATCCCGAAGTCAAAAGCTTCCAGAACGGCGGCAAGGTCTGCAATCTGCGGATCGCCACTAGCGAAAGCTGGAAGGACAAGAACACCGGCGACAAGCAGGAACGCACCGAATGGCATTCGGTCGCGATCTTCTCCGAAGGGCTTGCGGGGGTTGCCGAACGCTTCCTGCGCAAGGGCAGCAAGGTTTACATCGAAGGCCAGCTCCGCACCCGCAAGTGGCAGGATGCCCAAGGCAATGACCGCTATTCGACCGAAGTCGTGCTGCAAGGGCCTGGTGCCACGCTGACCATGCTCGACGGCGCTCCCGGTTCGGGTGGCGGCGGTGGCGGTGGTCAGCGTTCAGGCGGCGATTGGGGTGGTGGCGGCGGCCAACGCTCGGGTGGCGCTAGCAGCGGTGGTGGCGGTGCGCCTGCAGGCGGCGGGTCGCGCGGCGGCTATGCCGACGATCTCGACGACGATATTCCGTTCTGAGTTAATTCGGCTTGGTAAGCTTGGCGAGGGCGGCAAACGGCCCGGCCGAGCCTTCATCCAGCAAGCCGACTTCACGGCGAACCCGATCCGCGTCCGGCCCCTCGGCAAAGGGGTCGATCGCCAGCGCCATGCTTTGCGCCAGCGCTTCGCCCAGATCGATCGAAGTCCCGCCGAACTCGATTTCGTCGAGATCGTCGAGCGCCAGCTCGACCTCCTCGTCGGGTCGGCGTTCCACGCCCGCGGGGACAAAGCGCAAATTAAGCGGCTCGGCGATCCGGACGGGCAAATCCTCGCCCGAAATCGCGCAGCTTTGAACGATGTCCGCCTTCAGCCGACCTTTGGCCAGGATCTTGTTGCGATCCTGCGCGATTGTTACCTCGGCCGTGAGCCGCAGGACCGCGACCAGATCGAAGCGCCTGGCCAGCGCCGCACACTCGGCCTCGGTCGCCTCCAAGTTCAGCGGTTCGAGCACCAGCTGGCGCAGGTCGACCAGCCTTGAAAACTCGCTCATCGCGCAATCTCCCCGGCAAGTAACGCGGCGGGTGCCATTGCCGCAAGCTGCCCGGCGATCAACCGCATTTCCGTGACTACCTTCGCCGGGTCCGCGCCTTCGATCAGGCTGACGTTGCGCGTCACTGCCTCGGCCAGCGTATTGCCATTTGCTGCCAGCCCCTCGCGATAGGCCCCGAGCCTGCCGCCCAGCACGCTCATCAGCCGCCCGATCTTCTTGCCGACCACCAAATCGCCCACCCCGCTTTCGCGCAGCTGGCTGTCCATGTCATCGACGAACAGCTCGGTCAGCCGCACCGATGGTGCGATCAGTTCGGGGTCGCGCTCCATCCGCAGCAGCACGAGCGCGAGCACCAGCGTAATCGCATCGAACCGCCCTCCGATGGTATCGGCGATCCCGCCATCGGAGTACCATTTTGGCTCGCGCGCGATCTCCACCACGCGGTGCCACAGCGGACGCAGCGCGGCGCGATCGTCGGGCTTCGCGCCAAACAGCCTGGAAAGCAAAGACACGGGTCGGGCAGTTCCTTGTTCAGCGCCGATTAAAAGCCGCGAGGCCAAGCGCCATTGCGGTCGGCGGCTTTGGGCCGTAAGGCCAGCGCCGATATAGGATGGCCTGCGCGGCTGTCCACTGGGTGAGTACACCCGCGCGAATGGAGCTGACGGGAATGCAGGTGATTGGGCGAATGGTTCGGAACGCGGGTCTCGTGGCGGTGCTGGCAGTGCTGGCGGCGGGCTGCACCTCGATCAAGGACCATCGCGGTTATCTCGTCGATCAGCCGCTGGTCGATGCGATCCAGCCGGGCATCGACAACCAGCTTTCGGTCGAGCGTACGCTCGGCCGCCCGACTTTCGTCAGCCAGTTCGGCCAGCCGTCGTGGTATTACGTCTCGATCAACACCCAGCAGGCGGCGTTCACGCGGCCGCGCACCAGCGACCAGCTGGTATTGCGGGTGCGCTTCGATCCCAAGGGCAACGTGCTCTCGGTCGATCGCGCGGGCATAGAAAAAGTTGCGCGGCTCAGCCCCAACGGCGACAAGACCCCTACGCTGGGGCGTGAGCGCAGCTTCTTCGAGGATCTGTTCGGCAACATCGGCACCGTCGGCGCGCCGGGTGTCGGCGGCGGTGGCTCCGGCCCGGGTCCGGGCGGCGGTCCCAACGGGAGTTGATACGCGCTCGGCTTGAACCGCGTCCGGGGAGGCATATATCCCGGAGATGGACGACAGCAGAGTGAGCCACGGGCTGATCCAGTGGCACGGCACCACCATCATCGGCGTGAAAGCGGGCGGCAAGACCGTGATTGCGGGCGATGGCCAGGTCTCGATGGGCAACACCGTGATGAAGCCAAATGCGCGCAAGGTGCGGCGGATCGGTGACGGCAGTGTGATCGCCGGTTTCGCCGGGGCGACGGCCGATGCCTTCACGCTGTTCGAGCGGCTCGAAAAGAAGCTCGAACAGCACCGCGGCCAGCTGATGCGCGCCGCCGTTGAGCTCGCCAAGGACTGGCGGACCGACAAATATCTTCGCAACCTCGAAGCGCTGATGATCGTCGCCGACAAGGACAACTTGCTGATCCTGACCGGCAACGGCGATGTGCTCGAGCCCGAAAGCGGCATCGCCGCGATCGGCTCGGGTGGCAATTACGCGCTCGCCGCCGCCAAGGCGCTGACCGAGTATGAGGACGACGCCGAAAAGATCGCCCGCCGCGCGATGGCGGTGGCGGCGGAGGTCTGCGTCTTTACCAATGACCGTGTGACGGTCGAGGTCATCTGATCCCATGCAAGACAATCTGACTCCCAAGGCGATCGTCGCCGCGCTTGAC
>JANOOJ010000172.1:0-11573 GCA_031421295.1 Novosphingobium sp.
CCGGCAGTGGTCGGCACGGTCTGGTCCGATCCAGCAGGCGTCGATCCCGAGGAGGGTTTGGTGGCCTCATTGGCGAGTTGCCACATGCTGTTTTTCCTCGATCTCGCCTCGCGCTCGGGGGTGAGCGTGACCTCCTATGTCGATCATGCGGTCGGGCGGGTCGGCAAGCGCGACGATGGTGTGGTGTCGATGCTTGGCGCGACGATGCGGCCGCAGGTCAGTTATGCCGCCCCGGTCGATGCGGCCAAGGTCGCAGGGCTGCACCACAAGGCGCATGAGCTGTGCTACATCGCCAATTCGGTCAACTTCCCCGTGACAGTGGAGCCCGCGGCATGAAACTCGGCAGGCTCAACCACATCGGCGTTGCCACGCCGTCGATCGCAGAGAGCGTGGTGTTCTACCGCGACGTCATGGGCGCAACCAAAATCCATGAGCCGTTCGACTTGCCCGATCAGGGGGTGAAGGTCTGCTTCGTCGATACGCCCGCCCATTCGACGGGCTCAGGGTTGTCGGAAAGCGGAGGCACCCAGATCGAACTGATCGAGCCGCTGCCCGGCAATACGTCGATCGCGAGTTTCCTTGCGAAGAACCCGGCGGGCGGGCAGCACCACATGTGTTACGAAGTTCCCGACATCCACGCTGCCAAGGCCGAATTCGAGGCGCTGGGCAAGCGCGTGCTGGGCGAACCGCGGATCGGTGCGCATGGGACGCCGATCTTTTTTGTCCATCCCCGCGACATGCAGGGGGTACTCACCGAAATCATGGAAACACCGAAGGACGCGCACTGGTCGAACTGACCGCGCGCCCCCCGCGACAAAGCAAACTGGAGAGAGCTATGGCTGAATACGAAACGATCCTGACCGAGCGCGTGGGCAACGTGCTCAAGATCACACTCAACCGTCCCGAGCGGCTCAACGCCGCATCGATTCCGCTGGCCGAGGAACTGGGCGCTGCGTTCTATGACCTTGGAGACGCGCGCGCTGTCCTGCTGACCGGGGCCGGCAAGGGCTTCTGCTCGGGCGCAGACCTTGCAGCGCGAGGCGAGGTCAGTGCTGTCCAACAAAAGGGCGGCAGTCACCGTGCGCTACAGAATCACTATAACCCGTTGATCAGCCAGATCCTGCGCTGTCCGGTGCCGGTGGTGACTGCGGTCAACGGCGCCGCCGCCGGGGTCGGTTGTTCGATCGCGCTGGCGGGCGACTTCGTGCTGGCGGCAAAGAGCGCCTACTTTCTGCAAGCCTTCGTCAACATCGGACTGGTGCCCGATGGCGGCTCGAGTTGGCTGCTCGCCCGCGCCATCGGCCGTGCCCGTGCCGCCCGCATGATGATGCTGGGCGAAAAGATCGGTGCTGAGCAGGCCGAGGACTGGGGTCTGATTTACAAGGCGATCGACAACGAATTGCTGATGGATGAAGCGATGGCGCTTGCCAC
This sequence comes from Novosphingobium sp., assembly GCA_031421295.1. Taxonomy (GTDB): domain Bacteria; phylum Pseudomonadota; class Alphaproteobacteria; order Sphingomonadales; family Sphingomonadaceae; genus Novosphingobium. The sequence goes on from JANOOJ010000172.1 coordinate 1,432, forward strand.
CCGGCTGTCGGAAGGGCCGACGGTGTCCTATTCGACGATGAAGGCCAACATCCTGACCGCGCTCGACGGAACCCTGCCGCAGGTCCTGCTCGCCGAGGCCGAGGGCCAGCGCGTGGCCGGGGCGAGCGCCGATGCCAAGGAAGGCGGGATGGCCTTCCTCCAGAAACGCAAACCGGAGTTCACAGGCGCATGATGTACTACGACAGTCCCAACCCCGCCCCCAATCCCCGCCGCGTCCGGATTTTCGCCGCGGAGAAGGGCATCGAACTGGCCCGCAGCGATGTCTCGCTGATCAAGCGTGAGCACAAGGCACCCGAATTTCTGGCGCTTAATCCGCGCGGGCAGACCCCGGCGTTGCAACTCGATGATGGCACGGTGATCGCCGAAAGCGTGGCGATCTGCCGCTATCTGGAGGCGCTGCATCCCGCGCCGCCGCTGTTCGGGAGCACGCCGCTTGAGATCGGACTGGTCGAAATGTGGAGCCGCCGGGTCGAGATGATCGCCATGACTGCGATTGGCGCGGTCTGGGTCCATACCCATGCCTACACCGCCGCGCTGCCCGGGCGTAATGCCGAGTGGGGCGAGGCCAACCGGCCGCGGGTCGAGGCGGCGTTCCGGTTCTTCGACGAGGCGCTGCAGGACCGTGAATTCCTTGCCACAGACGCTTACACAATGGCCGACATCCTGTTGCTGACGACCATGGATTTCGCGGCCTTCGTCGGCTGCGCAGCGCCCGCCGACTGCGCCGCGCTGGCAGATTGGCACAGCCGCGTCAGCGCGCGGGCCAGCGCGGCCGCCTGAGGGCAGGACAGTGACCGACAAGACGCTTCCCGACTGGCAAGCCGCCGCTGCGAAAGAGGTCAAGGGCCGCGACCTGACGTGGCACACGCCCGAGGGCTTCGCGATCAAGCCGCTCTACACGGCGGAGGACGCCAAAGGGCCGGGGATCGATCCCGGCCTGCCGGGCTTCGCGCCGTTCACGCGGGGGGTGCGCGCCAGCATGTATGCCGGACGGCCTTGGACGATCCGTCAATATGCAGGCTTCTCCACCGCCGAGGAAAGCAACGCCTTTTACCGTCGCAACCTCGCCGCCGGGCAGAAGGGGCTATCCGTGGCCTTCGACCTTGCCACGCATAGGGGCTATGATTCGGATCACCCGCGCGTGGTCGGCGATGTCGGCAAGGCCGGGGTGGCGATTGATTCGGTCGAGGACATGAAGATTCTGTTCGACGGGATCCCGCTCGATCAAATGTCGGTTTCGATGACGATGAACGGCGCGGTGATCCCGATCCTGGCGTTCTTCATCGTCGCGGGTGAGGAGCAGGGGGTGTCGCTCGCGCAACTCGACGGGACCATCCAGAACGACATCCTCAAGGAATTCATGGTCCGCAACACCTACATCTACCCACCCGAGCCGAGCATGCGGATCGTCTCGGACATCATCGCATATACCTCCGCCAACATGCCGAAATTTAACAGCATTTCGATCTCGGGCTATCACATGCATGAGGCCGGGGCGACGGCGGTGCAGGAACTCGCCTTCACCATCGCCGACGGCAAGGAATATGCCACGCGCGCGATGGCGGCGGGGCTGGATATCGATGCCTTTGCCGGGCGGCTGAGCTTCTTCTTCGGAATCGGCATGAACTTCTTCATGGAAGTATCCAAGCTGCGCGCCGCGCGCACGCTGTGGCACCGGGTGATGGACGGGCTGGGGGCGAAGGACGAGCGCAGCAAGATGCTGCGCACGCACTGCCAGACCAGCGGGGTCAGTCTGCAGGAGCAGGACCCCTACACCAACGTCATTCGCACCACGATCGAGGCGATGGCGGCGACGCTGGGCGGCACACAGTCGTTGCACACTAATGCACTTGATGAAGCAATCGCTCTACCAACGGATTTCTCGGCCAGGATCGCGCGCAACACCCAGATCGTGCTGGCCGAGGAGAGCGGGATCACCCGCGTGGTCGATCCGCTCGGCGGGTCGTATTATGTCGAGGCTTTGACGCAGACTTTGGTCGATGAGGCGTGGAAGCTGATCGAGGAGGTGGATGGCCTCGGCGGCATGACCAGGGCGGTCGCCACCGGCATGCCCAAGCGGCGGATCGAGGAAGCCGCCGCAGCGCGGCAGGCCCGCGTCGACAAGGGCGAGGATGTGATCGTCGGGGTCAACAAATACCGGCTCGGCGAAGAGGCCCATCTCGATTCACGGGACATCGATAACCACGCGGTGCGCGACGGCCAGATCGCGCGGCTCAAGACCATGCGCGCTGGGCGCGATGAGGCCAAGTGCCGGGCGGCGCTCCAAGCCCTAACCGCTGGCGCGCGTGCTTCGACAAGCTCAGCACGAACGGATGTTGTTGCTGAACCAAACACAAACCCCGCTCAGCCCATCACCTCAAACCCCAATCAGCCCCATACCCAAAACCCCGCTCAGCCTGAGCCTGTCGAAGGCCGCGCGCAAACCTCGGGTATGGAGAACAACCTCCTCGCCCTCGCCGTCGATGCCGCCCGCGCCCGCGCTTCGCTGGGCGAAATTTCCGATGCGATGGAGGCGGTGTTCGGCCGCTATGGCACCCAGCCGGTCCCGGTCACCGGCATCTACGGCAAGGCCTATGCCGAGGACGCGCGCTACCGCCAGGTGATCGAAGGCGTCGCCGCCGTCGCCCGCCGCCTCCACCGCAATCCGCGGCTGCTGGTCGCCAAGATGGGCCAGGACGGGCACGATCGCGGGGCTAATGTGATCGCCAGCGCCTTCACCGACATGGGCTTCGCCGTCACCAGCAGCCCGCTGTTCCAGACGCCCGAGGAAACGCTGGCGCTCGCGCTCGAGAAGGACGTCGACGCGATCGGCGCCAGCTCGCTCGCCGCCGGGCACAAGACGCTGATCCCCGAACTGATCCGCCTTTTGCGCGAGGCCGGCCGCCCCGACATCAAGGTCGTCGCCGGCGGCGTGATCCCGCCGCAGGACTATGATTTCCTGCGCGAGGCCGGGGTGCAGGGAATTTACGGCCCGGGCAGCAATGTGGTCGAATGCGCGGCGGATATGCTGCGTCTGCTGGGGCACAATATGCCGCCGACGGAGGAGTGAAAGAGATGTCGAAACGACGGCGCTGGACATTTATCCTTGCGAGCCTCCTTCTGTGGGGACTCATGGCGGTCACACTTCGGGGGCTACTTGGAACTCTGGAAACCGGCTGCAAACTTCAAGAACGCAATTCAGGGCTTTGGGCAGAGTGCTTTGCACCTGCTGGGTTGGTTTACACAGTGTTGTTTGGGGCACTTTTCCTCGTTGATCTCGTGAGAGTGATCACAGTCCTTTGGCGCTCCACGTCGAGCGAGGAACAGTAATCATGTTCAAAAAAATCCTCATCGCCAACCGTGGCGAGATTGCTTGCCGGATCATCAAGACCGCGCGGCGGATGGGCATCCAGACCGTCGCGGTCTATTCGGATGCCGATGCGCGCGCGCCGTTTGTCCAGATGGCGGATGAAGCCGTCCATATCGGGCCGTCGCCTGCCGCGCAGTCTTATTTGATCGCGGAGAAGATCATCGCGGCGGCCAAGCAGACCGGGGCGGAGGCGGTCCATCCGGGCTATGGATTCCTCTCGGAGCGCACCAGTTTCGCCGAGGCGCTCGCCGCTGAGGGGATCGCCTTTATCGGGCCGCCGGTGAATGCGATTGCCGCGATGGGCGACAAGATCGAGTCCAAGAAGCTCGCGCTGAAAGCCGGGGTCAATGTCGTCCCCGGCTTCGTCGGCGAGATCGAGGATACCGAGCACGCGGTGCGGATTTCCGCCGAGATCGGCTATCCGGTGATGATGAAGGCCAGCGCGGGCGGCGGCGGCAAGGGGATGCGGCTCGCCTACACCGAAAAAGACGTGCGCGAGGGCTTCGAGGCGACCAAGCGCGAGGGGCTGAACTCGTTCGGCGACGACCGCGTGTTCATCGAAAAATTCATCCTCAACCCGCGCCACATCGAGATCCAGATCCTCGGCGATCAGCACGGCAACATCCTCTACCTCAACGAGCGCGAATGCAGCATCCAGCGCCGCCACCAGAAGGTGGTCGAGGAAGCGCCGTCGCCGTTCGTCACGCCCAAAATGCGCAAGGCGATGGGCGAGCAATGCGTCGCGCTGGCGCGGGCGGTGGGGTATTATTCGGCGGGGACGGTCGAACTGATCGTCTCGGGCGCGGACCCCAGCGGGGAGAGCTTCTACTTCCTCGAAATGAACACAAGGCTGCAAGTCGAGCACCCCGTCACCGAGTGCATCACCGGAATCGACCTCGTCGAACAGATGATCCGCGTCGCGGCGGGCGAAGCGCTGGCATTCACGCAGGACGAGGTGAAGCTGGAAGGCTGGGCGATCGAGAACCGCGTCTATGCCGAAGACCCCTATCGCGGCTTCCTGCCCTCAACCGGGCGGCTGGTTCGCTACGATCCGCCGGTGCCCGGGTCCTTCGAGACGAGCCTTCAACCTGCGGCTTCAGTCTCTCCTCAGGACGAACGGGGAAGGGGGGCCTCCACCCCCGTTCGTCCTGAGGAGCGAGGACGCAGTCCGAGCGTCTCGAAGGATCCGAGTGTCTCGAAGGGGCTGTCGCGAGAAGAACTTCGTGGGATCGATGGCATCCGCGTCGACGACGGGGTGATGGAAGGCGGCGAAGTTTCGATGTTCTACGATCCGATGATCGCCAAGCTGGTGACCTGGGGCGAGACCCGCGACGAGGCGGCGGATTTGCAGGTCGCCGCGCTCGATGCCTTCGAGATCGAGGGGCTGGGCCACAACATCGATTTCCTCTCGGCAATCATGCAGCACCCGCGCTTCCGCTCGGGCGATCTGACCACCGGCTTCATCGCCGAGGAATATCCCGACGGCTTCCACGGCGCGGCAGCGTCGGACGAGCTCAAACAGCACCTCGCGGCGATCGCCGGTTTCGTCGCCACGGCGCGCGCCGACCGGGCGCGGCAGGTCGATGGGCAATTGGCGGATGAACTGGAGCCGCCCTACGACTGGTCGGTGAAGATCGGCGATACGACCTACGCGGTCAGCCTCGATGAAGAAATCACCGTCGATGGCGAACCGGTCGATCTCGCGCTCGAATACACCCCCGGCGACCGGCTGATCGAAGCGGCAATCACCACGCCCGTCCATCCTGAGCTTGTCGAAGGAACGTCCTTCACTTCCAGCGGCGCAGAAAGCAAGGACAGCCCTTCGACAGGCTCAGGGAAGTCGGTTGTTTTGTACGGCATAAAGATCGAACCCACCCGCACCGGCTTTAAGATGACCACGCGCGGCGCGATCCATAGGGTGCAGGTGTTGCCCGCGCGCATCGCTCCGCTGACCCAGCACATGATCCAAAAGGTCCCGCCCGATCTCTCGAAGTTCCTGATCTGCCCGATGCCCGGGCTGCTGGTGACGCTCAACGTCAAGGAGGGCGACAAGGTAGAAGCCGGACAGCCGCTCGCAGTGATCGAGGCGATGAAGATGGAAAACATCCTCCGCGCCGAGAAAAGCGCGACGGTGAAGTCGGTCAACGCCCAGCCGGGCGACAGCCTCGCAGTGGACGCGGTGATTCTGGAGCTGGAGTGATACCGCCGCCGACCATCTGGACCATCGGTTATGAGCAGGCCACGCCCGCCGCGGTGATCGGGGCGCTGGCGGATGCCGGGGTCGAAGTGCTGGCCGATGTCCGCGCGCTGCCGCTGTCGCGTCGACCGGGCTTTTCCAAAAGCGCCCTGCGCGCCGGGGTGGAAGAGGCGGGGATCGAATACCGCCACTTCAAGCCGCTCGGCACCCCGGCCGATGGCCGCGCTGCCGCTCGCGCGGGCAACCACGCGGCGCTCGAGCGGATTTACGCGGGGCAGCTCGAACTGCCCGAGGCCCTGGCGGCAATGGCGGAGCTGCGCGACCTTGCGGGCGAGAAGCGGGTTGCGCTGCTGTGCTATGAGCGCAACGCGGCGGAATGCCATCGGCGGTTGCTGATCGAAGCGCTGCTCGCGGATTTCGCGACGGTGGATTTGCTGCCCTAGTCGATCAGCGCCACCGCCCTGATCCATCCCGCGCTGGCACCGTCGATTTTCACCGGGAAGCAGCTCAGCGTGAAGCCGAATGGGGGCAGGGCGGCGAGATTGGTGAGCTTTTCGATCTGCCAATAGGGCCGGATGCGTCCCGCCTTGTGGCCTTCCCAGATGATACTCGGATCGCGCGTTTCGGCCCATTTCCTGGCGGTGTGGCTGAATGGTGCATCCCAGCTCCAGGCGTCGGTGCCGACCACCTCGACCCCGCGCTCGGTCAGCCATAGTGTGGCTTCGGCACCGAGGCCGACACCCTGATCGGTGAAATTGTCGGTGCCATAGACCGCGCCCGACTGGACCAATACGATGTCGAGCGGTTGGAGGTCATAGCCGATCCGCGCCAGCTCGGCCTCAACCTCGGCGGCGCTGACCACGTGGCCATTGGGCAGATGCGTGAAATCGAGCTTCACGCCGGGGCGGAAAAACCGGTCGAGCGGGCCTTCGTCGATCGTCGGGGCACGCCGCGCGCCGCTGTCGGTGGTGGAATGATAGTGCCACGGCGCGTCCATATGGGTGCCGTTGTGGGTGGAGAGCGTCAGCTGCTCGACCGCCCAGCCTTCGCCATCTGGCAGGTCCTCGCGGGTCAGGCCGGGGAAGAACAGCGCGATCTGCTCCCAGCTGGTCTCATGGGTGACATAGTCGATGCGCGGCAGCATCACCGGCGGGTCGGAGATCACCTTGGTGGTGATCGGGATCGAAAGATCGATGAACTTCGTCATCCGGAGAGTGTTGACGTCCTTTCCGTTTACGTCAATTGAAAGGGGATGAGCTTTCCCGAAATCCTTGCCGCCCTCCGCCCGACCGAGACCGGGTTCACCGCGACGATCCCCGACGACTGGATGCAGGGCCGCACCAGCTATGGCGGGCTGTCGAGCGCGCTGGCCTTGTCGGCAGCGCAGGGTCTGGCGGACGATCTCCCGCCGCTGCGTTCGGCGCAAGTCGCGTTCGTCGGGCCATTGGCGGGCGAAATCGACGTGCGGGTCAAGCTGCTGCGGCGCGGGCGCAACGCCAGTTGGGTCAGTGCCGAAGTGGTGAGCGAGGCCGGGGTCGGACTGGCAGCCACCTTCGTATTCATGGGGCCGGTCGAAAGTGCGCTGCATCTGCACGACGTGCCGCCGCCCGCCGGGCTGATCGCGGTCGAGGACGCCGCGCCCTTTCCCGAGAATGCCGGGCCGGGCTTCACCCGCCATTTCGAACGCCGCTGGGCACTGACGCGGAGTGCCGAAAAGAAGCCGGAACTGCTGTGGTGGGTCCGGATCAGGGACCGCGCCGCGCTCGATCCGATGGTCGAACTCATGCTGATCGCCGATGCGCTGCCGCCCGGCGTGATGCCGATGCTGCCGAACTGGGTGCCGGTCAGCTCGATGACCTGGTTGTGCAATCTGCTCACTGCGGCGCCCACCACCCGCGACGGCTGGTTCCTGCTGCGCGCGGCGGGGAACTATGCCGAGAACGGCTGCTCGAGCCAGGACATGGCGATCTGGAATGCCGACGGCGAGGCGATTGCCGCCGGGATGCAGTCGATCGCGATTTTCGGCTAGGCGGCGGCGGGTTCGTCGTTAAGCCGGTTGCCGATGATCAGCGACGATGCGCAAGGGGGTGGGGTTAGCGCGCCAGCTCGCCGTCCAGAAAGCGCGCGACATCGTCCAGTGCGACGTCCTTGGCGAGGAATGCCTCACCGATCCCACGCAGCAGCACGAAGGGCAGGGTGCCCGCGTCCATCTTCTTGTCGTGGAGCATGTGCCGGGTCAGCGTCTCGCCATCGCAATTCAGCCCGAGCGCGGAAGCCTCACTTAGCAGGCCGATTTCCGTGAGGTGGGCCGCCACCTGCTCGGCTTCTTCAGACATCAGCCCGCGCCGGGCCGAGTAACGCGCCGCCAAAACCATCCCCAGCGCAACTGCTTCACCGTGCAGCAGTTGATCCGAAAAGCCGGTCTGCGCTTCGAGCGCATGGCCGAAAGTATGCCCCAGATTGAGCAGCGCGCGCGCGCCGGTGGTCTCGCGCTCGTCCTGGGCGACGATCCGCGCCTTGGCCGCAACGCTGTAGGCGACGGCGTGTTCGCGGAGCGCCGGATCGCCCGTCAGCATTGCTGCGCCATTGGCCTCGCACCAGGCAAAGAAATCAGCATCGCCCAGCAGCCCGTATTTGACCACTTCGGCATAGCCCGCGCGCAATTCGCGGGGCGGAAGTGTTTCGAGCACGTCGAGGTCGGCCAGCACCAACGCGGGCTGGTGGAACGCGCCGACCAGATTCTTGCCCGCCGCAGTATTGATCGCGGTTTTGCCGCCGACGCTTGAATCGACTTGCGCGAGCAGGGTGGTGGGTAGCTGGATGAAGTGGCAGCCGCGCTTGAGGATCGCAGCAGCGAAGCCGGTCAGGTCGCCAATCACCCCGCCGCCCAGCGCGAGGATATGATCGCCGCGCTCGACTTCTTCGGCCAAAAGCCAGTCGACGGTTGCGGCCAACTCCTCCCAGCTCTTGGTCGCCTCGCCCGGGGCCAGAATGCGCCATGCCGGTTCATGCCCGCCGCTGCGCAGTGCGGCCTCGACCGCCGCACCCCACGCAGCATGGACATTGCTGTCGGTGACGATCGGCACCCGCCGCTTGCGCAAGCGACCGTCGCAGTGGCCGACCAGATCGGCCAGCAGTCCAGCCCCAATCCGGACTTCATAGGGATGCCCTGCAATATCGACCGGGATTACAGCCATGCGTCGATCTCCTTGAGGATCCGCGAAACTGTCCGGCCATGCGGGCCATTGCCGCTGATGATGTGGATCGGCGCGGCAGCATAGGCTGGCTGGCGCTCGGTCTGGAGGCGCGTGAGAATCTCGCGCGGGTCGCCGCCTTGCAGCAGCGGGCGGTGGTCCCGCCGCCCAACCCGGTCGAGCAGCGTATCGATATCGCAATCGAGCCACACCGCGATCGCGCGGGTCAGGATGAGGGCGCGGGTCTCCGCGTTGGCGAATGCCCCCCCGCCGGTTGCGATGATCTTGCGTCGGTCGCCGTTTTTGGCATCCTCCATCAGCCGGGCGATCACCCGCCGCTCCCCGTCGCGGAAATAGGCTTCGCCGTAGCTGGCGAACATCTCGGCAATCGACATCTGGGCGGCCGCTTCGATCTCGTCGTCGGCATCGACGAAGGGCAGATGCATCAGCGAAGCCAGCTTGCGACCGATGCTCGATTTGCCCACGCCCATCATTCCGACGAGCACGACCGGACGGTCGATCCGCCGCGCGATGGCCTCGATCTCAGCGGCCGAGAGAGTGGCTCCGTCAACTTCCATTGCGGCCACGCCTATAGATGCGATAGAGGCCAGCGCAAGCACTGGGAAAGGTCGCGGGTGACGTTAGAGATGCGCAGAAATTGGCTGTTGATCGGGCTGGCGCTGGCTGTGATGGTGGTGCTGGCCTACGCCTGGACCGACGGTGGGCTGGAGCCGCTGCGCCCGATCACCCAGACGGTGGTGCTGCCGGGCGCGGCCCGGTGAAGCGGGCGCGTCTGCTGCTGGGTGCCGCGCTGGCGCTGACTTCGGCCTGGGCGGTGGCGCAGGATGCGCCGGAATCGCTGCTTCCCCCGGGGTTCGACAAGCCAAGCCGACCGGCGCGGGCCACTTCACCGCCTGCGCCAAAGTCGGGCGATGCTGCGCCGACCGCGACCTCCTCGCCGGTCATCCAGGCGCTCCCGGACAGTTCTTCGGCCCCGCGCGCCATGCCTGTGACGCTTCCGGCCAATATCCCGAGCCTGCGCGAGCTTGAGGCGATGTCGCCCGACGAGCTCGATCAACTGCTCGGCTTGCGCCCCAAATACGACATCCCGCCCGGTGCGCGACGCTCGCTCAAGCAAATCGGCATCGTCGGCGAAGGCGAGGGCGGTTTCCCGGTCGGGGCGATGAGCGCCCAGGATCCCGGTCTGGTGCAGGCGATGCTGACCGGCAACAGCGGCCAGATGGTCTCGCGCTGGGGGCATATCCTGCTGCGCCGTGCGCTGGCCTCGCGGATGGATGCGCCGACCGGCATGAACCCCGCCGATTTCGCCGGGATGCGCGCCGCGCTGCTCGTCCGGATG
>JANOOJ010000173.1:0-3324 GCA_031421295.1 Novosphingobium sp.
CTTTCGACCGGATAGATGCCATAGGCCCCGTTGGTTTCCCTGGGCCCGCCGGTCCAGCTGGTGCGGACGCGGTAGTAGACGATGTTGTCCGCGCCCTTGGACTTGATCCCGTCGCCCTTGGTGTTTTCGATCGCGAAATCGCGCAGGGTGACCTCGTCCGAGGTCACCAGCAGCCCCTCGCCCGCGCCTTTCTGTCCGGTGAAATCGAGCACCGTCACTTCCATCCCCGCGCCGCGTACCGTGACGTTGGCGACATCGAGCGAGAGCCCGTCGGTCAGCACGAAGCGGCCCGGCCCGATGCTCACGACATCGCCCGGCACCGCGACAATCAACGCCTCCTGAAGGCGTGTCTGTGCGCCGTCTCCGGCGGCGACTTCGATGGTTTTGGCGTGGACAGGAGCGGCAGCCAGCAGCAGCCCTCCGGCGATCAGGTTCAGGGTCATCCTCATACCCCGCATGTCGAACTGACAGCGATGTAAGTCAACCGGTCAGCGTCGCTCGCGCGCCAACCCCGCGGTGCACAGCGCGGCCGAGGTCGCGGTTACTTCGACGGCCTCGGTATCGCCGATCCGGCGCACCGCTGCGACATAGTCGAACAGCGAACGTTTCTCGCCCTTGAACTGCTTGAGCTTTTGCAATTGGCCAAGACTCAAACTGTCGGTCATTCGCTCGGCCATGCAACCGGCATCGGATTCATTCAGCCCGGCATCGACCATCGCACTCTTGACGTCTCCGTAGGCGAGCTTCGACGCCGAACAGGCGCCTGTAAACAACGTCATCCCGGCGAAGGCCGGGACCCAGACCCAAACAAACAACTGCCGCAGCGCGACTATATTTTCGTGCTGGGCCCCGGCCTGCGCCGGGGTGACGACGGCGCGCATCAGTGCTGCAGCGCCTTCACGATGTCCTCGACCATCTTCTTCGCATCGGCCAGCAGCATCATGGTCTGGTCCATGTAGAACACATCGTTGTCGACCCCGGCATAGCCGACCCCGCCCATGCTGCGCTTGATGAACATGATGCTCTTGGCCTTTTCGACGTCGAACACCGGCATGCCGTAGATGGGCGAAGTCTTGTCGGTCTTGGCGGCGGGATTGACCACGTCGTTGGCGCCGATGATGAAGGCCACATCGGTCTGGGCGAATTCGCCGTTGATGTCCTCCAGCTCGAACACCTCATCGTACGGCACATTGGCCTCGGCCAGCAGCACGTTCATGTGGCCGGGCATCCGCCCTGCAACCGGGTGGATCGCATATTTGCCCCGGACGCCCTGGGCCTGGAGCTGGTCGCCCATCTCGCGCAGCACGTGCTGCGCCTGGGCGACGGCCATGCCGTAGCCGGGGATGATGATCACCTGCTCGGCCTCGCCCAGCAGGAACGCCGCGTCCTCGGCGCTGCCGCGCTTCCACGGGCGGTCGGTCTTGGCCGCATCGCCGCTGATCGCCACCACGCCAAAGCCGCCCGCGATCACCGAAATGAAGCTGCGGTTCATCGCCTTGCACATGATGTACGACAGGATCGCGCCCGAACTTCCGACCAGCGCCCCGGTGATGATCATCGCGGTGTTGTGCAGCGTGAAGCCCATCGCCGCCGCCGCCCAGCCCGAGTAGGAGTTGAGCATCGAGACCACCACCGGCATGTCCGCCCCGCCGATCGGGATGATCAGCAGGAAGCCGATGATGAAGGCGAGCGCGGTGACCGTGGCGATCACCCACAGCGACTGGTCCAGGGTGAAATAGCCGGTCAGGCCGACGATTGCCGCCAGCGTCGCCAGATTGATGACGTGCCGCCCCGGCAGCATGATCGGCGCACCGCTCATCTTGCCCGCGAGCTTGAGGAAGGCGATGATCGAGCCCGAGAAGGTGATTGCCCCGATCGCGATGCCAAGCCCAGCCTCGACCCGGCTGACCGGATTGATCAGCCCGTCGGTGCCGACGATCCCGAACGCCTCGGGATTGAGATAGGCCGCCCAGCCGACCAGCACTGCCGCGAGACCCACAAGGCTGTGGAACGCCGCGACCAGCTGCGGCATGTCGGTCATCTTGATCCGCCGCGCGATCAGCCAGCCGATGCCGCCGCCCAAGGCAATCGCCGCGAGGATCTTGCCGAGCACCACCAGATCGTCGGGCGAAGGCTGCGGGATCACCGATCCCGGCGGAATCGGCGCGGCGAGCGACATGGTGGCGGCGACCGCGATGGCCATCCCCGCCATCCCCTGCCGGTTGCCACGCTGCGAGGTGGCGGGCGAGGACAGGCCGCGCAGCGCGAGGATGAACAGCACCCCCGAAGCGAGGTAGGCGAGCAGCGCCCAGGTGGGCAGAATCACATGCTCCATCGGCTCAGCCCTCGACCTTGAGAGGTGCGGGGGGAGCCACCCGCTCCTTCTTCTTGTACATCGCCAGCATCCGCGCGGTGACCGCAAAGCCGCCGAAGATATTGACCGAGGACATCGCCACCGCCGCGAGGCCGAGCCAGCTCGACATCCCCGTCCCCGCCGCCGACGCGACCAGCGCCCCGACGATGATCACCGAGGAAATCGCATTGGTCACCGCCATCAACGGCGTGTGCAGCGCCGGGGTAACCGACCACACCACGTAATAACCCACGAAGCAGGCCAGCACGAAGATCGAGAGGATCGAGATGAAGTCCATTAGTGCCGGGCCTCCACCCTGTTTTCACGCGTGGCGATATCGCTGCCGACCGTGTAACTGACGATTGAGGCCACTATCATAATGACAGTAATAGCCCAGGCCGCGACCGTTTTTTCCCTACTCACCCCGACTCCCCCTCATGAATTCACTCTGCCGCCTGCTGCACCGGGTGAGTCATGTCGCCGTACCCGGCGAGCAATCCGCCAATCGAGATATCCTCGTCGATTTCATCCCAGTGGATGCCGCTGGGGCTGAGGAAAAAAGCCATTCGCTGCTCCGGCGTTGCGCGAAACAGGCGGGGAAACCACGACAGCGGTATCCCCAATGTGCGGCCATCCTCGATGTCGACCCACATCATGTCCTCGTCGAAACGGACTGCCTTTGGCCTAGGCGGAAAAGTGTGCATTCCAAACCTCTTCGATTTGCTCACGATGTGCTTCGACAATACCAATCAAACGTCTGATTTCGCGCGCGCTGAAACCATTATTGTAGGCCAGTCTGACTTCGGGAAACAGCCAGAACTTGGCGTCGACATCGGTTCTCGCAACGTGGATATGGATCGGTTCGCGGGGTGATCCCTCATAAGAGTAAAAGTGGAACCGCATTCCCTCCAGCCGAAACACAACCGGCATCAGGCCGTCAACAATCTCTCATGAACCACCTTGCCGCCCCG
>JANOOJ010000174.1:0-9024 GCA_031421295.1 Novosphingobium sp.
GCGGCGGCGGCATCGATGATCTTGCCGACGACCTGCTTGGCATGGGCGGGGTTCTCCTCGAGCCATTGGCTCATCCGGTCGGCCATCAGGCTTTCGAGCGGCTGACGCACTTCGCTGGAGACCAGCTTGTCCTTGGTCTGCGACGAGAATTTGGGATCAGGCAGCTTGACCGAGACGATCGCGGTCAGCCCCTCACGCATATCCTCGCCGGTAAGCGTGACCTTTTCCTTCTTCATCAGCCCCGATTTTTCCGCATAGCCATTAAGCGTGCGGGTCAGCGCGGCGCGGAACGCGGCGAGGTGCGTGCCGCCATCGCGCTGCGGGATGTTGTTGGTGAAGCACAGGACGTTTTCGTAATAGCTGTCGTTCCATTCGAGCGCGACATCGATCCCGATCCCGTCGCGCTGCGCCGAAATCGCGATCGGATCGGGCAGCAACGGCACCTTGTTGCGATCGAGATAGGCCACGAATGCGCCGATCCCGCCTTCGTAGAACAGATCATGCTCGACCACGTCGGCATGGCGCTTGTCGCGCAGCAGGATGTGAACGCCCGAATTGAGGAAGGCCAGCTCGCGGTAGCGGTGCTCGAGCTTCTCGAAATCGAATTCGAGCACGTTCTTGAAGGTGTTGGTCGAGGCGAAGAAGGTCACGCGAGTACCCTTCTTGCCTGCCGCAGCCGGGCCCTTGACGATCAGCGGTGAGACCGCGTCGCCATGCTCGAAGCGCATCCAGTGCTCCTCGCCGTCGCGCCAGATCGTCAACTCGAGCCATTCCGACAGCGCATTGACCACCGAGACGCCAACGCCATGCAAGCCGCCCGAAACCTTGTAGGCGTTGTCATCGCTGGTGTTCTCGAACTTCCCGCCGGCGTGGAGCTGGGTCATGATGACCTCGGCCGCCGAAACGCCTTCTTCGGCATGGATCCCGGTGGGGATACCGCGGCCGTTATCCTCGACCGAGACCGAGCCATCGGGATTGAGCTCGATCAGCACCAGGTCGCAGTGCCCGGCGAGCGCCTCGTCGATTGCGTTGTCCGAAACCTCGAACACCATGTGGTGCAGCCCCGAGCCATCGTCGGTATCGCCGATATACATCCCCGGCCGCTTGCGCACCGCATCGAGGCCCTTGAGGACCTTGATCTGATCGGCACCATAGGCGTTGGCGTTTGGGGTGTTGTCGGGCGGGGTATCGTTGGTGTCGGCCATGCCCAGCATATAGGGATTGGGGGCTCGAAACGGAAGGGAATTAGCCCTTCCATCCACAGGCAAACCCTGCTCAATTCGCGCTATCCGAAGAGGGAGAGAATGATGAACAAGCTATTGGGTGCGCTGCTCGGCGCATCGTTGCTGGGCGGCAGCGCGAATGCCCAGACCGCCGCGCCGCTGCGGCCCGATCAAGCGGCATTCCGCGCGTTGTACAAGGAGCTGGTGGAAAGCAACACCACCCTCTCGGCGGGCAGTTGCACGCTCGCCGCCGAACGGATGGCGGCGCGGCTCAAGGCGGCGGGCATTCCCGACAGCCAGCTGACGCTGTTCAGCACGCCCGAACATCCCAAGGATGGCGGGCTGGTCGCGGTGTATCCCGGCACTTCCAAAACACTCAAACCCATGCTGCTGCTAGCACATATCGACGTGGTCGAGGCCAATCGTTCCGACTGGACGCGCGATCCCTTCACGCTGGTCGAAGAGGGCGGATATTTTTATGCACGCGGTGCGGCGGACGACAAAAGCCAAGCGGCGGTGTGGACCGATACGCTCGTGCGGTTCGCGCAAACCGGCTACAAGCCGCGGCGGACGATCAAGCTGGCGCTGACCTGCGGCGAGGAAACCAGCGGCGCATTCAACGGCGCGGAATGGCTCTCCGCCAACCGGCGCGAGCTGATCGACGCGGCATTCGCGCTCAACGAGGGCGGCGGCGGGCGCACTGACGGCAAGGGTAATTTGCAGGTCCAGTCGATTCTGGTCGGCGAAAAGGCCTATCAGGACTTTACCCTGACCACGACCAATCCCGGTGGCCATTCCTCGCAGCCGGTCCCCGACAATGCGATCTACGCGATGGCCGATGCCGTAGGCAAAATCCGCGGCTACGAATTCCCGCTCGAATTTAACGACACCACCCGCGCGTTCTTCACCAAGGCTGGCGCGCTGCGCAAGGATGCGACCGGTCCGGCGATGATCGCGTTGGCCGCCAACCCGGCCGATGCGGCGTCGCAGGCCATCGTCAACCGCGACAAGATGCTCCACTCGATGCTGCGGACCACTTGCGTCGCCACCCTGATCGACGGTGGCCACGCGCTCAACGCGCTGCCGCAAAGCGTGACCGCCAACGTCAACTGCCGGATGTTCCCGGGGCGCACGCCCGACGAAACCCAGGCCGCGCTGACTGCGGCGATCGGCAACCCGGCAGTTAAAATCGAACAGCGGGTCAAGGACAAGCCGATCGCCAAGACGCCGCCGATGGATCCCAAGATCATCGGGCCGATGGAACGGCTGGTGGCGAAGCATTTCCCGGGAATTCCAGTGGTGCCGACAATTTCGACCGGGGCGACCGACGGAGTCTATCTCGGCGCGGTCGGCATCCCGACTTACGGTGTTCCGGGCATCTGGGGTGATCCTGACGGCAATGGCACGCATGGCCTCAACGAACGCATGGAAGTGCGCTCGCTCTATGCCGGGCGCGATTATCTGTTCGATCTGGTCAAGGAGCTGTCGAGCAAATAGCCGAATGTGGAAACGGCCGCCTCGCTTTAAGGCGAGACGGCCGTTTCGGGGGGATTGTGCAGCCGCTGCTTAGACAAGCGTGGCGGTGAACATCAGTCCGCTGGTCGAAACCGCAGCGATGATCGGCAGCACAATCAGAACGATGCTGCGCATGGTCTTTCTCCTGTTGCGTTCGCGAACCCAGTTCGCATTTGCAACATAAGCGCAGCGGTAGAGATTACACGTGCAAAGGCCGGGACGGATGTTGCATAAAATGCAACTCTGGCAGGTCCCGACCAGTGGGGTCACACAAATCATTGTCCTACAAGCTCTCGTGGTGGCATTGTTCAAGGCGTGACTTTGCCGATAACCCACCTCCCATTTCTCCTCCGCCCAGTCCGGACGGCAGCCGTTATCGCGAGTTGTTTTCGGTGTGACGTTTGTGTGACCTTTCGTGTGAAAGTACGATTTCTATGATCCCCAATCCCGCGCCACTGCTCGATGCCGAATTCGGTTCGTTTCCCGCATTGCTCCAAGGCTGGGGCGCGTTTCACGCCGACGATCCCGCGCTCGATGACGGCACGCTCAAGCTCAACTGGCGCGAGCTGACGGAGCGGGTCGAGCGGATCGCCGCGCGGCTCCAGGCCGATGGCTTGGAGCGCGGCCAGGCGGTGGCGATCCTCGGGACGTCGACGGTCAATTACGCGCTGGTATTCCTCGCCGCGATCCGCGCCGGGGGCTGCGCCGCGCCGCTGACCACCAGCGCGAGTCCCGGGCAGCTCGCGGCAATGGCGGCGGATGCGGGCGCGATCCATCTGTTTATCGACCGCGCCAAGGCGGACGAGCTTGCAGCCAGCGCCGACTTCATCACCGCTCCGTCGCTCACGCGCATCATCCTCGATGAGCTCGACGACTTCATGGCCCCGCCCGGCACCATGGCTGCGCCGTTCGATCCGGCCGAAAACGATGCGTTCAACATCATCTACTCCTCGGGCACCACCGGGACCCCCAAGGGAATCGTTCACAGCCACGCCATGCGCTGGCGCCAGATGACCTTTCGCGCCGCCAATAATTACGGGCGCGGCAGCCGCGCGCTGACCTCGACCCCGCTTTATTCCAACACCACGATGGTGGTGTTCCTGCCCGCGATGTATTCGGGCGGCTGCGCTGCGATCATGGGCAAGTTCGATGTCGCGGGCTGGCTGCAAAGGGCGCAGGACGAGCGTGTCACCCACACCATGCTGGTCCCGGTGCAATACCGCCGCCTGATGCAATACGCGCAGGTCGACGACTACGATCTGTCATCGCTGGCGCTCAAATACTGCACTTCCGCGCCGTTCCCGGCGGATCTCAAGGCCGAAGTGCTGCGGCGGATGCCGGGCGGGCTGATCGAGATTTACGGGATGACCGAAGGCGGAGTCTCATGCCTGCTGCTCGCGCACGAGCATCCCGACAAGCTCCACACGGTCGGCGTCCCCGCGCCGGGCAATTTCCTCAAGGTGATCGGCGAGGATTTGCGCGAGCTGCCGCCCGGTGAAGCGGGCGAGCTGGTCGGCAAATCGGGCGCGATGATGCTGGGCTACAAGAACCAGCCCGAAAAGACCCGCGAAGGCTATTGGACCGATCCGGCGGATGGCAGCACCTGGCAACGGATGGGCGACATCGGCCGGATCGACGCCGATGGCTTCGTCGAGCTGGTCGGGCGGACCAAGGACGTGATCATCTCGGGCGGGTTCAACATCTTCCCGATCGATCTCGAAACCGAGCTGGCGAAAGACGATCGCGTGGTCGAAGCTGCGGTGGTCGGCGTGCCGAGCGAGCAATGGGGCGAAACCCCGGTGGGTTTCGTGGTGCTCGCAAGCGGCGTGGACGAAGCCGCGCTCGAGGACATCCGCAATGTCGCCAACGCCAGGCTGGGGAAGACCCAGCGGATCAGCGCGCTCCATGCCATTGCGGACATGCCGCGCAGCCACATCGGCAAGCTGCTCAAGACTGAACTGCGGGAACTATTGACCCGCTGAAGTGCCCCGCCCCGGGTTCTCGCTGCGATAATAGAGGAAGGTGAACCACAGGCTGGTTGCGCCCAGCAGATGCCATGCTGCATGGCCCTGCAACAGACTGTGCGGGGCGCAGACGACGCCGTGCTGATCGAGGTTCCAGATCGTGAAGGCCGCCGCCTTGAGCGCGATCCCGATCAGGTAATAGGCCGTCCGGATTCCCGGGCGTTTCGGTCTGGCGAATGCCAGTTCGGCCACCAGCGCCGCAATCAGCACTACGGCGAACAGCCAGCGACGCACCTCGGGCACGGCATACAGCAGTGCCAGCAGCACCGCGAGCAAGCCGATGTAGAGCGTCACCGTCTGGTGCCGCGACAGATTGCGCCAGCGGGTCAGCGCACAGACCAGCATGAACCCGCTGGTGAAATACATCCCCGTCACATCGAAGAACTGGCCCCACAGGCTGAGCGTGGCATGGAGCAGGACCGATCCGAGCCCGACGAATATCGCGGTTACCCCGAAGAACGCCGCCGCATCGCGATCGAACCCCGAGCGCCAGTGCGGCCCGCGCGACAGCACGATCATCAACATGCCGACGAAGGCATAGCTATAGCTCGACCAGCTGTTGGCGGGCTGGAGAATCAGCGTGCCGGTGCGCGGGAACTCGCAGAAACACCGCGTGGCCGTGCACGTCGCGGGGGCATAGACCGACCAGTCGGGTCCCAGGCCGAGCAGGAGCAGGATCACGCCAAGCGCGGCGATTACGGTCAGGGCAAGCGCGGTCGCAAGGTCGCGGGATGTGATCATCGCCCAAGCGTGGCAGGTCGCGAACCGCGCGGCAAGGGGGGCGGAGAACGCGCGTCCTTCGCCCTTCGACAAGCTCAGGGGTCTCAGGACGAACGGATGTTGGGGAATAGGAAAAAGCCCGTTCATGCTGAGCTTGTCGAAGCACGCGCGCTGCCTTATCGGCCCCGCATGTCTATCCAGCCTTCAGACTCGATCCTGATTGTCGACTTCGGCAGCCAGGTGACCCAGCTCATCGCCCGGCGCGTGCGCGAGGCGGGGGTCTATTCGGAGATCGCGCCGTTCAACACCGCCGCCGCCGCTTTCGCCCGAATGGCACCCAAGGGTATCATCCTCTCGGGATCCCCGGCCTCGGTGCTGGATGAGGGCGGCCCGCGCATCCCGCAGGAGATTCTCGACTCAGGCTTGCCGATCATGGCGATCTGCTATGGCCAGCAGGCGCTGATGCACCAGCTCGGCGGCGAAGTGCTGCCCGGAGATTCGGGCGAATTCGGCCGCGCCTTCATCGAGATTTCGGACTCCTGCGCGCTGTTCGACGGGCTGTGGGCGGAGGGCGAGAAGCACCAGGTGTGGATGAGCCACGGCGACAAGGTGACGAGCCTCGCCCCCGGCTTCCGCGCGGTTGCGGCAAGCGCGGGCGCGCCCTTCGCGGTGATCGCCAACGACGAAAAGCGCATCTACGCGATGCAGTTCCACCCCGAAGTGGTCCACACCCCCGATGGCGGCAAGCTCTACAAGAACTTCGTCCGCCACGTCTGCGGCCTGGCCGGCGACTGGACCATGGCCGAATTCCGCAAGACCAAAATCGCGGAAATCCGCGCGCAGGTGGGGAAGGGCAAAGTTATCTGCGGGCTGTCGGGCGGCGTGGATAGCGCGGTGGCAGCAGTCCTGATCCACGAAGCCATCGGCGAACAACTCACTTGTGTGTTCGTCGATCACGGCCTGATGCGCATGGCCGAGGCCGAGCAGGTCGTTTCGCTGTTCCGCAATCACTACAACATCCCGCTGGTCCACAAGGATGTCTCGGCGCTGTTCCTCGGCGGGCTCGCGGGCGTCACCGATCCCGAAGCCAAGCGCAAATTCATCGGCAAGACCTTCATCGACGTGTTCGAGGAGGAGGCAAAGCAGATCGGCGGCGCAGAATTCCTCGCGCAGGGTACGCTCTACCCCGACGTGATCGAGAGCGTTTCGTTTACTGGCGGGCCGAGCGTCACGATCAAGAGCCACCACAATGTCGGCGGGCTGCCCGAGCGGATGAACATGCAGCTCGTCGAGCCCTTGCGCGAGTTGTTCAAGGACGAGGTCCGCGAACTCGGCCGCGAGCTGGGCCTGCCCGAAGTGTTCGTCGGACGCCACCCGTTCCCCGGCCCCGGCCTTGCAATCCGCATACCCGGCGAGGTCACCCGCGAGCGCTGCGATATCCTGCGCAAGGCCGACGCGGTCTATCTCGAGGAAATCCGCAACGCCGGATTATACGATGCGATCTGGCAGGCCTTCGCGGTATTGCTCCCGGTCAAAACCGTCGGCGTGATGGGCGACAGCCGCACCTACGACAACGTCTGCGCCCTGCGCGCGGTGACCAGCACCGATGGTATGACGGCGGATATCTACCCCTTCGACGCCGCGTTTTTGTCGCGCGTGGCGACCCGGATTATCAATGAGGTTAAGGGCATCAACCGGGTGGTGTACGATTATACGTCGAAGCCGCCGGGGACGATCGAGTGGGAGTGAGATCAACATGAGCAGACGAGTCATCGAAGGCAGCTACGCCCGGCTGACTGGGATTCGCGATAGCCTTGTAACCACCATCGATACAGTAGTCTCGATCGATTTCCATGATGATTACATGGTAATCCTCAGCCAGCTTCGTGAGAAGGTTGATGACCCATTCGATGGGTTCGACCTACCGCAGCACGTCACAGATGGCTTGGACCGCGGTGCATATGGGGCTCTGCGCAAACCGATCGACATGAAAATAAGACAACTTATTTCGTACTTGGAGAAAGTGCATAACGCTGCATCGAAAATCGTTGAAGTTGGCAGTGTCTATAACCTCATCCGAGACCCGGAATTGAAATCTCGCTGCGCCGATTTGCTTTCAGCTCATGATCATTTTGACCGCGTCATAAATCAAGCGACACAGGTTTTAGAAGAGAGGGTAAGACTTAAGACTCCTCAATTCAAAGATGAAATAGGCATCAAACTTGTCAATTCTGCTGTAAAAAATGACCCAGCTGTTTCGCCGATCGTATTTTCGGACAATCAAAATGAACAAGAAGGATTTGCCTCAATTCTACGAGGAATTGTTGGAGCATTCCGCAATACAAGTCACCATAGATTTATGGCTAACGTGACTCGAGAGCAAGCTCTGCAAATATGCGCATTCATTGATAACATGTTGTTTGCATTAGATATTGCCGAAGCTCAGCACTAGCGGTTTGTCGCCACAAACCGCCCAGCCGCCCGATCCTTCCGCACCCTCAGCCCGTCGAACACCTGCCCGCTCATCGCGATGTATACCCCCGGCGCCGCGACTTGCGCTGCGGCGACGGCCATGCCGAGGTTGAAGGCGGCGTCGCTCTCGGCGAAGCGCGCGGGGGCGAGGGCGCCGGTGAGGACCATGGTCTTGCCCGCTACCCCGGCCAGGACCTTGGCGGTCTCGGTCATGGTATCGGTGCCGTGGGTGATGACGATGCGCGTCTCGGGTGCTTCGCGGGCGCGCTCGGCAATCAGCGCCCGGTCGGCGTCGGTCAGTTCGAGGCTGTCCTTGCGGCACACCTCCTCGATCCTGAACGGCAGCGCGACGCGCGCTTGCCCCAGCAGCAGCGCAATCGCGCTGTCGCCGACCTGGTATTCGCTCAGCGCGTCGAAATAGGTCTTGTCGATCGTCCCACCGGTGGTGAGGATCAGGATTCCTTGGGTGGCCATTGCGCGGTCCTAGCCGATCGCGAAATGGCGCGCGACCCTAGCCGACCTTGCGGTAGGGCACGAAATCTTCAAGACTGACGAACCCGCGATAGAACCCGCCGCTGCGATCGACCATGTTGACGATGTCGAGCCGGCACAGCTGGCTGCCGGTCTGGCGCGTGACCAGAATGTCATCGTCATCGAGCGCGTCGGGATTGCGCGGAATATTGACCCAGATCGTCCGGCCCGAGCCATAGACCAGCGCGGTGTTGTCGAGAATGCGCAACGATTGGTTGCCGAAGGTGCTGATGCAGCTGGTCGGCTTGCCCGCGACACGGCCTTCGAGCATCTTGTCGAGCTGCTGCTGCGGGGTCAGCCGTTCGCGGGCCTGAAGCGCGGGGCCGACGACCAGCGCGGCACCGGCAGCGAGAATGAGAGCGAGTTTGCGCATTGCGAAGCTCCTTGGAAATCTCGGGCAGGGTAAGCCTACCATCCTGAACTGCGTCTGACCATGGTTGCATGGACCGGACCAGGCAAAGCCTGATCCTTGCGCGGCACCGGCCCGCTCCCCCACCCGGCCACCCAGAGCATACAATCTCGTTGGGTGGCCGGGTGGG
>JANOOJ010000175.1:0-14284 GCA_031421295.1 Novosphingobium sp.
CTGCGGACGCGGCTGCGGATCGAAGCGACCGCGCTGGTGATGGTGCTGGGCGCCGCGACGATCGTGATTTCGGGCGCGGTCAAGACCGCGCTGGGCGGCGGCGGCTATGGTTCGCTGCATTTGCTCGTCAACGACAACACCGGGCTTTACGAAGGTTCGATCATCTCGACCGTGGCGGTGGCAATGATCCCGGTGATCGTCTGGGTGGGCAAGCACGGAACAATTTTCCCCAGCGACTGGCGAGTCAAGCTGTTCACCGCCGCGCTGGTCTTTGCCTGCCTGCTAATGCCGGTGGGCACGCAGGCGCGCACCGGGCTGCTGTGCATCGGACTGCTCGCGCTCCTCTCGCTGCGCTCGGTCAAGCGGCGGTTTTTGTACGTGTCGCTGATGACGCTCGCGGCTCTCGCGGCGATTCCGTTCCTGCCCGACAGCTATACCAAGCGGATGAGCACGATCGAGAACCACGCGGCCGACGAGAGCGCCTCGACCCGGGTTGCGGTCTGGGGCTGGACGCTCGATTACGTGAAGGACCATCCGTTCGGCGGCGGCTTCGATGCCTACCGCCAGAACAAGCTGTCCTACCAGACCAAATCCGCCGACGTCGCGGGCAACAACACCTCGGTCGAGGTCGCCGAGGTGCAGGACAAGGCGCGCGCCTATCACTCGAGCTATTTCGAGATGCTGGGCGAACAGGGCTGGCCCGGGCTGGTGGTGTGGCTGTGGCTGCAACTGGCGGGGCTGTGGCAGATGGAGCGGCTGCGCTCGCGCTGGAAAAAACGCGCGGCCGAACATCCCGGTGACGCTGCCTTCGCGTGGCAATCACCGCTCGCCAGCGCCTTGCAGCAGGCGCAGATCATCTATCTGGCGGGTTCGGTCTTCGTCGGGATCGCCTTCCAGCCCTTCGTGCTGATGCTGATCGGGCTGCAATGCGGGCTGTGGAGCTACCTCAGGCGGATCGATTCGCCGCAGCGTCCGCCCGCGATCCGTCAGCGTCCGCCGGTGGTCGTGAAAGCCGTAACGGCAAGCTGACTGGCGTTGCGCAGGCGCGCAGCTTGGTTCATGAACGCTCCTTTCCAAAGCAAGAGGAGAGGCGTGGATGACCCCGCAGGAGCTGCAAGCCAAGACCGGTGAGAATATCGGTACGTCCGACTGGATCGAAGTCACCCAGGAACGGATCAACCAGTTTGCCGAGGCGACCGGCGATTTCCAGTTTATCCATCTCGATGCCGAGAAGGCCAAGCTGACCCCGTTCGGCGGGACCATCGCGCATGGTTTTCTGACGCTGTCGCTGATTCCGGCGCTGGGCGCGCTGACGCAAGGCGCGCGGATCGACGATGTGAAAATGGGGGTCAACTACGGGGGCAACAAAACCCGCTTCATCTCGCCCGTGAAGTCCGGCAAGCGGGTGCGCAGCCACAGCAAGCTGCTCGAACTGGTCGAGAAGCGCCCCGGCCAGTGGCAGCAGACCAACGAGATTACCATCGAGATCGAAGGCGAGGACAAGCCCGCGCTGATCTGCGAGTGGATTACCCAGTTTTTCGTTTAACCTCAATGTAGCGCGACATCCTTCGACAGGCTCAGGATGAGCGGATGTTGTCAGAATCAAGTCCCATTCCCCGCTCGTGCTGAAGTCCTGAGCCTGTCGAAGGATCGAAGCACCCGCGCAGCGCCAGCCCAAGGAGCTACCCTATGTCACGTGATGCCGTCATCGTTTCCGCCGCCCGTACCGCTATCGGCCGGGCCTATCGCGGGGCCTTCAACGCCACTTCGGGCGCAACGCTCGGGGCGTTTTCGCTGCGCGAAGCGGTTGCCCGCGCGGGGATCGAGGGGGCGGAAGTCGACGACGTGCTGTGGGGCTCGGCGCTTCAGCAGGGCACGCAGGCGGGCAATCTTGCACGCCAGGTCGCACTGCGCGCGGGGCTTCCGGTGACCACCTCGGGGATGACGATGGACCGCCAGTGCTCATCGGGGCTGATGAGCATCGCCGCCGCTTCAAAGCAGGTGGTGATCGACCGGATGGATGTGGTCGCGGCAGGCGGGCAGGAATCGATCTCTATGGTCCAGACCGCCGAAATGCGCGTTGCCCCCGATCGTGCGCTGATGGAAATGCACAAGGCGATCTACATGCCGATGCTGCAAACCGCAGAGATCGTCGGCAAGCGCTACGGCATTTCGCGCGAGGCGATGGACGAATATGCGCTGCAATCGCAGCAGCGCACCGCCGCCGCACAGGCCGCAGGCAAGTTCGATGACGAGATCGTCGCCACCACCACCACGATGAACGTCACCGACAAGGCCACCGGCGAAACCTCGCAGAAGGAAGTCACGCTCACCAAGGACGAAGGCAACCGCGTCGATACCACGATCGAAGGGCTGAACGGCCTCAAGACCGTGCTGCCCGACGGCACGATTACGGCAGGCAACGCCAGCCAGCTCTCGGACGGTTCGGCGGCGGTCATCGTCATGGAAGCGGGGCTTGCCGCCAAGCGCGGGCTGGCCGCGCTTGGCCGCTATGTTGGCATGGCGGTCGCCGGGACCGAGCCCGATGAGATGGGCATCGGCCCGGTCTTTGCGGTGCCCAAGCTGCTCAAGCGCTTCGATGTTGCGATGGACGATGTCGGAGTATGGGAACTCAACGAGGCCTTCGCGGTGCAGGTGCTTTATTGCCGCGATACGCTGGGGATCCCCGGCGACCGGCTCAATGTCAACGGCGGAGCGATCTCGATCGGCCATCCTTACGGGATGACCGGTGCGCGCGCCACGATCCACGCGCTGATCGAAGGCAAGCGGCGCGGGGCGAAGTATGTCGTGGTGACGATGTGCGTCGGCGGCGGGATGGGCGCGGCCGGGTTGTTCGAGGTGCTGTAGATGCGCCTCCTGTCATGAGACTGGCGGCTCCGCGCATCGCGCCGCTCGATCCCGGCGCGCTCGATGTCGAGGCAACCGAAGTACTGGCCCCGTTCAGCGAACGGGGTCACGTGCTCAACATCTTCACGACGATGGCCCGCGCCCCGCAGGCGCTCAAGGCGTTCCTCGCGTGGGGCAGCTACATCATGTCGAAGCGCAACAGGCTAAGCGAGCGTAACCGCGAACTGGCGATCCTGCGCACCGGCTTTGCCTGCCGGGCGGGCTACGAATGGACCCAGCACGTTCCCTATGGCTTGCGCGGCGGGCTGACCGCTGAGGAGATCGAGCGGATCAAGGCCGGGCCGGGCGATCCCGCCTGGTCGCCGCTCGACCAGGCAATCCTGACCGCTTGCGACGAGCTGGTCGGCGACCATTGCGTGACCGACGCAACCTGGACCGCGCTGGCCGAACTGGGCGACCGGGGCCGGATGGACCTGGTATTCACGGTCGGCCAGTACACCCAGGTCTCGATGATGCTCAACAGCTTCGGGGTCCAGCTCGATCCGGGCCAGTCGCTCGATCCCGCGCTCGACCACCGGTAATGTCGGGCATCCGTAGCTAGTCGGTAGGTAGCGCGATCTCCGGCTAAGTTCGATCCGGGGCACATTCGGGCATTGCGACGAATTTGTTGCCGAAACAGACATCGGCGCTAAGTTTGGCAGCCGTCGATGAGGAAGGACTCCATGGTGTTGTTGGTCCGGGCACTTGCCTTCTTGGCAATCTTGGCCGCTACGGCGGGACCGGGGTACGCTTGCGTCAATTCCCCTCCGCCGATCAAGGAACCCAACGAAAGCGAGGCAGACTGGAAACGGCGGGTTTTCGAACAATTGAACGAACGCCGTCGAGAACAGCAAAAACAAGCTGAGGCTATCGATTTTGACTCGGCGAGACACATCTACATCGGCAGGATCGTCAAAAGCGAGGAGGTATCAACGGACGGCTCACCGTATGGTCGTTTCATTGCAGTCAAATCGCTCAGCGCAATCAAAGGCCGCGCGCCGACCCGAGACAGGGTGTTGCGAACACGTGTTCTGACCTCATGCGGATTTGAGGGCGGTGGGAGAGGAGTATGGGGAGCGGTGGGGAATCTGATCATTATCTTTGATCGTGTCGAACCATATGGCTTCAAAAATGAAAGGGTCGATAGTGTCCTTGCAAAGGACGCCCAAGACGCCCGGTTGATATCCGCCCTTGAAAACTTCTTGATTGCTCACCCTGAATACCGAGAAGTGCGCGAATGAGCATAATCGAGGTCCTTGGAATAGCGGGCAGCGTCACCCTACTCGCGGGCTGGCGGCTCTATCTCTGCGTGCTGGCGACGGGCTTCGCGATGCGGATGGGCGTGCTGCCGCTGCCCGAACATCTCGAAACGCTGCAGGTGCTCGCCAATCCGTGGGTGATGGGGGTTGCCGGATTCGCTGCGCTGGTGGAATTCTTCGCCGACAAGGTCGCCTGGCTCGATAGCCTGTGGGACACGGTCCACACGGTGATCCGGCCGCTGGGCGGCGCGCTGCTGGCGCTGGCGGTGATCGATCCGTCCGCCCCGGCGACGCAGGCGATTGCCTTTATCCTCGGCGGCGGCGCGTCGCTGCTGGCGCATGGCGGCAAGGCCGGCGCGCGCGCGGTGGTCAATGCCAGCCCCGAACCGTTCAGCAATATGGTGGTCTCGACCGCCGAAGATGTCGCGACGACCGGGTTGCTTTATCTCGCTTACACCTATCCCCTGGCTGCGGCCGGAATTGCGGCGGTGTTGCTGGCGTTGGCGATCGCGCTGCTGCTCATGGCGCGCCGGATGTTCCGCAAGCTGTTTGGCGAGCGGGCTAGGCCTGCCCCACCACCGATTTAGGCGACCGCCTTCAAGGCCGGGCGCGCGTGCTTGGCCATCCAGTCTTCGACCACCGGGGCAATGTTGTTGCGCCATTTGCTGCCGTTGAAGATGCCGTAATGACCAACTTCAGGGGCGAGAAAATACTGCTTGCGCGAAGCGGCCAGCCCGGTCGCCACCTTGAGCGAGGCCTTGGTCTGGCCGATGCCCGAAATGTCGTCGCGCTCGCCCTCGATCGCCAGGATCGCGGTGTCGCGGATTGCGCCGAGGTCGATCTGCTGACCGCGATGGACGAACTCGCCATTGGGCAGTGAATGCTTCTGGAACACCTGCTCGACGGTCTGGAGGTAGAAACCGGCGTCCATGTCGCAGACCGCGCGGTACTCGTCGTAGAACGCCTTGGTCGCGTCCGCGCTGTCGTCGTCGCCGGCGACCAGATGGTTGAACATGTGGTAGTGGCTCATCATGTGATTGCCCATGTTCATGCTCATGAACCCGGCGAGCTGCAGGAAGCCGGGATAGACCCTCCGCCCCGCACCCGGATAATGCAGCGGCACCGTGGCGATTACATTATGCTTGAACCATTCGATCGGGCGCTTCATCGCCATGTCGTTCACGCTGGTCGGGGCTTCGCGGGTATCGATCGGGCCGCCCATCATGGTCAGCGTAGCGGGGCGGCAGGGGTGCTTGTTCGCGGCCATGATCGCGGTTGCGGCGAGCGCGGGGACCGAGGGCTGGCACACCGCCATCAAATTGGCACCCGGGCCGATATGATCGAGGAACTCGACCAGATAATCGATATAATCGTCGAGATCGAAGGTGCCGAGGCTCAGCGGGACCATCTTGGCGTCGGCCCAGTCGGTGACATAGACCACCGCGTTTTCGGCCATCCGCGCCACCGTGCCGCGCAGCAGCGTCGCGTAGTGCCCGCTCATCGGCGCGACGATCAGCAGGCGGGGGGCGTCGTCGGGCAATCCATCGTGCGAAAAACGCAGGAGGTTGCCGAACGGGCGGTGCAGCACGATCGCCTCTGTCACCGGCCAGATTTTGCCGTCCCGCTCGACCGTTTCGATGTCGAACGAAGGTTTGCCGCGCGACAGCGAGGCATGCGCGAAGACCTCGAGCGCCGAGGCCATGGTCGGGCCCATCCCGATGTAGCCGAACGGCAGTGCGGGATTGGAGAGGATCTCTGCGCCGACCGAGGCCCACGAGCTCATTGCGCTGAACATCGAGCGCTGTAATTCATAGGCGTTGTAAAGCAATGCGAATTCCCTGATGCAGCCGGGTTCGATGCTGCCGATTTGCCGGTATCGTGGTCGCAATCGTGTCATGGTGCAATGCAATAATTGACGCTGCACCGCACAATGGGTGCGGAATTGCTACTTTGCCTTGCCCATAACACGGTCTAAGGGCGCGCGATGGATGCCGAACCTGTTGCAGAGCCCGCCCAAGAGCTGCCCGCCACCTCGTTGAAAGACGCCAAACCGGCCCGCACACTCGGGCCGCTGCGGATGATCTGGCAGGCGGCGCTGGCCTATCCGACGCAGCTCATGCTGGCGGGATTCGCGCTGCTGGTGACCGCAGCGGCGACGCTGGCGATCCCGGCGGGCTTCCGTTTGATTATCGACCGGGGCTTTGCGGCCGGCGGCGATCCGGCCGATCTGGGCCGCTGGTTCCGCTATTTGCTGATGATCGTCGGCGTTCTGGCTTTGGGCACCGCGCTGCGGTTCTACTTCGTGTCGTGGCTGGGCGAGCGGGTGGTCGCCGATATCCGGCTCAAGGTGCAGACCAATCTGCTGCGGCTCGCCCCGGGGTTTTTCGAGGAGAACAGCCCCAAGGAAATCTCCTCGCGGATGACTGCGGACACCACGCTGATAGAACAGGTCGTTGGCACCACGGTCTCGGTTGCCTTGCGCAACATGATCATGGGGATCGGCGGGGTCGCCTATCTGTTCACGCTGGCCCCCAGGCTGACCATGGGGCTGGTGATCGCGATCCCGGTGATCATCCTGCCGATCGTGTGGTTCGGGCGGCGCTTGCGCAATGTCTCGCGCTCCAGCCAGGACCGCGTTGCCGACATCGGCGCCATGGTCTCCGAAGTGCTCGGGGCGATGAAGATCGTCCAGGCGTTCAACCAGGAAGCCCGCGAGCGCGTGCGCTTCGAGGGCGCGGTCGAGGCAACTTTCACCACTGCCAAGCGCCGCATCCTGCTGCGCGCGGTGATGACCGCGATGGTCATATTGTTCATCTTCGGCTCGATCACGGTGCTGATGTGGGAAGGCGCGCTGGGCGTCGCGAGCGGCGCGATCAGCGGCGGCACGATCTTCGCCTTCGTAGTCACCGGCGGGCTGGTCGCGGGGGCCTTCGGCGCGCTGACCGAAGTTTACGGCGATCTGTTGCGCGGCGCGGGTGCGGCCAGCCGCCTCAACGAACTGCTCAATGAAAAGCCCGCGATTGCGCCGCCCGCACGTCCGGTCGCGCTGCCCACCCCGCCGCGCGGACAGATCGCCTTCGATCATGTCAGCTTTCGCTACCCGACCCGGCTCGAAACCTCGGCGCTGGCCGATTTCAACCTGACCGTCGAACCCGGCGAGACCGTGGCGATTGTCGGCCCCTCGGGCGCGGGCAAGTCGACGCTGTTCCAGCTCGCCGAGCGGTTCTACGATCCGCAGGCCGGGACGATCAAGCTCGACGGGGTGCCGCTGACCTCGGCCGATCCCGCCGAGATTCGCCGCCGCATGGCGCTGGTCCCGCAGGAAGGCATCTTGTTCGCCGCCGATGCGCGCGACAATCTGCGCTACGGCAATTGGGATGCCAGCGACGCGGCGATCTGGGACGCTGCCCGCGCCGCCAATGCCGAGGAATTCCTGCGCGATTTGCCGCAGGGTCTCGATACATTTCTGGGCGAAAGCGGCGCGCGGCTTTCGGGCGGGCAGCGCCAGCGAATCGCAATTGCGCGGGCCTTATTGCGGGACGCGCCGATCCTGCTGCTCGACGAGGCCACCAGCGCGCTCGATGCCGAAAGCGAGCGACTGGTGCAGGATGCGCTCGACCGGCTGATGGCGACGCGCACCACGCTGGTCATCGCCCACCGGCTGGCCACGGTGCGTGCAGCCGACCGGATTATCGTGATGGACAAGGGCCGGATCGTCGAACAGGGCAAGCACGACACGCTCAGCCGCGCGGGCGGGCTCTATGCCCGGCTGGCGGCGCTGCAATTCGACCAAACACCATACGAAGCCGTCGAATAGCGTTCCGTTACGCGGACTTATCGCATAGAGGTCGCCGGTCGCAACCGTAACCGGCTGGCCCGAAGGCCGCCATTCCGTTCGAGGGTCCCAACATGCGCTCCAAATTTATCGGCTTACTGACTGCCACTGCACTCGCCGCCGGGCTGACGCTGTCCGCCCGCGCCGAAACTGCCGCACCAGCTGCCGATTGGGGCAGCTTCGGGGTTCAGACCGCCAATATCGACAATGCGGTCAAGCCGGGCGACGATTTCAACCGCTACGTCAATGGCAAGTGGCTCGACACCACCGAGATTCCGGCAGACCGCACCTCGGTCGGTTCGTTCATCCAGCTGCGCGACCTGTCCGAAGTACGGATGCGCGCGATCCTCGATGAGCTGAGCGCGAGCAATTCTGCGCCAGCCACGCCCGCCGCCCGCGTCGCCGCGAGCTACAAGGCCTTCATGGATACGGCTGCGATCGAGGCGGCGGGGTTGACCCCGACCTATCCGGTGCTCACGCAGATTTATGCTGCCAAATCGCTCGACGATCTGGTCGGGCTGTTCGCATCGCCCGGGCTGGCCTCGCCGGTGGGCCTCGGGGTCAGCATCGATGCCAAGGACAGCGAGCATTACGCGCTCTATGCCGGGCAAGCGCAGCTCGGCCTGCCCGACCGCGATTATTATCTGGTCGATTCGCCGCGCAACCGCGAGATTGTCGGTAAGTACAAGGCCTATCTCGGGCTTATCCTGGGCGAGGTGGGCTATCCCGATCCGGCCAAGGCTGCCGAAACGGTGTTCCAGCTCGAAAAGAAGATGGCCGCTGCCAACTGGGACCGGGCACTGGGCCGCAACCGCGACCTCACCTACAACAAGCTGACGGTGGACGAATTTGCCGCGTTGGCGCCCGAGGTTCCGCTTCGCATGATGCTCGCCAAGCTGGGCGCGGGTAACACTCCGTCGGTGATCGTCGCGCAGCTTCCGCCGACCAAAGAAGAGCTCGCTGCGGCCAAATACACCCCTGAAATGGCAACAAAGCTGGGCGGCGGTGTCCCGGCGCTCGCGCGTCTGATTGCCTCGGAACCGATCGCCAACTGGCAGGCCTGGCTGGTTTCGCGCTTCATCACCAGCAAGGCGGGCGTGTTGCCCAAGCGGATCGACGATGCGCAATTCGCGTTCTACGGCACCGCGCTGAGCGGACAGCCCGAGCAGCGCGCGCGGTGGAAACGCGCAATCGGCGCGGTCGAGGGGCAGGTCGGTGAGCTGGCAGGCCAGGTCTATGCCGAGCGGTTCTTCCCGGCCGAAAACAAGGCGGCGATGGACCGGCTGGTCGCCAATCTGCGCAGCGCGATGACCGCCAACATTGCGGATCTCGCCTGGATGAGCCCGGCAACGCGCGTCGAGGCCAAGGCCAAGCTCGACGCCTTCACTCCCAAGATCGGCTATCCGGTCCGTTACAAAACCTATGACGGGCTTGCGCTGACCGCGACCGACGCGATGGCCAACAGCCTGGCTGCCGACGTCTGGGGACGGCAGGACCAAATCCGCCGGATCGGCAAGGAGGTCGACCGGGCGGAGTGGTTCATGCTTCCGCAGACGGTCAACGCCTATTACAATTCGACCGGCAACGAGATCGTGTTCCCCGCCGCAATCCTCCAGCCGCCGTTCTTCAACCTGAGCGCCGACGATGCGGTGAACTACGGCGCGATCGGCGGAGTGATCGGCCACGAATTGGGCCACGGCTTCGACGATCAGGGTTCCAAATCGGATGGTTCCGGAAACTTGCGCAACTGGTGGACCGATGCCGACAAGGCCGCGTTCGAAGGGCTGACCGGGCGGCTGGTCGAACAGTACAACGCGTTCTGCCCGTTCGATGAGGGCAAGACCTGCGTCAACGGACGCCTCACGCTGGGTGAGAATATCGGCGATCTGGGCGGGCTCAGCCTCGCTTATCGCGCCTACCGGATGTCGCTCGGCGGCAAGCCCGCCCCGGTGATCGATGGCTATACCGGCGATCAGCGGTTCTTCATGGCCTGGGCGCAGGTGTTTCGCAGCAAGATGCGCGACGCGGCCAAGCGTCAGCAGCTCCAGACCGATCCGCATTCGCCCGGCGAATACCGAATCAACGGGATCGTCCGCAATTTCGACGAATGGTACAAGGCGTTCAACATCCAGCCGAACGACAAGCTCTACCTTCCGCCCGAGCAGCGCCTGCGCATTTGGTGACATCGAACCACCCGGGCGAGCCGTTGACAGGGCGCGCTCGCCCGGGTTTGGTGTGCGGATGATCGACCTCTATTTCGCCCCGACGCCCAACGGCTGGAAGCTGACGATCTTCCTTGAGGAGGCCGGGCTCCCGTACCAGATATTGCCGGTCCGGTTCGACGAAGGTGGGCAATATGACCCCGCGTTCCTCGCGCTCTCCCCCAATAACCGGATGCCCGCGCTGGTCGATCATGCCCCGGCGGACGGCGGCGAACCGCTCGCATTGTTCGAGAGCGGGGCGATGCTGCAGTATCTCGCGCGCAAGTCCGGCCAGTTCCTCCCCGCCGAGCCGCGCGGCGAGGCGCGGGTGATGCAGTGGCTGATGTGGCAGATGGCGGGCTTCGGGCCGATGTTGGGTCAGCACGGCCACTTCGCGCTCTATGCCGCCGAGCAGCACCCCTACGCGATCGCGCGCTACCGCAGCGAGGCGGAGCGGCTTTACGGGGTGCTCGATGCGCAACTTGGCCGGACCGGGGCGCATGTCGCGGGCGCCGATTACAGCATTGCCGACATGGCGATTTTCCCCTGGGCGATGACCCACAAGGCGCAGGGCTTCACGCTCGACGACTGGCCGCATGTGAAACGCTGGTACGCCGATCTGCGCGCGCGTCCGGCCTTGCAACGCGGCCTCGCCGCCGGGCGCGAACTGTTCGGGGAGCGCAAGGGCGTGCAGGAGATGGACGAAGTCACCCGCGCCAAATTCTTCGGGATCAAGCAGCCATGACTGAAACCCCGCCGGCGCTCGAAGTGTATTTCGACTGCACCTCGCCGTGGACCTGGCTGGCGGTGCATAATCTGGTGCCGCTGGCGCAGAGGCTGGGGGCGGAGATCGTCTGGCGGCCGATCCTGGTGGGCGGGCTGTTCAACACGGTCAATCCCTCGGTCTATGAAGCGCGCGCCAACCCGGTTCCGGTCAAGGCACTCTATTCGGCCAAGGACCTGGCCGATTGGGCGCGGCTGGCCGGGCTCGAAGTGCATTTCCCGCCATCCTGCGGCCATCCGGTCAATGCGGTGCTGGTGATGCGCTGCTGCCTGGCGATGCAGGCGCAAGGAAAGCTGGTGCCGTTTGCCTTCGCGGCGTTCGACACGCTGTGGGCGCATGAGCGCGACCTCGCCGATCCCGAAGTGTTGCGCCCGCTGATCGCTGCGGCGGGCGAAGACCCCGACGCGATCTTCGCCGCTGCGGCCAGCCCGGAGGTCAAGGCCGCGCTACGCGCCAACACCGAAGACCTGATCGCGCGCGGCGGGTTCGGTTCGCCCTCGATCTTCGTCCACGGCGAGGATATGTATTTCGGGAATGACCGCCTGCCGCTGGTCGAGGCCGCGCTGCTTCGGGGACAGGCCGCTGCCGGGCCTTGACTTGACCCTTCGTGCACTCTTGATCACCGCGCCATGGACCTGACGCTCACCGCCATCCTCCTCGGCATTGTCGAGGGCTTGACCGAATTCGTGCCGGTTTCCTCCACCGGGCATTTGATCCTCGCGTCCGAGCTGCTCGGCTATGATGCCGAGACCTGGAAAGTGTTCAACGTGGTGATCCAGCTGGGCGCGATCCTGGCGGTGGTGGTGCAATACTGGCGGACCTTCTGGGCGGTCGGCATGGGGCTGCTGCGGCTCGACCCGACCAGCCTTGCGTTCCTGCGCAATATTCTTGCAGCGTTCCTGCCCTCTGCGGTGCTGGGGTTGTTGCTGAAGGATTATATCGACGTGCTGCTGGGCAGCCCGCTGGTGGTCGGCTGGGCGCTGCTGGTGGGCGGCATCGCGATCCTGGCGATCGAGCGCTTCGCCAAGCCCGGACCGCCCAGCGGGATTGCCCAATTGCCGCTCAGGCAGGCGGTGGGTGTGGGTCTGTTCCAGTGCATTTCGATGGTTCCGGGAATCAGCCGTTCGGGCGCAACGATCATGGGCGCGCTGGCGATGGGGATCGAGCGGCGCACTGCGGCGGAATTCAGCTTCTTTCTCGCGATCCCGACGATGCTCGGCGCCACCACGCTCGAGCTGCTCGATAACCGGGCGGCGCTTGCCGCAGGCCTGGGCCCGGTCGGCTGGAGCCAGATCGCAATCGGCTTTGCAGTTTCTTTCGTCGTCGCGCTGGCAGTGATCAAAATGTTCGTTGCCTACGTCAGCCGCGCCGGATTTTCGCCGTTTGCGTGGTACCGGATTGTTGTCGGGATCGCTGCTATCGCGCTGCTGACCTACCGCTAGGCTGAAGTTCTCCAGACTCAATTCGTCGTATCGCTGGAACCAAACACCGCGCCGTGTTTTTTCCTGTGCACACTGCACAAGGAAATCTGGTCATGGGCATTATCATTCTGATTATCGTCGGCGGCATCCTCGGCTGGCTTGCCAGCATCGTCATGCGCACCGACGGGCAGCAGGGCATCCTGCTTAACGTCGTGGTCGGGATCGTCGGAGCGCTGCTGGGCGGATTCCTCCTGGCTCCGCTGCTGAACTACGGCGGAAGCATAACCGATGGCATCAACATGCCTTCGCTTTTGGTTTCGTTCCTCGGTGCGGTCATCCTGCTTGCGATCGTCAATCTCGTTCGTCGCGGTTCGGTTCGATAGACCCGGCTCTGCGCAACACCACCGGGGGGCGGCCATCATGCCGTCCCCCGTCTTTTGAAGGGGAATACAACATGAAGACTTTTGTGAAGGGCGCGATGCTCGCCTCGGTTGCCGCCATGGGGCTCAGCCTCGCCGCCTGCGACAGCAAGACCGAAAATGCCGCCGAAAATCAGGCCGATGCAGTCCGCGACTCGGCTGATGCCACAGCCGATGCGATGGAAAACAAGGCCGATGCCATGGATACCACGACCGACGGCATGGACACCAAGGCCGAGAATTCGATGGAAGCCAAGGCCGGTGCAATTCGCGAATCGGGCGAAGCCAAGGCTGACGCCATGGAAGACAAGGCCGACAAGATGGACAAGACCCCGGGCTGAGCCTGCGGTAGTCGTTCGACGGGTCGCAAATCCTTGAACGGCGAAAGGGCCGGCGGTCTTCGGACCGTCGGCTTTTTTGTCGGGTGCGCCAAGTCGCCTTCCCCCGGAAGGCGGAAAATTACTCAGACCGGGCGCGCGCCCGAGCCGCGCCCGCCGCGCAGGAGATATTCCTGGCTGCCCCGGTGCAGCACATTGTCGACGTCGATCACTGCGGAATTGGCATAGGTGAAACCCGATCCCAGCCCGCGATAGAGCTGGTCGAAATCGCGCTCGACGGTCTGGCGGTAGAGATCCTCGAAACTCTCGATCACGAAATAGGTCGGCTGCAGATCGTCGATCACATAATCGGTGCGCATCACCCGGTCGACATTGAGGAAGATGCGGTTGGGCGACTGCGCCTCGACCGCATAGACCGCTTCGGTCGGGCCCGAGAGGATCCCCGCCCCATAGGCGCGCAGCCCGGCCTGCTCCATGATCAGTCCGAATTCGACCGTGTACCAATAGAGCGCGCCCAGTGCCTTGAGCCGGTTGTGGCGCATCGCCTTCCACCCGGCGCGACCGTATTCCTGCATGTAATCGGCATAGACCGGGTCGCCAAGCATCGGCACATGGCCGAACACGTCGTGGAACACGTCGGGCTCCTGGATGTAGTCGAAGGTCTCGCGGCTGCGGATGAAATTCCCCGCCGGGAAGCGCCGATTGGCAAGGTGCCAGAAGAACAAATGATCGGGAATCAGCATCGGTACCGGAACCACGCTCCACCCGGTCAGCGCATTGAGTTCGCTCGACAGGCGCGCGAATTCGGGGACTCCCCCGCGCCCCAGTCCCAGCTTCTGCAAGCCCGCCATGAAAGCGCTGGCGGCGCGGCCCGGCAAGACATCGAGCTGGCGCGCATAGAGATCGTTCCAGATTGCGTCCTCGGCGGCGGTGTAGCTGCGCTGCTTGGGCTCAAGCCAGTCCTCGCCGACCTGCGCCGGGCGCTGCAAGGGCGCGGTGAAGGTTCCGGCGCCCAGTTCAGGGAGGCGGGTAAAATCGGTTTCGAGAGTAAGTGCGCTGGCCATGGTTACAGTTGCAACTTGTATCATTACGAAACTGTGAGGGCAAACGCCGCCATTGC
>JANOOJ010000176.1:0-2399 GCA_031421295.1 Novosphingobium sp.
CCCGGACCGCCAGCCCGTCGCCGTTGAGCCGCAGCGTCACGCTGCCCGTCCCGGCGGGATTGCGCCGCACAGCGAGCTTCGACTGCACCCGGGTTTCGTCGATTCCCAGCGCGAAATCGAGCGCGACTTCGGGCGCCAGCCAGTCGGGTACCCGGTAGTCGGCGCGGCGAATCACTGCCGGAGCCTTGGGCGGGGTGGCTGCATCGGCGGTTTCGGGATTGCCCGCCGAAGTGGCAGGCGACGAAGCGTTGGGCACAGTTGCGGTATCGGTCATCCCGGCAATGTAGGTGCGCTCCCGCCATTCGGCCAAGGCAAAGTTGCGCTCCGCCCGACGAAGCGCCAAGGTGGCAAGCTCAATGAAGCGACGTCTGTTCATCTTCGGGCTGGGCTACACCGCCAGCCGGATCGCTGCGGCGTTCGAGGCAAGCGGCTGGGAGGTGATCTCGACCGGGCGCAACGGGACGCTGGCGTTCGATGACGAAGGCAATGTGCGGGCCGCGCTGGCGGATTCGAGCCACATCCTGTCCTCGGTGCCACCCTCGGGCGAAGGCCGCGATCCAGTGCTCGAGCGGTATGGCGACGCGTTGGGGCGGAACTGGCTCGGCTATCTCTCGTCCACCGGGGTTTATGGCGATACCGGCGGGGCGTGGGTCGATGAGAATGCCGCGCTCGTTGGCGAAGGGGGCGGCGCGGGCCGCCGCATTGCTCGGGCTGAAGCCGACGCACAATGGCTGGCGCGCGGCGCGCGAGTGCTGCGCCTGCCGGGGATTTACGGCCCCGGACGCAGCGCACTCGAACGCGTGCTGGAGGGCAAGGCGCGCCGGATCGACCTGCCCGGGCAAGTGTTCAGCCGGGTCCACGTCGATGACATCGTGCAAGGATGCACAAAGGCGCTCAATGCACCCTCAGGGGCATACAACCTCGCCGACGACCACCCGAGCAGCCAGAACGCGGTGATCGAGGAGGCCTGCCGCTTGCTGGGCCGCGAACCGCCCCCGCTGCAGTCGCTCGACGCCGCTGAACTGTCTCCGATGGCGCGTGGCTTCTATGCCGAGAACCGCCGTATCGCCAACGGCAAGGCCAAGCGCGTATTGGGCTGGCAACCGCGCTATCCGAGTTATCGCGAGGGGCTGCGCGGGCTATTGGGCCGCGGCGATCCGGCGGCGTCCTGACAGCGCAATCAGCAGCCCGGCCATTGCCAGCATCGCCCCGGCAATTGCCAGCGGACTCCAGCGGTAGCCTTCGAACAAGGTCGATAGCCCCATCGCGACCACCGGCACCGCGACGCCGTTATAGGCCGCGCGGCCCGGACCCCAATCGCGGATCAGGCCGGTGTAGAGCGGGAAAGTCACTACCGAGCCGATGATCGCGAGATAGGCTATACCGGCGAGGTAGGCGGGGCGCGGGTCGAGCACCGGGGCACCCGTCGCGACCCAGGCGAAGGCGGCATTGGCCAGTGATCCCCACAGCATGCTCCAGGCGATGAACGGCACGATCGCCTGACGGCGGGCCAGATCGGTGGCGAGCAGGACATTGGATGCCGAAGCGCTGAGCACCGCGCCGGAGACCAGGACGATCCCGGTCAGCACCTGCGCCCCGGCCGCAGCGATCCGGTATTCGTGAACGAACAGGACGGCGATCCCCGCGAGCGCGACCGAACTCCCGGCCACGAAGCGCGCGGTAATCGGGGTTCCCACGAACACCCGCGCAAACACCGCATTGGGAACCAGCAGCAGCGCGAAAAACACCGCGACGATGCCGGAGGTCAGATAGTGCTCCGACCGGTAGACGAGCTGGAAATTGACCGCGAACTGGAACACCCCGGTGACCGCCGCGAGCAGCATCGCGGGGCGCGCCAGCCCCAGCGCCTCACGCCGGAACAGCGCCAGTGCGAACATGCCCAGCGTCGCGAGCGCAAACCGCCAGGTTACCGTCCAGCCGACCGGCACCGCGCTGATCTGGTCCTTGATCACCAGCCAGGTCGAGCCCCAGATCAGCGCAACCAAAATGAAAGCCGCGATGTTGCGGGTCACAGCGCCCCGATCGCGCGGGCCAGCAGTTGCACATGCGCCGCATCGCTGTTCCACGCGGTGACCAGCCGGGCCGCCTCGTCGCCCCAATCGTAGAAGCTGAAGCCCTGACCGCGCAGGGCGTCGCGTTCCGCACCGGTCAGGCGCAGGAATATTTCATTGGCTTGGACCGGATGGAGCAGCCGCTCCCCCGCCGCCGTGGCCAGCTCCTGCGCCGCGCCATTGGCGGCCCGGGCATTGGCCAGCCACAGATCGCCCGCCAGCAGCGCCAGCAACTGCGCGGCGAGGAACCGGCCCTTCGATTGCAGATGCCCTGCCCGTTTGCGGCGATAGCGGGCGACGTCGGCCAGCGCGGGATCGAAGAACACC
>JANOOJ010000177.1:0-1972 GCA_031421295.1 Novosphingobium sp.
ATCAAGCGCGCGCTTGATCGCGCGCATCAGTGCCAGCGCGACGGGATCGCCCAGCCGCTCCAGTTCCTCGCGTTTCATCTGGCCAATGCCATGTTCGGCCGAGATCGATCCGCTCCACTGGGTGACCAGATCGTGGACCGCACCGCTGATCGCCTTGCCTTCAGTTGCTTCCCACGTCCCGCGCACGCTGCCGGGCGGAGAAATCACGTGAAAATGGACGTTGCCATCGCCCAGATGCCCGAACGCGACCGCACGGACTCCGGGATGCGCCGCCTCGATTGCCGGGATCGCGGCATCGACGAAATCGGGCATCCGCTCGACCGGGACCGAGATGTCGTGCTGCATCGCCGGGCCTTGCGCGCGCTCTGCCGGGGCAACCGAATCGCGCAGCAGCCAGAATGCATCGGCTTGCGCCTCATTGGCGGCGATGACCGCGTCCCCGACCAGCCCACACTCGAATCCTTCGGCCAGCGCCTCCTCGACCAGGTTCGGCAGCGCGTCGCGGCCACCGGCATCGGCGACGAATTCGATGAGCGCGTGCCATGGATGCGCGCTCGTCAGCGGCGCACGCGCATTGGGCAGATAGGCAATCACTGCCTCAAGGCAGGACTGCGGCATGACTTCGAAGCCCTCGAGCCGGTCTCCTGCGGCATCCTCGCACAGCAGCAGGAGCGCACGCGCGGCCTGCAGCGACGGGACCCCCGCCCAGGCCACCAGGCGTTCGGCCACGGCCGGCACCAGCTTGAGCGTGGCGGCGGTGACAATTCCCAGCGTTCCTTCCGAACCGATGAACAGCTGCTTGAGATCGAAGCCCCGGTTGTCCTTCTTGAGCGGGGTGAGCGCCGAATAAATGCAGCCATCCTGCAGTACGGCTTCGAGCCCCAGCACGAGTGCGCGCATCGAGCCGTGGCGCAGCACCTGCGTGCCGCCCGCATTGGTCGAGATCAGCCCGCCGACGGTCGCCGAGCCTTTGCCACCCAGCGTCAGCGGAAAGCGCAGGCCATGCTCCGCCGCTGCATTGTGCAGGGTTTCAAGTATCACCCCGGCCTCGCAAATTGCCTGCCGACCGGACTCGTCGATCGCCCGGATCGCCTGCATCCGGCGGAGCGAGAGCAGGAGCGCGTGCCCGCTGGTATCGGGGGTCGCGCCGCCCGACATCCCGCTGTTGCCGCCTTGCGGGACGACCGGCACGCCATGCGTTGCACAAAGCTTGACCAGTGCCGCCACCTCCTCGGTCGAGGCGGGCGAGGCCAGCGCGCAGGCCGCGCCGTGGTACCGCCCGCGCCAGTCGTCGAGCCACGGGGCCATCAGTTCGGTATCGCAAGTCAGCCCGCGCGGGCCAAGCAGGGCCGAGGCTTCGGACAGGAACGCGCTGAGGTCGGTCATGGCCCGCGCTATGGCACAAGCCTGCGGTTCAAAGCCACAGACTCTTGCGCGGGACGCCAACCGGGTTAAGCGGTCGTTCAAGCAGGGGTGGTATCTCGTCAGGTGACCTTTCCGGGTAGCCGGGAGGTCAGCGCCCATGTTGCGCCAGACCGGACGGAGCCAACACCCAAGTGAACCCTGCCGCTGCCTTGCTTGCACCCCTGTTGCTATTGCCCGGTGCCGTGGTGGTGCAAGCGCCGCGCGAGGTCGATCAGCCGGTATCCGAAGCGGCCCTTGAGCAAAGTTCCGGACTGGCCACTCCGGTTGCCCTGCCGGTTCGCGAAGCCGCTCCGTTTGAAAACGGTTTGTGGGAGCTTGTGACCGAGGCGTTTCGCTCTGCCGATCAGCAACAGGTCCGGATCGAACAACGGCTGACCATCCGCGTTAGTCCCCGCGCGCCGGAGCTGCGGCCCAATATGCTGGCCGACCTGCCAACCAGCGGCATCCCTTCCAATCTGACCGAACGGCGGATGGGCCGCTGTCTGCCCGTCTCGGGTATCGCCGGGGTGCAGATGGGCGGCGACAGCAAGCTGATCTTGTTCATGCG
>JANOOJ010000178.1:0-14500 GCA_031421295.1 Novosphingobium sp.
ACGACGCCGAAAAGATCGCCCGCCGCGCGATGGCGGTGGCGGCGGAGGTCTGCGTCTTTACCAATGACCGTGTGACGGTCGAGGTCATCTGATCCCATGCAAGACAATCTGACTCCCAAGGCGATCGTCGCCGCGCTTGACGAGCACATTGTCGGCCAGGCCGACGCCAAGCGCGCGGTGGCCGTGGCGCTGCGCAATCGCTGGCGGCGGCAGCGGCTTTCACCCGAGCTGCGCGATGAGGTGACCCCCAAGAACATCCTGATGATCGGGCCGACCGGCTGCGGCACGACCGAGATTTCGCGCCGCCTCGCCAAGCTGGCCGAAGCGCCGTTCGTCAAGGTCGAGGCGACCAAGTTCACCGAGGTCGGCTATGTCGGCCGCGATGTCGAGCAGATCGCGCGCGATCTGGTCGAGGAAGCGATCCGGCTCGAAAAGGACCGCCGCCGCGAGGCGGTGCGCGAGGCCGCAAGCAAGGCCGCGATGGACCGCTTGCTCAAGGCGCTGGTCGGCGAGAACGCCTCCGAGGCGACCCGCGAAAGCTTCCGCCAGCGGATCGTCGAAAACGCGATGAACGAGACCGAGGTCGAGATCGAGATCGAGGACGCGCCCAACATGCCGCTCGATATTCCCGGCATGGGCGGGGTCGGGATGATCAACCTCAGCGAGATGATGGGCAAGGCGCTGGGCAAGCAGAACCTCAAGCGCCGCAAGCTCAAGGTTCCCGAGGCGTGGGACAGACTGGTCGACGAGGAAGCCGAAAAGCGGATGGACCAGGACGATGTCGCCCGGGTCGCGCTGGCCAATGCCGAAACCAACGGGATCGTCTTCATCGACGAGATCGACAAGATCGCGGTCAGCGACGTGCGCGGCGGTTCGGTCAGCCGCGAAGGCGTCCAGCGCGATCTGCTGCCGCTGATCGAGGGCACCACGGTGGCCACCAAATACGGACCGATGAAGACCGACCACGTGCTGTTCATCGCCTCGGGCGCGTTCCATATCGCCAAGCCCAGCGATATGCTGCCCGAACTGCAAGGGCGCCTGCCGATCCGGGTCGAGCTGAAAGCGCTGACCGAGGAAGACTTCGTCCGCATCCTTTCGGAAACCCGCGCCAATCTGGTCGCGCAATATTGCGCGCTGATCGCAACCGAGCAGGTGACGCTCGACATCACCCCCGAAGCGATCCGCGCGGTCGCGCGCATCGCCTGCCAGGTGAACGAGAGTGTCGAGAATATCGGCGCGCGGCGCTTGCAGACGGTGATGGAGAAGCTGCTCGAAGAAGTGAGCTTCGAGGCCGAGGACCGCACGGGGGAGACCGTGAGGGTCGACGAAGCCTATGTCAGCGCGCGGCTCGCGGCGCTGGCCAAGGATACCGACCTCAGCAAATATATCTTGTAGGCGACCAATTGTTCTCATAATGTTCCGTTCGACTCAAGCAGGAGAACGCCGATGGAACTGACCGGCGGATGCCAATGCGGCGCGGTGCGCTACCGGGTGAAGGGCGAGCCGCAGCACAACTGCCTGTGCCACTGCAGCGATTGCCGCAAAAGCGCCGGTGCGCCGATGGTTGGTTGGGCTGCGTTTGCCGAGAACGAATTCGCAGTCGAACAGGGCGAGGCCGCGACCTACAATTCAAGCGGCGCCTCAATGCGCAGCTTCTGCCCGAAATGCGGCACCGGGCTGTACTTCCGCAATGCCGATCAGCTACCCGGCATCGTCGATATCCAGACCGCGACGCTCGACGATCCCGGTGCCCTGCCGCCCGGCGCGCATATCCAGGTGGCCGAGCGGCTGGACTGGATGGCAGCGGCGCATGAGTTGCCGGCCTTTGAACGCTATCCGGGCCAGAGCTGACGCCATCCGTCGATAAGTCGGCATCGTTCATCGAGCGGGACCACGCGGCGATTGCACTCGCCGGGGGCTAGGCTAAACCCCTTTGCATCAAGGGGAGTTTGTCATGATTTCGAAGCTGCTTGCCGCCGGTTCCGCGCTTCTGGCGATCGCCGCCGCTACCCCGGTCGCCGCGAAGCCGCCCGCGACCGGCGCGGTTGTCGCGCCGCGAATCGAATTCACCGAGTGGGTGCTGGCCAACGGCCTCAAGGTCATCGCCATCCCCGACCAGAGCACCGCCACCGTCATGACTTCGGTGTGGTACGGGGTCGGCGCGAAGCACGATCCCGAAGGCCGCTCGGGCTTTGCCCATCTGTTCGAGCATATTCTCAGCCGCAAGACGGTCAATATGCCCTACAATATGATCAACGGCCTGACCGAGGACGTTGGCGGCGTGCGCAATGCCTCAACCAGTGCGGACCGCACCAATTACTATGAGATCGTTCCGGCGCAATATCTCGAAACGCTGCTGTGGACCCACGCCGAGCGGATGGCCCGCCCGGTGGTCGATACCGAGGTGTTCGAGCGCGAGCGGTCGATCGTCAAGGAAGAGCTGCGGCTGCGCGTGCTCACGCCACCCTATGGTCGGCTGTTCAGCTATGCCCTGCCCGAGAATTCCTATGACCGCCTGCCGCAGCGCCGCTCTACCATCGGCTCGATCGCCCAGCTCGACGCGGCCAGGCTCGACGACGCGCGCGCCTTTCATCAGGCCTATTATGGCCCCGACACCGCGACAATCATCGTCGCTGGCAATTTCGACGTGGCCAGGCTGAAGCCGCTCGTCGAGCGCTATTTCGGGGCGATCCCGAAGCGTGCGAGCGCGGTCCCGCTGGCAATTTCGAGCAGCGAGCCGCCGCGCATCGCGCCGCGCCGGGTCAACGTCACCGCGCCCAACGTGCCGCTGCCGGTGGTCGGCTTTAGCTGGAAGATGCCGGGTTCGGGATCGCCTGACACGGCTGCGCTCGAAGTGCTCGACGCGGTCCTTTCCAAAGGCCAGAACAGCCGCTTCCAGACCGCGCTGGTCCGCACCGGGCTCGCCACGGATGCGTTCGAGTTTCACAATATCTCGCGCGAAGGCAGCTTTCTTGCCCCGCTGGCCATCGTTGCGGCGGGCAAGGAACCCGATGTGGTCGCGACCGCGCTGGGCGCCGAGATCGAACGTGTCCGCAGCGCGCCGATTACTGCCGCCGAACTGCTGGAAGCCAAGAACGAACTTTTGTCGGATGCGCTCAAGCGGCGCGAGACCGCCTCGGGGCGCGGCTTCGAGCTGGGCGAAGCGCTGGTGCTGAGCGGCAATCCACGGTCTGCGGATACCCGGCTGGCC
Source organism: Novosphingobium sp. (assembly GCA_031421295.1). GTDB lineage: Bacteria > Pseudomonadota > Alphaproteobacteria > Sphingomonadales > Sphingomonadaceae > Novosphingobium. The sequence goes on from JANOOJ010000178.1 coordinate 3,212, forward strand.
AGTATCGGGAAGGTCACCGTGGCCGATGTCCAGCGGGTCGCGCGGCGCTATCTCGCGCCTGCAGCGCGGCTCGAGCTGCGCTATACCGCCGGCGCGGACGATCCTGGCGCCTACGCCAATCCCGTGCCGATGCCGACCTATGCCTCGGTCGCTCCGGCAAGCGGCCAGCCCAATGTCCTGCGCGAGGAAGCGGTGCGAGAGAAACCGCCGCGGCCCGGCACCGCGCCCGCCATCGCGGCGCCGGTGATCGCCCAGAGCAAGCTTGCCAACGGGGTCACCGTGGTCAGCGCCAAGACCGGGACCGTTCCGGTGGCGAGCCTCACCGTGCTGCTCCCCGGCGGCAGCGTCAGCGATCCGCGCGACAAGGCGGGTATCGCGCAATTTGCCGCCAACCTGGCAACCAAAGGCACCCCCACGCGTAGCGCCGAGGCGATTGCCGCGACGATGGAAAGCCTTGGAGCGTCGCTTTCGGCAACCGCCGGGGCCGAGGGCAGCCTGCTGTCGGTCACCGCGCCGGTCGCCAACCTCGCGGCGGCGGGCGAAGTGTTGGCCGACATCGTCCGCAACGCCAATTTCCCCGACGCCGAGTTCCAGCGCGAGCGCAAACGCACGCTCGATGGGCTGACGGTGGCACTCAAGGATCCCAGCGCGCTGGCCAGTTTTGCGCTGCAGCCCGCGATGTTCGGCAATGCCCCCTATGGCACGATCGCGGGCGGCACGATGCAGAGCTTGCCGCGCCTGACCCGCGACGATCTTGCCGCACACCGCCAGCAATGGTGGCATCCTGCGCTTGCCAAGGTGATCGTATCGGGCGGGATCGACAATGCTGCAGCGACCGCGCTGGCCGGGCGGCTGTTCGGGAGCTGGACCGCTTCGGGTCCGGCTCCGACGCAGATCGGCGCGCGCGCCGGAACTGCGGGCGCACCGCGAACCGTGGTGATCGACATGCCCGATGCCGGCCAGGCTGCGGTTTTCGCGGCGGTGCGCGGGGCCGGACGCGGCGAGGCGGATTATTATCCGCTGCTGCTGGCCAACAGCGTGCTCGGAGTGGGCTCCAATGGGCGGCTGTTCGAGGAAGTGCGCACCAAACGCGCGCTGAGCTATGGGGCCTATAGCTCGCTGGCGAGCCGCGCCGAGGCTGGGTTGCTGACCGCGAGCGCGCAGACCAAGAACGAAAGCGCCGCAGATGTGGCGCAAGTGTTCCTCGAACAGTTCGCCCGGCTCGGCAAGGAGCCGATCACCGCCGAAGCGCTGGAAAAGCGCCGCCTGTTCCTCGGCGGCAATACCCAGCGCGCGCTGGAAACCAGCAGCGGCTTCAACTCGCTGGTCGGGCAGTTGCTCCAGCAAGGACTGCCGCCGGGTGAGGCGTTGCAGCTCGCGCAGCGGCTCGGCGCGGTTACGCCCGAGGCCGCATCGCAAAGCGCCGCGCGCTACATCACGCCCGAGCAGACGACGCTGGTGATCGTCGGCAATGCCGCGCTGTTCCTCGACAAGCTCAAGGCGCTGCGACCCGATGTGACGGTGATCAAGGCCAGCGAGGTGGACCTCTCAAGCCCGACGTTGGGGGCGAAGTAGGGCGACGAAGCAGGTGGAGGCGGAGCCTACTCCGCAGCCTCGCTGGCCTCGTCGACTTCCTGCGCCTGCCTCGCCCACATTCCGGCGTAGAGGCCGTCGTGGCGGAGCAGGTCGTTGTGGGTGCCGCTTTCCGCCAAGCGCCCCTCATTGAGCACGAAGATCCGGTCGGCATCGGCGATGGTCGAGAGCCGGTGGGCGATGCTGAGCGAGGTGCGCCCGGTCGAAACGCGATGCAGCGTGGCAAGGATGTCTTGCTCGGTGCGGGTGTCGAGCGCGCTGGTGGCTTCATCGAGCAGCAGGATCGGCGGGTTCTTGACCAGCGTTCTCGCAATCGCAACGCGTTGCTTCTCGCCGCCCGAGAGCTTGAGCCCGCGTTCGCCGACTTCGGTGGCGAAGCCTTGCGGCAGGCGCTCGATCAGCCCCATGATCGCCGCGCCCCGGGCGGCATCCTCGATCTCGGCCTGGCCCGCGCCGTCGCGGCCATAGGCGATATTGTAGCCGATGGTGTCGTTGAACAGCACCGAGTCCTGCGGGACGATCCCGATTGCGGCGCGCAGGCTGGTTTGCGTCACCTCGCGGATGTCCTGCCCATCGATCAGGATGCGGCCTTGCCACGGATCGTAGAAGCGAAACAGCAGCCGCGCGATCGTGCTCTTGCCCGCGCCCGAGGGGCCGACCACCGCGACCTGGCTCCCGGCGGGAACTTCGAAGCTCAGCCCGTGGAGGATCGTGCGGTCGCGCTCATAGCCGAACACGACATTGTCGAACGTCACCGTCGGCCGCCTGATCGCCAGCGCGGGCGCGCCGGGGCGGTCGATGACTTCCTGCGGCTCGTCCATCAGCGCGAACATCGCCGCCATGTCGATCAGCCCCTGGCGGATCGTGCGATAGACCATGCCGAGCATGTCGAGCGGGCGGAACAGCTGGGTGAGGTAGGTGTTGACGAATACCAGATCGCCGACGGTGTATTCGCCCCTCGACCAGCCCCACACCGTATAGGCCATCTCCCCGGCCCTCAGCAGGTTGGTGATCAGCGACTGCGCGATGTTGAGCAGGCCCAGGCTGTTCTCGCTCTTGATCGCGGCATCGGCGTAGGCCCGGGTCGCCTGGGCATAGCGCGCTTCCTCGCGGCGTTCGGCGGCGAAATATTTGACCGTCTCGTAATTGAGCAGCGAATCGACCGCGCGGCCGAGCGCCTGCCCGTCGAGCCGGTTCATCTGTTCACGCAGCGCGGTGCGCCATTCGGTGATCCAGCGGGTGACCGCAACATAGGCCACCACCGCGACTGCGGTGGCCGCGACCAGTCCCCAGCCGAAATGGAAGTAGAAGATGATTGCCACTGCGGTCAGCTCGATCACCGTAGGCGCGATGTTGAACAGCATGAAATAGAGCATCACATCGATGCTCTTGGTCCCGCGTTCGATCACCTTGGTGACTTCGCCGGTGCGCCGGGCGAGGTGAAAGCGCATCGACAGGCGGTGGAGCCGGGCAAAAACGTCCTCGGCGAGCTGGCGGGTGGCTTCCTGCCCGACGCGCTCGAACACAATATTGCGGAGATTGTCGAACAGCACGCCGGTAAACCGGCCGAGCGCATAGGCGATGACGAATCCGGCGGCGAGCTCGAACGCTGCTGTGCCGCCGCCTTGGCCCATTGCATCGATCGCGCGCTTGTAGGCGTAGGGCAGAGCGAGCGTGATCGCCTTGGCGGCCAGCACCAGCAGCACCGCAACGACGATATTGCGGCGCAGCGCCGGGCGATCGGCGGGCCATAGATAGGGCAGGAACCGCCGCAGCGTTCCCCAGCCGTCGTGGCGCGGCGCGCGTTTCGGGCTGGGGTCTTGCGGCGGCATCGCCGCTATGTAGGGCGGCGGACTGAAAACGGAAGGCCGCTCAGAACGCTTGGGGCGGCAGGTCGAACATCACCTTGCGGGTGCTGAAATCGATCGCGACCCGGTCGAAGCTGCGCAAATCGCGCATGCCGAGCAGGACTGCGGGGCGCTTGGCGAGGTCGAGCGCTTCGAACGGCGGGGCATCGGCGTAGGCGATCTGGACGTTCTGAAGCCGCATGTCACCGATCTCCAGGCTGCGGGCAAAGCCGAGGTCGGCGACGATCTGCTGCCCGGTCACACTATAGAGCGTGGTCTGCTCCGGCTGGCGGCGGCGCGACAGCGCGCGTTGCAGCGCGCGGTTGCCGATCGAGGTTTCGGCCCCGGTATCGATCACCACATCGGTCATGACCCCGTCGATCATGGCATCGGTCATGATCAGCTGGCCCGAGCGCCGCCGCGCGGTGACCACGATCTCGTACCCGCGATTGCCGCCCAGCGCCTTGGCATCGCCGATGGCCATCAGCTTCTTGCGAAAATCGAGCAGCACGCGCTGGTCCTGCAGGCTGTCGAGCCCGACGATCCCGTCGGCGCCGATGTCGCCGCCTTCGAGCAGCGGCGCGATGATCCCGTAGAAGCTGCGACGCCCAAGATCGATCTGTTCGACCTCCACCGTATCGACCATCTGGGTGCCAGCAACCCCGATCAGCCGGGCCCGACGGCCCAGCGGCAGCGCCAGCTGCGCTGCGACCGCCTTGCTGAGAACGGTGTTCTGTGCGCCGGTATCGATCAGAAAACGGAACGGCTGGTCGGCAATCCGCACGAGCACCGTCATCCGCTCATGCCGGTCGGTCCGCGCTGCGACAATATCGACATCGCTCGCGTCCTGCGCGCCGCTGGCACCGTGAATCTGGGGCAAAGCCAGCGCGCCGAACGCGGCGAGCGGAAGCATGAAGCTGGGTATCGGCATGGTCAGCATCCTCTGCCGCAAACTCTACACCCGTTTTGCAGGCAGCCCAAATGCGCAAAACAATCTTAGTTAATTGGTGGCAACAGGGGTGACATGAAGCAGGCATTGATCGGACTGGCGGAGCGGGTGGCGGGCGCAGTGGGCTATGACAAGACCCACATCACGCGGACCGTGGCCTATCGCACCATCGACGCGTGGCTCGACCAGCAGGATTGCGTCGGGCTCGACGTGCTCGAAATCGCGGCGGGGTGGAAGTGGCGCCAGCGCCAGTGGGGCAGCTTCAGCGAGATGAACTGGCCCGATCACGACATCTGCGATGATGTACTCGACCGGCAATTCGACCTCATCATCGCCGACAACGTCTGGGAGCATCTGCTGCATCCCTACAAGGCAGCGCAGAATGTGCTGGCGATGCTGAGGCCGGGCGGGCGGTTTATCAACATCACCCCGTTCATGATCCGCTACCATCCGATCCCGACCGACTGCACCCGCTGGACCGAGCTGGGCATGGCGAACTTCCTCGCCGATGTCGGCTTCGAGGCGGACAGCATCGAGACCGGATCGTGGGGCAATGCCGCGGCGGTAAGGGCCAATTTCCATCGCTGGGGCCGAACCGGCTGGCGCCGCGCGCTGCCCAACGATCCCAATTTTCCGGTGACCGTCTGGGCAATCGCCCGCAACGGCGCGTAAGCGGGGGCGGATGCGCGCGCCCCAAACCATCGTCATCGTCCTGGCGCATAATGAGGAGCGCCGGATCGGCTCGTGCCTTGGCAGCCTGCCGCTGGACGATCCGGCGGTGGCGGTCCATGTCGTGGTCAATGGCAGCACCGATCGGACGGCCGGCATCGCCCGCACGTTCCCCGTGACCGTGCATGACTGGCCGGAAGGCGGCAAGTCGCGCAGCTGGAACCGGATCGTGCTCGACACCCCCGGGTTGGAGGCGGAGGCTTTCGTATTCGTCGATGGCGATGCGCAGCTGTTGCCCGGATCGATTGCGGAACTGGTCGGGGCATTGCGCGCCAATCCGTCAGCCAATGCTGCTGCGGGGCTGCCCGCCAATGGTCGCAGCATGGCGCGCTACCGGGCCGAGACAATCGCCCAACGCGGCATGTTCGGCGATCTCTATGCGCTCAGCGGCGATTTCGTTGCGCGACTGCGCGCCAGCGGGATTCGCCTGCCCCAGGATCTGGTTGGCGACGACAGCCTGATCGGCGCGCTGGCCAAGACCGATCTGGGCGATGAGACCGATTGGCAGGATGACCGTATCCTCCCGTGCCCCGCCGCCGGATTCCTGTGCGAGCCGGTCTCACTCGCACCGGCGAGCCTGCGCCTGCAATATCGCCGGATGATCAACTACAGTGTGCGCCACTTCCAGAACCGGATCGTCAGCGCGATCATGCGCGGGCCGGGACCCTCGGCCCTGCCGCAGCGGATGGCCGAGCTCTATCCCGAATGGCTGGACCGCTTTGCCCCGCGCCGCGATCCGCAATATTGGTGGTTCGATCGGCAGGCGTTGCTCAGGATGCGCTCGATAATCAGGCTGGCGGCTGCTTCCTGAGCATTGCCCAGGTCTCGCGGACGACCTGCGGCCACAGCACGAACAAGGCCCCGCAATAGGTCAGCCCGCCCGCAGCCACCAGCGTCGCAAGCTGAAGCGGCGGGGTCAGCGTCGCGGTCATCGCTTGCACCGCCAGCAGAACGATAGCCATCAGTCCGCAGGCCGCAGCTACAGGTGCCAGCGCGGTGACCAGATCGCGCAGCCGCGCACCGATGGCCGGCAGGGTCAGCGCCAGCGTCGCTGCGAGCAGTACCGGGGCGGCGATCTGCCAGCTATGCACCAGCCCCTGCGGTCCGAACCGCACCCCGATCAGGAAGCACAGCGGCATAACCACCGCGCCGAACAGGCTGGTGCGCAGATAAATCCGGGGCATGGCCAGCGCGTTGGTCGCGGGCGAGCAGACGATCTGCAGCGCCATCGCCGGCATCGCCACCGCCAGCCCGGCCACGATCGGCACCATCTCCAGCCACTTCGGCCCGAACAGCGTCGCCACCAGTGGCCCCGCGCTCAGGCTGAGCCCAATATAGAGCGGCGCGGCCAGCAGCATGGTGAGGCGGGCACTTTTGAGGAACGCCGGAGCCAGCGGATGGCCGTGCTGGGCGAGCTCGGCATAGGCGGGGAAGGCCACCTCGTTGAGCGGCGGCAGGAACCGGCCGGTGAAGATCAAAGTCAGGAACAGCGCTTCGGAATAGAGCCCCAGATCGTGCGGCGCAAAGCGGCTACCGGCAATGAAGATGTCCGCCTGGCTCTGGACGATCCAGAACAGCTGGCACAGCGTCAGCGCGGTGCCGAAGCGCACCACATCGCCGCTCCCGCGAAAATCGAAGCTCGGCCAGACCAGCAGCCGTGCGGCCATGGTCAGCCCGACCGCGCGCACCGCGAACATTGCGATGGGGGCCAGCACCAGCGCCCACACGCCGTAGCCCAGCCACGCCAACGCCAGCGCCACCGCGCCGCCGGTCAGCGAGCAGACCAGATTGACCAGCGCCTGGCTGCGAAACTCCATCCGCCGCGCCAGCAGGGCCGAGGGCAGCGCGATGAACGGCGTGGTCAGGAATACCAGCGCCTGCACCCGCAACATGTCGGCTACCAGCGGTTGGCCGTAATAGTCCGCCGCCAGCGGCGCGAGCAGCAGCTGCGCCGCCGCGAGCATAACATTGGAGACGATCAGCAGCCCGAAGACCTGGGCGATGCGGCGCTCGTCGATCTCCTTCGCCTGGATTAGCGAGGTGGCAAAGCTGTAGCCGTTGAGAAAGTTGAGCGCGATGAGCACGGCCTGGGTCATCGCGAACAGCCCGTAGTCGTGCGGCTCGAGCAGGCGCACCACGAGGATCGTCGCGGTCCAGGTAATCAGCTGGCCCGCGACTTGGCTGCCCCAGCGCCACGCGACCGCACTGCGGACACGGTTGGCGAACCCGGCGGGGGCTCCCTCGATCATGGCTGTGTCTGCGTTCACGGCTTTGGCCATAGCGAAGAATGGTAAATTCTTTAAAATGGCGAGGGGATTGGCGGGGGCAAAACAGGCAGTCGCAGCGATCCCGGTCGGCCCCGCTGCGCGAAAGGTCACAAAAGGTCACTCCTACGCTCGAAGTCATCGGGCTCGGATTCTGGGTCATGCCCGGCCATCTCGCGGGCAACGATCCGTTCGAGGCGCTTGTCCAGATCGGGAGCGACTTGCTCGGGGAGGAGATCGCAATCGCCGCCGCCATCCCGCAACCAGTGCGGCAGCCTGCCTTCGCCGATCTCGGCAAGTTCCAGACGCAGTTCAACCTCGTCCGGCGGGATCAGGGCGAAGGGGTCGGGCGGAACCGGCGGTGTCAGCCGTTCGAGCGCGCCGGCGAGCGGCTCCGCGGCAGGGTGCGGCGGCTCTTCGACATGCCGCAAATCGCCGTGCGCGTAGCGATACCGCTCGGGACGATGCGCGCGCAGCAGGAACATCAGCAGCCGGTCGTTGTATTTGCGCCGCACCGCGATGCACGCCCCGTCCTTGTCGAACACCGGATCGGGCACCCCCTGCACCGCGCGTTCGAAGGCCAAATCGACCAGCCGGAGCGATGCCTCCTCGATCGCAGCATCCCAGGCCCGCGCAAAATTCTCGGCTCCAGGCGCGCGGCGCAGGCGATAACAACTTTTTTGCGACATCTCGACCGCCATGGCGGCGTGGCGCACCGATCCGGTATCGGCCAGCTCCTCGATAAACTTTCGCTGCCTTGTATGCGTCCACCCGTCGGCGCGCTTGCGCCGCGCGACCGGGTGCCAGTCGTAATCGGCCGGGTCGAAGGCGTCGGGCAGCCCGAGCGGGTTGTCGGGATCGACCTCGGCCGGGGTGGTGACCAAGGCTGACGATGCGGCGCGGGTGGGCGCGGGCGTGGGCGCCGGAGATGGGGCGACCGGGGCGATTTGTGGGGAGGTTTTGCTCATCGGTGAGGATAAGGCAGGGTTTGCCAATGTAGGAAAGTTCTTGTTTCGTTTCTACCCGGGAGTCGCAGCGATGATTGGCGGATATGGCGGAACGGACACGCTGGGCCCATCCGCTTCGCCTGAGCTTGTCGAAGGTTTGCGGGTCACGGGCGATCGGCGCGAATGCGGGCGGGCATTGCCACGCGCCGGGGCAGTGGGCATGAAGGCGGCATGGCCACTCCGCCTGCCACGACAAAAGATCGCCCCGCGCGCAAGTCGGCCCGCCCGAAGCATCTGGCCCAAGGCCGCTGGCTGGGGGATTTCGCCAGACTGAGCGCCGCCGAAGCGCGGCTGGTGGCCTGTTGCGCGCGGGGTGAGGATTGGTTTCCCACGGGTTGGAACGAGAAGCGCCCCGAAAAACCCACGGCTGAAAACACCATCCTCGCCGGGCTAATCCGGTTCCTCGCGCTCGGCGGCGATGCCTTGCGTCCGGTGCACGAGGCAGGCGTGATGCTGCACGGGGCGTGGATCGAGGGTCTGCTCGATCTGCACCAGTGCCGGGCATCGGTGCAGATCGATCTCAGGCACTGCCATTTCGATGCCGCGCCTGTTTTCGTGGCAGCCCATCTCCCAGAGCTCTCATTGAGCGGCAGCCATGTGCCGGGGCTGGACGCGGATCGGCTGACCGTGACGGGCGGCGTCTTCCTCGACGAGGGTTTCACAGCGGAAGGCGAAGTCCGGCTGTTGGGGGCCACGATTGGCGGCGACCTCGCTTGCAGGGGGGGCAGTTTTGCCAATGCCAAGGGCCACGCGCTCAGCGCCGACGGGATCAAGGTGACGGGCACCGTCTTTCTGCGCGAGGGCTTCACGGCGGAAGGCGAAGTTCGGCTGTTGGGGGCCACGATTGGCGGTGACCTCGCTTGCAGCGGGGGCAGTTTTGCCAATGCGGAGGGCCATGCGCTGAACGCCGACGGGGTCAAGGTGTCGGGCAACGTCTTTCTGCGCGGGGGCTTCACTGCGGTAGGCCAAGTGCGGCTGTTGGGGGCCGCGATTGGCTGCAACCTCGCTTGCAGCGGGGGCAGTTTTGCCAATGCCAAGGGCGATGCTCTCAGCGCGGACGGAATCAAAGTATCGGGCGACGTCTTCCTGGGCGAGGGCTTCACGGCGGAAGGCCAAGTCCGGCTGGTGGGGGCCGCGATCGGCGGCGACCTCGCTTGCAGCGGCGGCAGCTTCGCCAATGCCAAGGGCTATGCGCTCGGTGCCGACCGGGTCAAGGTGACGGGCAGCCTGTTTCTTCGAAACGCCAGGATCAAAGGCTCGATATCGCTTGCAGCAGCAGTGGTAGGCGGACTGATCGACGATTCCGCTTGTTGGCAATCGGGCGGCCATATCCTCGATGGGCTGTGCTATGACCGGATCATCGGCCCAACCGATGCCCCCAGCCGGATCGCCTGGCTGAAGCGCCAGCGCGCCGATCACTTGAACGCCGAGGACTGGAAACCCCAGCCGTGGGAGCAGCTGATCAAGGTCCTGCGCGAGATGGGCCATCCCGCCGAGGCGGCCGAAGTGGCGATGGAGAAGCAGCGGATGATGCGCGCGGCGGGGCGGATCGGGATACGCCAGCCCAGCAACCGCTTCAAGCAGCCGGGGCGGCGATGGCTCGATGCCAAGTGGACCATTCTGTCCAATGGGCTATCGCGCAGGTTCCACGATTTCTATGGCTGGTTCGCGGGCTATGGCTATCGCCCGACGCGCATCCTCAGCCGGATGGTGGTGCTGTGGCTGGCATGCAGCGTTCTCTATTGGGGCGCGGCGGACCGGTTTGCGGCGATTGGACCGGCCAACCCTGCGATCACCAGTGCTGCGCTCTATCCCGATGCGGACCGGCTCTGCGGCCATGGCAACGAGCCGGGCAAGACGCGCTGGACCGAATGTCCGGGCGTCCCGGACGAATATTCGACGTTCCAGCCCTTCATCTACTCACTCGATGTCATCCTGCCGCTGGTCGATCTCCAACAGGAGGAAGACTGGGCCCCTGTCGCCGAGGGTCCCACGGGGCACGACCTTTGGGCGGGTGTCATCATTCGCTGGGTGATGTGGTTGGAGATCCTCGCGGGCTGGTTCGCCTCATTGATGCTCATCGCGATCGTCTCGCGGCTGGTCGAAAAGGACTGATGTCCAGCTCTGGGGCGGGGCAGAGCTCGTCACACGCCCCGTATAGCGCCACATTCACAAATTCTTTGGGGCCGCCCGCGTCAGCCGGTGCGGGTGATTCAAAGGCAATTTCGCCGTGGAATCGGCCAAAAGTTAAGCGAATTCACTGCTGGAGCGGCCCTGATCGGCGCAATCGACCGCAAATATCGCTCAAAAACCGGCAGATTACCGCGGGTTTGGGGCGCTTTGAAATAAAATTGCAGAAAGCCGTTGACCGACTCAGACACCCCCCATATATGCCCGTCCACCGAAGGGGTGCCGACAATTGCCGGCTTGCTCCTCGGTCGCCAACAGAAACGGACAGCAGTCCCCCGGTCACAAATCGGGGAGCCATTGTTGTCCGCCACTTTTGTTGAGCGGCTCTTTGACATTGTTGGTTTAGATGAAGGGACATGTGGGCGACGGCGTCTGCTCCCGGGGCTTCAGGGCTCGGGGTGGTAGTTTAAAATAGTCGTTACCCGATAGTCACCGGCGGGGCGTTGCCTCGGCGGATCATGGCTAACATGTCCTAACGTAACCATACGTTTAGACAAGTGCAGGGTAATTGACCCCTGAATTCAATTAAGTCAGTTGGCGGACCTTCGGGTCCGTGCTGGTCTGATTGGGACACAAACTTGAGAGTTTGATCCTGGCTCAGAACGAACGCTGGCGGCATGCCTAACACATGCAAGTCGAACGAAGCCTTCGGGCTTAGTGGCGCACGGGTGCGTAACGCGTGGGAATCTGCCCCTCGGTTCGGAATAACA
>JANOOJ010000179.1:0-24834 GCA_031421295.1 Novosphingobium sp.
TCGGCGAGGGTGATGCCGTGATGGCTAGTGCTGGATGGTTTTTTTAGGGCGACCGGAGGTGTGGCCAAAGCTTCGGTGGAATCTGTCATCCCCTGCCTCTATGTTGGCAGCATAGTCCCTGCAACCCGGACCGGAATTGCCTATGCTGATGCACACCCACGAAGCGCGCCTCGATGCCCTGCGCAAGGAACTTAAGCGCCGCGATCTCGGCGGCTTCGTCATCCCTATTTCCGACGAGCATATGAGCGAATATGTCGGCAGCTACGCGCAGCGGCTCGCCTGGCTGACCGGCTTCGGCGGATCGGCTGGAACCGCCGCCGTGCTGGCCGATACGGCGGCGATCTTCATCGATGGCCGCTATACGCTGCAGGTCCGCGATCAGGTCGATGGGCGGCTGTTCGAGTATCAGTCGGTCCCGGCGGCCAGCGTGGCCAAATGGCTCGGGACCAATGCCCCGGCCGGAGCAAGGGTCGGCTACGATCCCTGGCTCCACGGCAAGGGCTGGGTCGAGGCGGCGCGCAAGGCGCTGGCGGCCAAGGGCGGCGAGCTGGTCGCGGTGGAGGGCAATCCGATCGACGCGGTGTGGCAGGATCGCCCCGAACCCTCACCCGCCCCGGCCATCGTCCATCCCGACAATTTCGCGGGTCAATCGAGCCAGGCCAAGCGCGAAGCTGTCGCCGAATGGCTGGGCGAGCAAAAACTCGATGCTGCGGTGGTGTCAGCGCTTGATTCGGTCGCCTGGCTGCTGAACATACGCGGGGCCGACGTGGACCGCACACCGGTCGCGCTGTCCTTCGTGATCGCGCATGCCGATGGCACCGCCGAACTGTTCATCGCCGAGGAAAAGCTCACCCCCGAAGTGCGCGCGCATCTGGGCAATGCGGTGCGGGTTTTGCCGCGTGAGGCATTTGTCCCCGCGCTCACGGCGCTGGCGGGCAGCCGCGTGGCGGTCGATCCCGAGCGCTCGGTTCAGGCGATTTTCGCGGCGCTCGAAGATGCGGGCGCGAAGGTGGTCGAGCTGACCGATCCGACGATTGTGCCCAAGGCGGTCAAGAACCCGGTCGAGCAGGCCGGCCAGCGCGCCGCGCAGGCGCGCGACGGCGCGGCGATTGCCAAATTCCTCCACTGGCTAAGCATCGCAGCACCCAAGGGCGGCGAGACCGAACTGTCCGCCGCCGCGCGCCTCCAGCGCTTCCGCGAGGACACCGGGCTGCTGCGCGATCTGAGCTTCGACACGATTTCGGGCGCAGGACCCAATGCCGCCAGCCCGCACTACCGGGTCAACGAGGAATCGAACCTGAGCATCGCGCCAGGCAGCGTCTATCTGGTCGATTCGGGCGGACAATATTCCGACGGCACCACCGACATCACCCGTACCGTCTGGATCGGCCCCGGCCCGGCCCCCGCCGAGCAGAAGGATCGTTTCACCCGCGTGCTCAAGGGCCACATCGCGCTGGCCCGCGCGGTCTTCCCGGCCGGGACCAACGGCAGCCAGCTCGACAGCTTCGCGCGCCAGTTTCTGTGGGAAGCCGGCCTCGATTACGCCCACGGTACCGGCCACGGTGTCGGCAGCTTCCTTTCGGTCCACGAGGGCCCGCAGCGGATTGCCAAATCGGCCGGGGGCCAGGCCGGGACCGGGCAGGAACTGCTCGCGGGCATGATCCTGTCCAACGAGCCGGGCTATTACAAGGCCGGGGAATACGGCATCCGGATCGAAAACCTGGTGCTGGTCGAACCGCGCGAGATCGCCGGGGCCGAGGGTCCGTTCTTCGGCTTCGAGACGCTAACCTTCGCGCCGATCGACCGCGCACTGGTCGAGCTGGCGCTGCTGACGGCTGAGGAGCGGGCGTGGTGGAACGACTATCATGCTCAGGTCAAAACCATCCTTGCTCCGCAGCTCTCCGGTGACGCGCTGGAGTGGCTCGATGCCGCTTGTGTATCCTTGTGAGCCGCCGTGTGTTCTTGTAATGTTCTTATACAACTCGATGAGGGAGACCCGAAATGATCGGTTATGTGACGCTTGGTACCAATGATCTGCCGCGCGCGGCGAAGTTCTACGATGCGATCGCCGCCGAACTCGGCACCAAAAGAATGATGGAATTCGGCGAGTTTATCGCTTGGGGTACCCCCGGCGGCGGTGCGGGCGTGGGGCTGACCAAGCCGTTCGACGGCAATCCCGCCACGGTCGGCAACGGCGTGATGATCGCCTTCGAGGCGCGCGACAAGGACCAAGTCCACAAGCTCTACGATATCGCGCTGGCCAATGGCGGCACCGACGAAGGCGGACCCGGCTTGCGCGGCGAGGCCGACGCTGACGGAAAAGGTTTCTACGCCGCCTATTTCCGCGATCCCGACGGCAACAAGTGCAACGCCTTTATCATGGGGTGAGGCCCGCAATGGACAACCTCTTCACCCATCCGATCCATCTCGGACTCGGCGCGACTGCCGTCCCGCAGCCCGAATTCACCGGGATGGAATGGTACGCCGATTACAACGCGCGCCACGCCGCCGATGGTGCAGAAGGGCGGTTGGTCAGCCTCTATCGCTTCACCGAAAGCTGGGATTCGTGGGAAATGCACCCCTCGGGCGATGAAGTGGTGGTCTGCATCATGGGTGAAATGGCGCTTCATCAAGAGTTTGCCGATGGCAGCACTGCGGTCGTCACGCTCGGCCCTGGTGATTATGCGATCAATCCGCCCGGTGCCTGGCACACCGCCGATGTCACGGGCCAAGCCACCGCCCTGTTCATCACTGCAGGGCTGGGGACCGAGCACCGCCCGCGTTGAACGACTTCCACGCGGCGAGATGGTCCACCCCCGCTTGCGACAATTGGCGACAAAACAGCCCGGTTCCGGCATAATCGCGCGACAGACTTGCATTAGAAGGCCCACAGTAAGTTGCGCCGTCCGGTTCCTCCCCCTTCTCCGGATGCGCAGCTTCACCCCGCTCGAGGGATTGGAGACATCGCATGAACAAGAAATCGATTATCGGCCTGACCGTTGCCGCGCTCGCGCTGACCAGTGCCGGCGCCGCTTATGCCGCCGTCAACGACGGCACCACCACCCGCGCCGAGGCGCAGACCCGCGCGTCGGCAATGTTCGCCCGGATGGACACCAACAAGGACGGCAAGCTCGACACCGCCGACCGCGCCGCGCATGAAGCGGAGAGGTTCGCGCGGCTCGATACGGACAAGAACGGCAGCATCTCCCCGGCTGAAATGGCGGCGCGCCACGCCCGTCGTCCCGAAGGCGCAGGCGGCTCCGATGGCGGCAAGCGCGGCCATCGCATGGGTGGCCGTCATGGCGGCGGAGAGAGTATGGGTGGTCACGGCAGGGGCATGATGATGATGCACCGGGCCGATACGGACAACGATCAGGTGGTCAGCCAGGCCGAATTCACCGCCACGGCGCTGCAGCACTTCGACAGCGCCGACAGCAACAAGGACGGTACGCTGACCCGTGCCGAACGGCAGGCTGTGCATCAGGCGATGCGCGCGCAAATGCGGAGCAGTCGCGGCGCAATGGGCCATGGTGACATGCCGCCTCCCGCGCCGACCAACTAAGACTCGGGCGCGGTATCCCTGCGCATGAGCGATGCCGCCCCCACCGCGCAGCCCGTCACCCGGCTGCTGGTCGTCGATGACGAGGCCGCGCTGCGCGAGCCCCTGGCGGAATATCTTGTCCGCCAGGGGTTTGCCGTAACCGAAGCGGGCAGCGCCGCCGAGGCGCGCAGGCTGCTGCGCGATGCCCTGCCCGATCTGGTGCTGCTCGACATCATGATGCCGGGCGAGGACGGTCTGTCGCTGTGCCGTCATCTGATCGAAACCCACGCAATCCCCACAATCCTGCTGACCGCGCGGGGCGAGGCGACCGACCGGATCGTCGGGCTCAAGATCGGGGCCGACGACTATGTGGTCAAGCCGTTCGAGCCGCGCGAACTGGTCGCGCGGATCCGCAGCGTCTTGCGCCGCGCCACGCGCGAACCCGCCGCCGCCTCCGAAGAAGAACTGTATGAATTCGAGGGCTGGAAGCTCGACCCGCTCAAGCGCCGCCTGATCGACGCCGAGGGCGCGGTGGTCAGCATCTCCTCCGCCGAATTCCGCCTGCTGATGGCCTTCGTCGAACACCCGCGCCAGGTGCTCGACCGCGATCGCCTGCTCGACATGGTGCAGGGCCGCGAGGCGCATCTGTTCGATCGCGCAGTCGATAATCAGGTCAGCCGTTTGCGCCGCAAGATCGAAGTCGACAGCCGCGCTCCGACGCTGATCCAGACCGTTTGGGGCGGCGGCTACATCCTCGCCGCCGACGTCCGCCGCGTGACGGCATGATTAAACGGCCCAAGTTTTTAAAGCTGTGGCCCCGTAGCCTGCAAGGGCAGGTCCTGCTCGCGGTCGCATTGGCGCTGCTGCTGGTTCAGGGGATCGGCGCCGCGCTGCTCTACCGTGCCCAGGCCGAACGGCGCGAGGCGGCGCTGGTCCATGCCGCCGCGCTGCGCATCTTTGCCGCGGTGCGCGAGGATACCGGGCTCCCGCGTCGGCCCCGCCGACATCTTGGCCCGCTGCGCGGCAGCGCGGACGACATGATCGCACACAGCCGCGGCCTGCGTCACGAACGGAGCGCCGCGTCCCCGCTCCGCAGCGGCGAAAAGCGCCATGACGAAGCCGAACGGGAATTGCGCGACATGCTCGGCGAGCAAGGGCTGACTTTTGCCAATGTGCTGGTGACCCAGCGCCCGGTGGCCAGCGATGCCATCGCCCAGCGCCGCATCGAACGCCGCCGCTTGTCCGGGCGACCGGGAATGGGCCGACCCGAACGCCTGCTCGTCGCTGGGGTCCAGCGTGAGACTGGCGGCGATTGGCTGGTCGTGCGCGTGCTCGTCCCCAAAGGCGAAGGCCGTCCGATCTGGACGCTGCTGCTCCAGACGCTGCTGATCTACGCGGTGCTGGTCGGCGCACTGGCGCTGATCTTGCGGCGGATTACACGCCCGCTTGCGGCCCTCACCCACCGGCTCGAACGCTTTGCCGAGACTCGCGACGCCCACGGCCAGCTTGAACCCGAGGGGCCCGACGATGTCCGCCGGTTGATCGTCGCGCATAATGGCATGGAAGCGCGGATTACCGGGCTGCTCGATGAAAAGGACGTGATGCTCGGCGCGATCGGACATGATCTCAAGACGCCGCTATCGGCGCTGCGGGTACGGATCGAATCGGTCGAAGACGATATTGAACGGAGCAAGATGGCCGCGACGATCGAGGACATCACCCGCAGTCTTGACGATATTCTCTCGCTGGCTCGCGTAGGCCGACCCAGCGACCCGAAGGAAGCCACCGAACTCTCCGCGCTGGTGGCTTCGATCACCGAAGAATTCGAAGATCTGGGCGAGCCGGTCGCACTCGGCGAAGCCTCGCGCATCGTCGTCTCGCTGCGCGCCACCTGGCTGCGACGTGCGCTGCGCAACCTCATTTCGAACGCGCTGCGCTATGGCCAGCGCGCCCGCGTGTCGCTGGCGCGCGAAAGCAATTTCGCGATCATCCGGGTGGAAGACGATGGCCCCGGCATACCACCCGGTAGCATCGCCCGGATGCTCGAGCCCTTCACGCGCGGCGAACCGTCGCGCAACAGCGAAACCGGCGGAGCCGGGCTTGGGCTCACGCTGGCCCGCGCCATCGCCGAACAGCACGGCGGGACGCTGCAACTGATCAATCGCCCCGGCTCGGATAAGTCGGTCGCCGGGCTGACCGCGACGATCTCCCTGCCGCTCGTCTGATTGGGTATGTCGCTTGTCTGATTTTCGCCCGGCTTGTGCCGCGCGCCGGGCATGGGTAGGCGGCAATAACGACAAGCCATCCCGGGAATACTCATTCGATGCAACGCCTTGCCCTGACCGTTTCGCTGCTGGCGCTCGCCAGCGGCTGCACCACCATGGCCGATCGGCCCGTCTCCCCGGTCTCTGCGCCGCAATTTACCGCCGCGCCGCTCGAAGCCCGGATCACCAGCGATTTGCCGCGCATTGCCCGGCCATCGCATTACACGATCGAGATCGTTCCCGATGCCGCCGGGCTGACCTTCACGGGCAAAAGCGCGGTCGACCTTGAGCTCTACGAGGCCACCGGCACGCTGACGCTGCATGCCCTTGCCCTCGAAATTTCGCGGGCGGTATTGGTTCCGAAAGCGGGCGGCGCCCCGATAGCGCTGGCGGTTCGCGCCGACCCCGCACGCCAGATCGCGCGCTTCACCGCGCCGCGTCGCCTTGCTCCAGGGCTTTACCGGCTCGAAACCGACTATTCCGGGACGATCAATACTCAAGCCAACGGTCTCTTCGCGCTCGATTATACCGACAAGCTGAGCGGTGCGCCCCGGCGCGGGCTGTTCACCCAGTTCGAAGCGCCCGATGCGCGGCGGTTCGCACCGATGTTCGACGAGCCGATTTACAAGGCGACTTTCGATCTCGCCGCCGTGGTCCCTGCCGATCAGATGGCGGTGAGCAACATGCCTATCGCCGGCGAGGAAGCGATGCCCGGCGGGCGCAAGCGGGTCACCTTCCGCACCTCGCCCAAGATGTCGTCGTACCTGCTGTTCTTTGCGCTGGGCGACTTCGAGCGGCTGGCGAAAGATGCCGGCGGCGGGGTCGAAGTCGGGATCGTTTCGCCCAAGGGTTCGGGCGAGCAGGCGCGCTATTCGCTCGATTCGCTGGCTCCGCTGATCGGCTATTACAGCGACTATTTCCAGCAGCCCTACCCGCTGCCCAAGCTCGACAATGTCGCCGGTCCCGGCCAGTCGCAGTTCTTCGGGGCGATGGAGAACTGGGGTGCGATCTTCACCTTCGAGCGGATCCTGCTGGTCGATCCCAAGATCACCAGCGAAGCGACGCGCCAGCAGACCTACGGCACCCAGTCCCACGAAGTCGCGCACCAGTGGTTCGGCGATCTGGTGACCATGGAATGGTGGGACGATCTGTGGCTCAACGAGGGTTTCGCGAGCTGGATGGCGACCAAGTCCACCGACCACTTCAATCCCAGCTGGTCGGCGCTGCTGAGCCGCGTCGGCGGGCGCGAGGAGGCGATGGCACAGGACGCCTATGCCACCACGCACCCGATCGTGCAGAAGATCGCCACGGTCGAGGAAACCAACCAAGCCTTCGACGACATCACCTATGACAAGGGCGAGGCGGTCATTTCGATGCTCGAAGCCTACGCCGGTGAGGACGTATGGCGCGAAGGCCTGCGCGCCTACATGCGCGACCGCAAATTCGCCAACGCCCGCACTGAAGATTTGTGGCGCGCGATCGAAGCGGCGGGCGCGACCGGGCTTACCGTGATCGCCAAGGATTTCACCGATCAGCCCGGGATTCCGCTGATTCGCGTCACCGGCGCCACCTGCACCGCCGGGCGCACCGAAGTGGCGCTGGAGCGCGGCGAGTTCAGCCGCGATTCGCGCGATCGGGCCGATGCGCGACCGCTGGCGTGGCGGGTTCCATTGCTGGTTTCGGCCGGCGGCGCGCCGGAGCGCCGGATCATGGCCGAACCGCGCTTGTCGATGAGCGTCCCGGGATGTGGGCCGCTGCTGGTCAATGCAGGCCAGCTCGGATATTATCGCACGCTTTACACCCCCACGATGACCGCTGTGCTCGCCCGGGGGATGGGCGGATTGCAGCCGATCGACCAGCTTGGCCTGCTGCGTGACAGTTTCGCATTGGCTGCCGGCGATTATCAGGACCTCGGCCTCGCGGTCGATCTGCTGCGCGGCGTGCCGGGCGACGTCAACGCAGTGGTCTTCGCGCAGGTCGCGGCGAGCTATAATGGCCTCTACGATACGCTTGCGGTCACCGACACCGCCTCGCGCAGCAAGCTCGCCGCCTTGGCCAGCCAACGCTTGCGGCCGCGGCTCGATGCATTGGGTTTCGAACCCCGCGTCCGCGAATCGGCCACCGATGCAAATTTGCGGGCCATGCTGCTTCGAACTCTAGGCGCGATGGGCGATGTCCGCGTGATTGCCGAGGCGCGGCGGCGGTTCGCCCAGCTCGGCAGCGATCCCCGGGCGCTCGACGGACCGCTCAAGACGACCTGGCTGGGGGTGGTTGCGGGCAATTTCACCCGCGCCGAATGGCAGGGGCTGGCGGCGCTCGCGGCAGCCTCGTCGAATGTCGAACGCGCGACTTATTATACCATGCTGGGACGGACCAACGACCCGGTGCTGGCGCGCGAGGCGCTGGCGCTGGCGCTTACCGACCAGCCCGGCAAGACGACCAGCGCGGCGCTGATCGCCGAAGTCGGCACCCGGCACGCCGATATGACCTATGACTTCATCCGGGCAAACCAGACGCGGATCGAGCCGCTGATCGATTCATCGGCGCGCGGGCGGTTCCTCGCGCGGGTGGCGGCCTCGTCGAACGATCCGGCAATGGCCGGCAAGCTGGAAACCCTGGCCAAGTCGCTCCGCACCGACGAGCGCAAACCGATCAACCAAGCTATCGCCAAGCTGCGCGACCGCCTGATCACGGTCCCGCGCCAGCGCGAACAGCTGCGCCGCTGGCTGGCGGCGCAGGGGTAAATCTAGCGCATCAATCCGCCGAGCAGCCCGCGCGCGAACCGGCCCAGCGCTGCACCGCCCAGCGCGGTGCCGAGCGTTCCGGCAATCGCAGTCGCCGCCGAGGTGGCAGGCGAGGCGCGCGAATTGCGCCCCGAAATCTTGCCCGCGAGAATGGATCCGGCGGAGGCTGCCGCCGCACCCATTGCGGCCTTGCCCGCGCGTTCCCAGAGGCTGGGCGACTGGCGCGGCTGCACCCGCACGGCTTCCTCGCCCTCGGTTTCGATCTGCGCGGCGACTGCGGTCGCGTCTGCGGTCTTCTGCGCAAGCACCTCGGCAGCGGATTGGCGGTCGACTTGCGTATCGTATTTGCCCTCGCACGGGCTGATCGACTGGACGATCGCGCGCTCCTTGGGTGTGACCGGGCCGAGCCGCGAGCGCGGCGGTGCGATCAGGGTGCGCTGGACGATCGACGGGCTGCCATCTTCCTCCAGCGTCGAGACCAGCGCTTCGCCGACCTTGAGTTCGGTTATCGCGGTTTCGACATCGAGATCGGGATTGATCCGGAAGGTCTCCGCCGCCGCCCGGATCGCCCGCTGATCGCGTGGGGTGAAGGCGCGCAAGGCGTGCTGGACCCGGTTGCCAAGCTGGCCGGCGATCTTCTCGGGAATATCGATCGGGTTCTGGGTGATGAAATAAACCCCCACGCCCTTCGAGCGGACCAGACGGACGACCTGCTCGACCTTGTCGAACAGCGCCTGCGGGGCATCCTCGAACAGCAGATGTGCCTCGTCGAAGAAGAACACCAGCTTGGGCCTGTCGGGATCGCCGATCTCGGGCAGCGCCTCGAACAGCTCGGCCAGCAGCCACAGCAGGAACGTCGCGTAAAGCTTGGGGCTTTGCATCAGCCGGTCGGCGGCGAGGATGTTGATATAGCCCTTGCCGGTCTCGTCGCAGCAGATGAAATCGGCGATCTCGAAGGCGGGTTCGCCGAAGAATTTGGCCGCTCCCTGGCTGTCGAACGCGAGCAGCTGGCGCTGGATCGTACCGACGCTGGCGCGGCTGACGTTGCCGTATTTGCTCGCCAGCTGTGACGCGTTGTCGGCCGCAAACATCAACACCGCCTGCAGATCTTCCAGATCGAGCAGCAGCAGCCCCTGATCGTCGGCGTAGCGGAAGGCGACGTTGAGCACGCCTTCCTGCGTTTCGTTGAGCCCCATCAGGCGGCTGAGCAGCAGCGGCCCCATTTCCGAAATCGTGGTGCGGATCGGATGGCCTTGTTCGCCGTAAAGGTCCCAAAAGATCGCCGGATTGTCTTTATAGGCATAGTCGGTCAGGCCCAGTTCGGCGGCGCGCGCCTCCAGGCTGGCGGCATGTTTGAAATCATGGCTGCCCGCCATGCAAATGCCCGAGAGATCGCCTTTGACGTCGGACAGGAACACCGGGACCCCGGCAGCGGAGAATTGCTCGGCCATGGTCTGCAGCGTGACGGTCTTGCCGGTGCCGGTCGCGCCGGCGATCAGCCCGTGGCGGTTGGCGCGGGACAGGCGCAGCACCTGGCGTTCCTTGTTGGCACCAAGTCCCAGGAAAATATCGTCCATTATCCGCTCCCGATTGCGATCCGTCGCTCCAGATAGAGCGATGCCGCGCCTGGCGCGAGTGGCTTTTTGCCACAGGGCCGGGGCCTCGCTAGAAGCCCGGACCATGCCCGCGCCGTTTATCCTGCTCGATGATGCCCGTCCCGATGGCGCGAGCGATGCACGGCTCTATCGCGGCCCCGGCGAAGTGGTGGTCGCAAGGCGTGTAGAAGAGGTTCAACCTGCGCTCGACCGGCTGGCAACGCTTCACGCAGCCGGGCATGAGCTCGTCGGCTATTTTGCCTATGAGGCCGGACTGGCGCTCGAGCCCCGGCTTACCCCGCTCGCGGCCCCGCACACCGGCGCCAATGGTCCGCTGGTGTGGTTCGGCGCGTTCGACGGCTATGAAACGATCGCCGCCGCGGACGTGCCCGATTGGCTGGCAGCGCAAGCATCAGGCGAAGCACCCTCGATCGGGCCGTTGACCCCGCAGCTCTCGACCGGCGGCTATGCCGAAGCCTTTGCGCATTTGCAGGAGGCGATCGCGGCGGGCGATATTTATCAGGCCAATCTGACCTTCCCGCTGGCCGGGGCGTGGCGCGGCGATCCGCTGGCGCTTTACGCCGCGATCCGCCCGGCAGCGGGGGCGGGCTATGGCGGGATCGTCCACGATGGATCGCACTGGCTGCTGAGCTTTTCGCCCGAGCTGTTTTTCGCAGCGCGCGGCGCGGCAGCGATGGTCAAGCCGATGAAGGGCACGCGCCCGCGCGGGCGCGACGCCGCCGAAGACGCGGCCTTCGCTGCCGACCTTGCCGCCAGCATCAAAGACCGCGCCGAAAATCTGATGATCGTCGATCTGCTGCGCAACGACCTCAGCCGGGTGGCCGAACCGGGCAGCGTCAGGGTCGAACAGCCGTTCGCGGTCGAAAGCTATCCCACGGTCCACCAGATGGTCACTACAATACGAGCGAAGCTCAAGCCCGGACACGGCGCGGCCGATCTGGTGCGTGCGCTGTTCCCCTGCGGTTCGATCACCGGCGCGCCCAAAATCCGGGCGATGGAACTGATCGGCGAAGTCGAGCGCGATGCGCGGGGGGCCTATTGCGGGGCGATCGGCCGGATCGACGCGCCCGGACCCGATGGAACTGGCGACGCTGCGTTCAATGTGGCAATCCGCACTTTGCGCCTGACCCTTGGCGAGAACGGTCAGGGCAAGGCAGTGCTGGGGGTTGGCTCGGCGATCGTCGCGGATTCGGCGGCGCTGCCCGAATGGCGCGAAGCGCTACTCAAAGGGGGTTTCGTGCGGCAGGCTGCAGGCGGGTTCGATCTGATCGAGACCATGGCATTCACGCCCGAGTGCGGCATTGCGCTGCTCGAACTGCATCTTGAGCGACTCAGGGCCAGCGCGGGTGAACTTGGCTTCGCCTTCGATCGCCATGCGGTGCGCAACGCGATCCAGGCGCTGTGCTTCGAGGCGATCGATCCGGGCAAGGTGCGGCTGATGGTCGCGCGCAGCGGGGCCTATACGCTCGAGATTGCGGGACTGCCCACCGCCCTGCCCGATCCCGCGCTTTGCGGAATCCTGCCGCTGCCGGTCGATCCCGGCGACTGGCGGCTGCGCCATAAGACCAGCGACCGCGATTTCTACGAGGCCGGGCTGCGCGCAGCGAACGGTGCGGGCGCAACCGAGGCGCTGTTCCTGCGCGACGATGGCCTGCTGACCGAGGGGTGCTTGACCAGCCTGTTTATCGAGCGCGATGGCGTGCTGCTGACCCCGCCCGCCGCGCTGGGCCTGTTGCCGGGCGTGCTGCGGCGCTCGCTGCTCGATGCAGGCCGCGCCAGGGAAGCCGAACTACGGATCGGCGATCTGGCGGGCGGCTTCCTGATCGGTAACGCGGTTCGCGGGCTCATTCCGGCGCGCTTGCTATGAAGCTGTCAGCCGCCCTCTCCCGCATCGCGCCATCGGGCACCACCGCAATGACCGACCGGGCGATGGAACTGCGCGCGGCGGGGCGCGACATCATCTCGCTCTCGGTCGGTGAGCCCGATTTCGATACGCCCGCGCATGTCATCGCCGCCGCCAAGGCCGCGCTTGACGCGGGCGACACCAAATACACTGCTGTTCCCGGCACCGCGCGGCTGCGCGCCGCCGCTGCGCTGCATTTCGAGCGCGACTTGGGGATTGTCGTCCCGCCCAGCCAAGTGATCGTCAGCGCGGGCGGCAAGCAGGCAATCTTCCACGCTCTGCTCGCGACGCTCGATCCCGGCGATGAGGTGCTGATCCCGGTGCCGTGGTGGGTCAGCTATCCCGAAATCGTGCGCTTTGCCGGGGCCACAGTGGTGCCGCTGCAAACCGAGGCGAGTGGCGGTTTTCGAATTACGCCTGAACAGCTCGAAGCCGCAATCACCCCGCGCTCCCGCTGGCTGTTGCTCAACAGCCCGGGTAATCCGACCGGCTCGATCTATTCCGCCGCACAGCTGCGCGCGCTGGGCGAGGTGCTGCTGGACCATCGCCACGTCATGGTGATGAGCGACGATATCTACGCGCCGCTGCGCTACACCCCGGGCTGCCACGCCACACTGGCGGTCGAATGTCCGGAGCTCGCGGACCGCACCCTGACCGTCTCGGGCGTTTCCAAAAGTCATGCGATGACAGGATTCCGGATCGGGGTTGCGGCAGGGCCAAAGTGGTTGATCGATGCGATGGCGCGGCTGCAATCGCATAGCTCGGGCAATGCCGTCTCAATCAGCCAGGCCGCTGCGGTTGCGGCCTTCGAAGGACCGCAGGAGTTCCTGCGCGAATGGTGTGAGCGTTTCCGCGCTCGGCGCGACCGGGTAGTCGGCGCGATCAATGCGATCCCCGGCCTGTCGGCCCCGATGCCCGACGGCGCGTTCTACTGCATGGTCGATGCTGCACCGCTGATGGCGCGCTTCGGAACCGACGAGGCGCTGGTGCTGCACCTGCTCGATCACGGTGTCGCCGTGGTCGCCGCTTCCGCGTTCGGCAGCGCAGACGGCTTCCGGATCAGCTTCGCCGCCGACGAAATCAAGCTCGATGAAGCGCTGCGGCGCATAGCCAAGGCATTGAAATGACCCGCCCCTACACACCAACCTCCATTCGTGCTGAGCCTGTCGAAGCATGCGTGAAACGGCTGAGATCGGCGTGCGGCCTTCGACAAGCTCAGGCTGAACGGGACTTGGAATGGGCGCGATGATCGACCTCCCGATCCTGTTCGAAGACGGCGAAGCCTTGGTGATCGACAAGCCCGCCGGGCTGCCGCTCGATCGTCCGCGCGCGGGCGGGCATAGTCTGGATGACTACCTTGAGCAGCTGAAACTGGGCTTTCAGCGCGCGCCGCAGCCGGTCCACCGGCTCGACCGCGACACCTCGGGCTGCCTGCTGCTGGCGCGCAACCCCAAGGCGCTCAAACGCTTTTCAGCCGCCTTCGAAGCGCGGCAGGTCGGCAAGGTCTATCTCGGCATCGTCCCCGGCGATGTGGCGGAAGAAGAAGGCACGATCGAGCTCTCGCTGAGCAAGATCAGCAGCGCCGAAGAAGGCTGGCGGATGATCGCCGCAAAGAAAGGTAAGTCCGCCGTCACCCACTGGCGCAGGCGCGAGACCATTGGCGGGCTGACGTTGGTCGAATTCCGCCCCGAAACCGGGCGAACGCACCAGATCCGGGTCCATGCGTTGCTGGGGCTGGGCTCGGCGCTACTGGGCGATCCGATTTATGGCACCGGTTCAGATGGTTTTGGAGGGGGTGGCCCACGCACCATGCTTCATGCCTCGGCTTTGACGATAGAGCGCGGTGGCAAACCGCCGATCGTGGCCTCCGCCCCGATGCCAGCCGATTTCGTCGCACTCGGGTTCAGCGATGGATGAGGTTATCGAGCGAGCGTTGGCGAATCTGCAGGAGAGTTTTATCGCCGCCGCCGGCCCGGGCGGGCAGAACGTCAACAAGGTGGCGACCGCAGTGCAATTACGGCTCGATATCTATGCGCTGCGCCTCGCACCCGAAGTCTTCGCGCGGTTCAAGACGCTCGCCGGGAGCCGGATGACCGTCAAGGGCGAACTGGTGTTTACCGCGCGCAAATTCCGCACGCAGGAAGCCAACCGCAGCGACGCGCGGGCGCGTTTGATCGCACTGATCGAGGATGCGCATAACCTTCCCGAAAAGCGCGCCAAGTCGCGGCTCAACCGCGTCGGCAAGGAGCAGCGCC
Organism: Novosphingobium sp.; assembly: GCA_031421295.1. Lineage (GTDB taxonomy): Bacteria > Pseudomonadota > Alphaproteobacteria > Sphingomonadales > Sphingomonadaceae > Novosphingobium. Next base: position 14,324 of record JANOOJ010000179.1, read on the forward strand.
TGCAGGGCAAGAAGCTCCGCAGCACCGTCAAGGCGGGTCGCGGCAAGGTCAGTTTCGACTAGCGGGATGCGACAAGCCTAACCAAACCCTTCTATGCTGAGCTTGTCGAAGCACTACACTTTTCTTCGGTCTTGATGCCCCGCCTCAAGAAGGACAGTCCGTCGACAAGCTCAGGATGGACGGGTTGGAGAGCGTGATTCGGAATTCGACGATCCCGCGCTAGCGTTTTTCTGCTTAAGACGGCACCAGCCCGCTCCCCCGACCGACGTAAGTCGGAAAAACTCTAGATCGAGGCGCTCGCGCGCATGACTTCCCGGCCGTCACCGGCGAACGCGCCAAGCTCGAATGCTGCCTCTTTGCTGCGCAGCACGAGATGCAGCATTTCTCCGCAAATCGCCGGAGAAACCGCGCGGAATACAAAGTTTTTCAGCGCATTATCGCCCAGTTCGCGTTGTGCGAGGTCGAGCAGCAATGTTGCCGTCAGCGGGCCGTGGACCACCAGCCCGCGATAGCCTTCGGTCCCTGCAGCATAAGGCGCATCGTAGTGGATGCGGTGGCTGTTGAACGTCAGCGCGGAGTAGCGGAACAGCAGCGGCTCGGATGGGACCAGCGCGCGGTGGGCGGCCCAGCCGGAAGGATCGAATGTCTCGGACCCGAATGGTGGCGGCACCGGCGCGGCGCCTGTCGGAGCGGTATCGCGATAGACCAGCGACTGGGTCTCTCGCACCGCAACACCCGCATCACCCGAGGTTTCATGCTCTATATCGACGAACACCAGCAGGCCCGATCCACCCTGCTTCTCGGTGGTCGATGCAACCCGCGAACGCCGCTTGACCGCTTCACCGACCAGCAGCGGACGGACGAATTCAACCTTGCTCGACGCCCACATCCGGCGCGGCAGCGGGATGGGCGGCAGGAAGCTGTCCGGGCTGTCATCGCGGCGCGGATGGCCATCGGGGCCAAGCGCCGCGCTTGGCGCGTTGGGGGTACAGACGCACCAGTGGAAGGCTTGCGGCACTGCGCCGTCGGCACTCGCCGCGCGGTCCAGCGTCGCAAGCCAGCGCGTGACGAGGCCGGGATCGACCCGGTCCGTGCGGCGTTCCTCGCGGCCGATCCATGCGTCCCACTGGCCCATCAGTTCCGCCCTTCCAGCAGCCCGCGCGCGATCACCTGCGCCTGGATTTCCGCCGCGCCTTCGAAAATGTTGAGGATGCGCGCGTCGCACAGCACGCGGCTGATCTCGAATTCGAGCGCATAGCCATTGCCGCCGTGAATCTGCAAGCTGGCATCGGCGTTCGACCAGGCGGCGCGCGCAGCGAACAGCTTGGCCATCCCCGCCTCGATATCGCAGCGCTTGCCCGAATCCTTGGCCCGCGCGGCGGCGTAGGTCAGTTCGCGCGCCATGACGAAATCGACCAGCCCCATCGCCAGCTTGTCCGCCACGCGCGGGAAGTGGACCAGCGCCTTGCCAAACTGCTTGCGATTCAGCGCATAGTCCAGCCCCAGCTCCAGCGCGCGTTTGGCGACGCCCACCGCGCGCGCGGCGGTCTGGATGCGGGCGCCTTCGAACGTGCGCATCAGCTGTTTGAAGCCTTGTCCTTCCACCCCGCCGAGCAGTGCATCCTCGGGCGCGGCCATGCCATCGAAGGCCAGCGCATATTCGCGCATACCGCGGTAGCCGAGCACCTCGATTTCGCTGCCCGCCATGCCCTCGGCCGGGAAGGGTTCGCGCTCGGTCCCGCGCGGCTTGGGGACCAGCAGCATCGACAGCCCGGCATAGCCCTTGGCGTCTGGCCCAGAATCGTCAACCTTTGTGCGGGCCAGCAGCGTCATCAAATCCGAGCGTGCCGCATGGGTGATCCAGGTCTTGGCTCCGTCGATCACCCAGCCCGCATCGCCGCGGCGCGCGCGAGTCTGGAGCGCGCCGAGGTCGGAGCCGACATCGGGCTCGGTAAACACTGCGGTCGGCAGCACTTCGCCGCTGGCGATCCGGGGGAGCCAGTGGGCCTTTTGTTGGTCGGTCCCGCCCAGCGCGATCAATTCGCCCGCGATCTCCGAGCGGGTGCCGAGCGAGCCCGCTCCGATCCAGCCGCGCGACAGCTCCTCGGTGACGAGGCACATCACCAGCTTGCCGAGGCCCAGCCCGCCGAATTCCTCGGGAATGCAGACCCCGAAAGTGCCTAGATCGGCCATCGCCGCGACGGTCGCATCGGGGATCAGCGCATTGGCAAGGTGCCAGCCATGCGCGTGCGGCAGGATTTTCGCCTCGGTAAAGCGGCGAAACTGGTCGCGGATCGTGTCCAGTTCCACATCGTGGAATGTCTCGCCGGGCCAATGACCCTCAGCCAGCGCTTGCGCGACCGAGGCACGCATCGCGGCGTGGTCTGCTTCGAGCAAGTCCACACACGCCTCCGCCAGCGCCCGCGCAGCAGCAGAGATCCCAAGATCGGCAGGCCGGAACAACTCGTTCTGACTCATCGGCAGCCCGCCGACGAGCTGGCCCAGGGCTTCGGCAAAAGCCAGCGTGGTCAGGTTGCGATCAAGCGCGCTGGCGTGATCGCCTCCGCTCCACTCGGTCAGCGCTTCCAGCGCCGCGACGCTGGTCGCCACCCAAGCGAAACCGTGCGCGGCGCGTTGTTCACGGTCGATTGGGACACTCGCCAGTCGGCCCGCCAGCACGGCCCGCGCGGCGTCGCGATAGGCTTGCGCCGCAGCGAGGCAGCCCGCGAGATTCACGCCCGCTCGAACAGCGCCGCGATCCCCTGCCCGCCACCGATGCACATCGTTTCCAGCCCATAGCGCCCACCACGCCGATGCAGCTCGCGGGTCAGATTGGCGAGAATTCGGCCCCCGGTTGCCCCGATCGGGTGGCCGAGCGAAATCCCCGAGCCGTTGACGTTGAGGATGTCGTGGCGTGAGTCGTCCTCACTCCACCCCCAGCCCTTTAGCACGGCCAGCACCTGCGGCGCGAAGGCTTCGTTGAGCTCGACCAGATCGATGTCGTTCCAGCCAAGCCCGGTGCGCGCGAACAGCCGTTCGACCGCCGGGACCGGGCCGATCCCCATCCGGCTGGGATCGCAGCCCGCCGCCGCCCAGCCATGGAACCAGGCGATCGGTTCGAGGCCCAGTTCGTCGAGCTTGTCTTCGGCCACCACCAAACAGGCCGCCGCCGCATCGTTCTGCTGGCTCGCATTGCCCGCAGTGACCACGCCATTCTCAAGCGGACGCAGCTTGCCGAGCGATTCCAGCGTGGCATCGGCGCGGTAGCCTTCGTCGCGGTCAAAGATCAGCGGATCGCCTTTCTTCTGCGGGACCGGGACCGGCACCAGCTCGTCGGCGAACAGCCCCTTGTCCCATGCCGCTGCGGCGCGCTGGTGCGAGCGGACTGCATAGGCATCCGCCGCCTCGCGGGTGATGCCGTAGTCCTTGGCAAGGTTCTCGGCCGTTTCGATCATGCCCGAGATCACCCCGAAGCGCTCGACCGGCTGCGACATCACGCGGCCCCGGGTCAGCCGGTCATGCAGCGTCAGATTGCCCGCGCGGACGCCCTTGCGAATATCGGTGGTATAATGCTCGACGTTGGACATGCTCTCGACGCCGCCCGCGACGACCACGTCGGACATCCCGGTCTGGACCATCATCGCGGCATTGGCGATCGCCTGCAGCCCCGAACCGCAGCGCCGGTCAAGCTGATAGCCCGGCACTTCGAGCGGCAGCCCGGCGAGCAGCCACGACCAATGCGCGATGCACGGCGCCTCGCCGCTGCCATAGCCCTGCGCGAACACCACATCGTCGACCCGGGCGGGATCTATCCTGGTGCGTTCCATCAGCGCCTTGAGGATCACCGCCCCGAGCTGCCCGGCGGTGAGCGGCGCAAGTGTGCCGCCGAATTTACCGACGGGGGTGCGGATCGGAGCGACGATGGCGGCGCGGCGAAGCGAAGTGCTCATTTCTGGTCCTTGTCACTGGTGGCGACGATGCCGGTATCGATCAGTCGCCCGATCTCGCCCGACGACAGGCCGAGGCGCTCGGCCAGCACTTCCTCGCTATGCTCGCCAAGATAGGGCGCGGCGCGGGGGAGGCCGGCTTTCCGGTCGGGGATATTGGCGAACGAGCGCGTCGCGGGATAGGCGAAGCCGCTGGGATTGGCGGGCGACGGGCCGAACAGCGGGTTGTCGGTGACCAGTGCCGGATCGTTGGCTGCTTCATACATGGTGCGATAGCGCTCGAAAGTCGCGCCCGCCGCCGCTAGCCGCTCGGCCATTGCGGCATAGTCCAGCGCGTCCGCCGCGCGCTGGAACAGCGCGAACAGCGCTTCGCGGTGCGTGAAACGATTGGCGTCGCTGGTCGCGAAGCTGACGCCGACCACGCCCTCCAATGTCGCAATTGCATCGGCAACACCGAACGCTTTGACCGCCGCGCCCCATTGCTTGGCCGTCAGCGCCGCGACCATGAAACGCTTGCCGTCGCGGCTGTGGAAGTCGCGCCCGAAGGCACCCCAGATGGCATTACCAAGCCGCTCGCGATCTCCGCCGCGATAGAGCATTTCGGCCATCGCTCCGCTGTTGGCCACCGTACCCATTGCGACATCGCCCAGCGGCACACGCAGCTCGCTGCCCTCGCCGCTCGCATCGCGGTGACGCAGCCCGGCGAGCAAGGCGAAGGCGCAATAGGCGCCGGTGATGAAATCCCATGCGGGCAGCACCTGGTTGACCGGCGGGGCATCGGCCTGGTCCCATTCGGCCGGGCCGGTCATCAGCGGATAGCCGCTAGCGGCGTTGACGGTGAAGTCCATTGCCTGACGCCCATCGTGCCAGCCCATGATCCGCACCGAGACGAGGTCGGGCCGCCCCTCGGCCACCGCAGCATGGCTGAGGAAGCTCTGCACCGGAAGGTTGGTGATCAGTTGCCCGGTGCGGCGCGCCAGCTCGACCAGCAACTCGCGTCCCTCGCCCGATTGCAGATCGAGCGCGACGCTTTTCTTGGCGCGGTTGAGGTTTTCCCACGACAGCGAGCGGCCCTCGGCGGTGAGCATGAAGCGATCGTAATCGAGCCCGCCGGCCTTGTGATCGACGCGGATCACCTCCGCTCCGAATTGCGCACAATAGAGCCCGGCGGTGGGCGAAGCGACGAAGCTCGACGCTTCGATGATCGAGAGGCCGGAGAGGAGGTCGTACATCTACTGGGCCGCCGCCCATTCGCGCAGCATATGCTTGGCGATCTGCAACTGGAGGATTTGGGTGGTGCCCTCATAGATCCGGTAGATTCGCGCATCGCGGAAGAAGCGCTCGGCATCGTATTCGGCGAGGTAGCCCGCGCCGCCATAAATCTGCACCACCCGGTCGACCACCCGGCCGCACATCTCGCTGGCGAAGACCTTGGCAGCCGCTGCCTTGCGCAGGATATTCTCGCCCGCATCGGCGCGCCGCGCGGCGTCGGCCAGCATGCATTCGGCGGCATAGATCTCGATCTCGCTTTCGGCGAGCATCGCCTGGATCAGCTGAAACTGCGCAATCGGCTCGCCGAACGCCTTGCGCTCATTGGCATAGCGCAGCGCCGAATCGAGCGCACGGCGAGCATAGCCGCTAGCCGCCGCCGCCACCGACAGCCGCCCGTTGTCGAGGCTCTGCATCGCGGTAGCAAAGCCCTTGCCTTCCTCCAGCCCGAGCAGCGCATCGCCGGGGATATGGACGTCGTCCATGACGATGTCGGCGATGTGGCTCCCGGATTGGCCCATCTTCTTGTCCGACTTGCCGACCGAAATGCCCGGCGTGTCCATCGGCACGAGGAAGGCCGAAACATGCGCGTTGCGCGGCAGCGCTTCCTTCGAGGTGCGCGCCATGATCAGCGCCATCGTCGCGAAGGGCGCATTGGTGATGTAGCGCTTGGTGCCATTGAGGACATAGCCGTTGCCTGCGCGCGTCGCAGTGGTCTGCATCGCTGCCGAGTCCGAGCCCGAGCCCGGCTCGGTCAGCCCGAAGCTGGCGATCTCGCCCGCCGCCATTCGCGGGAGCCATTCGGCCTTCTGCTCCGCCGTCCCGGCATTCTTGAGCGCCGAGCAAACCATCCCCAAATTGATCGAGGCAATCGAGCGATAGGCCGGCATCGCGTAGCTCAAGGTCCGGATCGTCTCGACATATTGGCTCAGGTTCATGCCCGAGCCGCCGTACTCCTCGGGCGTGGTCAGCCCGAACAGCCCCATATCGCGCATCTCGTCGACGATCGTCTCGGGCACGCGGTCCTGGGCGATCACTTCTGCCTCGGCAGGAAGCAGCCGTTCGCGGACATAGCGCTGCAGCTGCTCGATAAACTGTTCGAAGACGTCGGCGTCCATTCCGGGATTCATCGGCGCTTCCTCAAATGGGATCGTAGGGGAAGACATGCGCACTGACCTCGTCGGCGCGGGCGAAATCGGCGCGGAACGCGGGGATCAGCTCTTCGGCGATCGATTGCGCGGTCCAGCCCTCGGCCTTGGTCATCGAGCGGATCGGGCGCGGTTTGGAAAACAGCACGATCTCGTTCTTGCGGACCGCGAAGATCTGGTTGGTGACCTCCGCCGCCGCATCGCTGGCGAGGTAGGCGACCAGCGGCGCAATCTTGTCCGCGCTCATCGATTTCATCCGCTCGACCCGCGCCTTCGCTTCCGGGGTCTCGGCTGGGATCGAGGCGGTCATCCGGCTCCACGCGAACGGTGCGATACAGTTCGAGCGCACCCCGGCGCGCGCCATATCGAGCGCGATCGATTGCGACAGGCCGACGATCCCCAGCTTGGCCGCGCTGTAATTGGCCTGGCCGATGTTGCCGATCAGCCCGCTGGTCGAGGTGAAGTGGATGAAGCTGCCCGATTGTTGCTCGCGGAAATAGGGGGTTGCGGCTTTCGAGACGTTGAAGCAGCCGTTCAGATGAACGTCGATCACTGCGCTCCAGTCCTCGTGGCTCAGCTTGTGCCAGATGCTGTCGCGCAGGATGCCCGCATTGTTGACCACCGCGTCGATCCGCCCGAAGCGCTGCACTGCATCCTCGATGATCGAGACCGCGCCCTTGGGATCGGAGACGCTGGCGAGATTGGCATGGGCCTTGCCGCCCGCCGCGACGATGTCGGCCACGGTCTGGTCGGCCGGACCGGTATCGCCGCCCTCACCCCCGCCGCCGACGCCCGGATCGTTGACCACCACGGCGGCGCCCTCTTGCGCGCAGAGCAGCGCGATTTCGCGCCCGACCCCGCGGCCCGCGCCGGTAATTGCAACCACCTTGCCCTCGAGCATTCCCACCGGTGCAATCTCCCTTGTGTTTAATCGCTCGCTTAAAGGGCCATGGCGAAGGCCATTGCGAAAATCAACCGGTCGGCTTCGCGGATGGCGCGGGCTGGGCAGTATCCGGTGTGCTCCCCGGTGCGAGCTGCGGTTGCGGGACGAGTTCGGGCGGCAGCTTTTGCGCTTCGATCAGCTCGGCCGCTTCATCGAGCGCGCGCGCTTCTCCGACGGTTACGCCGCCGGGGCCGGAATCATTGTCCGCCTTGCCGCAGGCGGCGAGCGACAGCAGCGCGAGAGTTAGAACGAGGTAACGCATCGCGGCAGCATAGCGCGTCTCACCCAAAGAAAAAGGCGGGCCGTCCATACCGGCGGCCCGCCTGTCGATTATCGCAGACGGGACAACGCGCGGTTGCCCGTCCGCAAACCGCTTCACATCTTCTTTTCGGCCTGCTGGGTAGCAGCTTCGGCTCCGGCGGAGGCCGAAGCCTCGGGCGCGGGCGTGGTGGCGCCGGCCGCCGGTTCCGAGGCCGTATCGGTCACTGGGGCGGGCGAGGCATCGGTGGTATTCATCGCCTCTTCGGCGGGCATTTCAACGTCTTCGGCGGTCGCCTTCTCGCTGGCGCTGTCGGAACTGCCGCACGCGGACAGGGTCAGTGCAGCGGCGGATGCAAGCGCGGCAAAAGCAATCTTCTTCATAAGGGTACCTCGTGAACACCGGTTGGCAGGCGACGGCTGCGACGATCCGTCCGGAAGGTTACTAAAAGTGACACCAAGGAAATGCAATGCGGGGCGTGTTCGGCGGGCTGCCGCCATGCGCACTTGAAACATATAAAGATTTCTTTATATGCTTGTGCGAGACAATGACAGCCATGCGGATCGACCCTCTCCTGCGCGCTTTGGCGGACCCGACCCGGCTGCGGATCATGCGGCTGCTCAGCGCGATGGAACTCGCGGTGGGCGAGCTGGCGCAGGTGCTCGGCCAAAGCCAGCCGCGCGTCTCGCGCCATATCCGCATCCTGTGCGACGCAGGGCTATCCGAACGCCGCAAGGAAGGCAGCTGGGTGTTCCTCCACAGCGCGATCGGCGAAGACCGCGCCCCGCCGCTGGGCAGTGCCGCGGCGCGGCTGCTGGCGCTGGCCGAGCGCGACGATGCCGCCTTTGCCGCCCGCTGCGCCGAGGATCGCCGCCACCTCGCCGCGATCCGCGCCGCGCGGGAGGCGACCGCCGCGACCTATTTCGCGCGCCATGCCGAGGAATGGGATACGCTGCGCGTGCTCCACACCGCCGATGCGCCGGTCGAGGCGGCGCTGACCAAGGCGCTGGGGACCAGCAGCCTTGGCGCATTGCTCGATGTCGGGACCGGAACGGGCCGCATGGCCGAGCTTTTCGCAGCGCGCGCCGAGCGGGTGATCGCTTTCGACAAGAGCCCCGAAATGCTCCGCATCGCCCGCGCGCGGTTGCAGCATTTGCCTGCCGACCGGGTCAAGCTGGTCCAGGGCGATTTCGCCGCGCTGCCGTTTGCCGACGCGAGTTTCGACACCGTGCTGTTCCACCAAGTGCTCCACTATGCGCAGGAGCCCGAGGGCGTGCTGGCCGAAGCCGCGCGCGTGGCCCGGCCCGGTGCGCGGATCGCCGTGGTCGATTTCGCCGCGCATGACCGCGAGGAACTGCGCAGCCAGCACGCACACGCCCGGCTGGGCTTTTCCGACGAGCAGATGCTCGCGCTGCTGACCGATGCCGGGTTCACCGCCGATCCTGCAATCGCGCTGCCCGGCCAGCCGCTGACGGTCAAGATCTGGACCGGCCAGCGCTTGGCATCGCCCGCCACCAGCAAACCCGCGCTGCGAAAGACCCTGACGCCATGAGCGCGCCCGAAGCCCCGCTGTTCGCCGATCTGCCCGGCGACATCGCCGTCAGTTTCGAATTCTTCCCGCCCAAGACCGAGAAGATGGAAGCGCAGCTGTGGGATGCGATTACCCAGCTTGCCCCGCTCGACCCCAGCTTCGTCTCGGTCACCTATGGCGCGGGCGGCACCACGCGCGAGCGGACCCACGCGACGGTGACGCGGATTGTCAAGGAAACCGCGCTGGTCCCCGCCGCGCACCTCACCTGCGTCGCGGCGAGCAAGGGCGAGATTGCCGAAATTGCCGACCAGTACTGGGAGGCCGGGGTGCGCCATATCGTTGCACTGCGCGGCGATCCTCCGCCGCAGGGCGGCGGGACTTTTATGGCCCATCCCGACGGGTATGCCAACGCCGCCGAGCTCGTCAGCGGGCTCAAGGCGCGTCACGATTTCGAGATTTCGGTCGCCGCCTATCCCGAAGTCCACCCTGAAGCTGCGACCGCCGCCGCCGACCTCGACAACCTCAAGCGCAAGCTCGATTCGGGGGCGACCCGCGCGATCACGCAGTTCTTCTATTCGACCGACGCCTATTTCCGCTTCATCGATGCGGCGCTCGCCGCCGGGATCACCGCGCCGATCGTCCCGGGGATCATGCCGGTGACCAACTTCGCCGCGATCCGGCGAATGAGCGCCAACACCGAGATTCCGCAATGGCTGGAGGACACGTTCGTGGGGCTCGACGAGCGCCCCGGTCCGCGCGCGCTGGTCGCCGCGCCGGTCGCCGCCGACCTGTGCCGCCGCCTCTACGCGGGCGGTGCGCGGCACTTCCACTTCTACACGCTCAACCGCGCCGAGCAGGCCTATGCGATCTGCCATCTGCTCGGCCTGCGCCCGAAGGAGAGTTGAGCGTGACCGTGCGTGAGAAACTTTTGGCGGCCGCCGCGAGTCGTATCCTGATCAAGGATGGCCCCTATGGCACCGCGATCCAGGCGGCGAAGCTGGACGAGGCCGGCTATCGCGGCAGCTATGCTCTGGAGCGCGACCAGAAGGGCAACAACGATCTGGTCAATCTGACCCAGCCCGCGCTGATCCGCGCGATCTGCGACCGCTATATCGACGCAGGCGCGCAGATCCTCGCCACCAACAGCTTCAACGCCACCCGGATCAGCCAGGCCGATTACGGTGCCGAGCATCTGGTCGGCGAGATCAACACCGCCGCCGCGCGGATCATCCGCGAGGCAGTGGACCAAGCAACCGCGCGCGACGGCGTGCCGCGCTTCGTCGCGGGCGCAATCGGCCCGACCAACAAGACGCTGTCGCTCTCGCCCGACGTCAACGACCCGGGTTTCCGCGAGATTGACTGGGATTTTCTGGTCGAGACCTACCACGAACAGGCGGCGGCGCTGGTTGCGGGC
>JANOOJ010000180.1:0-3422 GCA_031421295.1 Novosphingobium sp.
CTGCTGGCGGCCTTGGCGGCGCAGTATGTGATCGACGGGGTCAAGGCGGTGTTGGGGTGAGGTAGCGCACGGCCTTCGACAAGCTCAGGCTGAGCGGAGTTGGGAAAATAGGAAAAGCACCGCTCATGCTGAGCCTGTCGAAGCACGCGCGCAACGCCCGAGCCAAGCGCTACTGCAACGTCACCCGGTCGTCGTCCGCATCCCGCCGTCCGAAGAACTGCATCAGCTGGACCAGCAATTCACAGCGCGCCGGGATGTCGTCTGCCTCGAGCAGCGCCTGTTTCGCGGCCGCATCGAACGGCGCGATCTGGCTGACGCCGTTGATCAGGCTGACATCGTCGAGCCGCGCGACCGATTCCCAATCGACACTGTAGCCCTGCGCATCGGCAAAGCGCCGCGCTTCGCGCTCGAAGCTGGCGCGCTCGACCGGGGCGAGGTCCTGTCCGCCATGCTCGACGATCAGCTCGGCATCGATCTGGCGGAACGGGGTGGCGACATCGAGTTCGCGCAGCAGGCGAAACCGGGCCTCGCCTTCGAGCACCAAATTGAACTTGCCCTCGTCGAGCGCCTCGAACTCGGCGATCTTGCCAAGGCAGCCGACTCGGTAGAGCGGCGCGCCTTCATCGGGGCGCTGCGGCTGGATCATCCCGATCCGCGAATCGCGCGCCAGCGCATCCTTGACCAGCGCCCGGTAGCGCGGCTCGAAGATGTGCAGCGGCAATTGCATCCCCGGATAGAGGATCGCCCCCATCAGCGGGAAGATGGAAATCCGCGTGCCGGTGGTGACGGGCATCAGCCGAACAGGATCGTGGACAGGCGGCGGCGGGTCGCTGCAACCCACGGGTCTTCCAGCCCGATTGCTTCGAACATCTGCAGCAGCTTGGCGCGCGCCGTGCCGTCGTTCCACTCGCGGTCGGCAGTGATCATTCGCAGCAGCGTGTCGGCAGCGGCATCGCGCTCGCCCGCAGCAAACGCGGCACCGGCATAGGCCAACTGCGCATCCATATCCGCCGGTCGCTCGGCGGCGGCAGCGCGCAGTGCGGCCAGTTCGTCGTCGCCGGGTCGGTCTTTGGCCAGCGTCAGCGCGGTCTTGGCGCGCTCGATTGCCGGGTCGCTCGCAATTGCCGGATCGATCGCCTCAAGCGCAGCCTCGGCCTCCTCGAACCGCCCCGCCAGCGTCAACGCGCGGACGAATCCCGCCAGCGCCGCCGGGTTGTCGGGCGCAAGGTCGATGATCTGCGCGAAGATGCCTGCGGCGCGTTCGCCGTCGCCCGCCTCGAGGACGTCCTCGCCCATCGCGATCAGCGGGGCGACATCCTGCGCCGGCTCCGCGCCGCCGGGCTGGATCGGCAGCTTCTCGAGCAGTTGGTCGAGCATCGCCTTCAATTGCGATTCGCTGCGGGCATTTGTGAGGTCGGCGACCGGCTGGCCCTGGAACATCGCATAGACCGTCGGGATCGATTTGACCTGGAACTGCGCGGCGATGAATTTCTCTTCATCGACGTTGAGCTTGGCCAGCACCACGCCCTTGTCGGCATAGTCGGCCGCGACCTTTTCGAGGAGCGGGGTCAGCGCCTTGCACGGCCCGCACCACTCGGCCCAGAAATCGAGGATGACGAGGCTCGTCATCGATGGTTCGACGACGCTGGTGCGGAAGCGGTCGACCGCCTTCTGTTCGTCGAGATTCAGACCGATACTTGCCAAGGGGTGCTCCATCGCGCGGTTTGCTGCGCGGCCAATGTGGGCATTTGCGCGGATTTGTGAAGGGCGAAAGCGCGTGGCGTTACGCCTGTTGCAGCGCTACCGCACGCTAAGGCCGCCTTATTCCCGACACCCCACGCTGCCGCCATTTTCCCCTTGGCAACACTCCGGGCCAATGCTAACCGCCCGCCTCTCCCCGGCCTGCCGCTTTCGATGCGCGGGCTCCGGACGTCGAGCGGGCGTAGCTCAGGGGTAGAGCACAACCTTGCCAAGGTTGGGGTCGAGGGTTCGAATCCCTTCGCCCGCTCCAGTTTTTTGCAGCGTTGAGAACCTCTGCCGATGCTGCGCTTGGCGGCTGGGAACCCTCGAGTCTTTTGTGGTGCTTCGCGCAGCAGCGCTCCGGACGTGGTTCGAATCCCTTCGACTTTTCTTCAGAAATCGACCGCGATGCCGTTCTTTTCCCAGTCGCCGTAGCGGGTGGGGGAGAGGCCGGCTGGGTCGGGCGCGTCCTTGGCGGCGGCCGGCTTGGGCGGGGGTGCATCGGTCCAATGCGCCGGTTTGACGAAGCCTTCGGGGCGTCGGGTGGCGCGTTGGGTCATGGCTCCAGCATGCGCCTGCTGGTCCTCCAATGCAATCTCGCCTAGGGCGCGGCGATGGATATTCCCGGCCTGCCCGCGCGCCGCGCTGCCTTGCGCCTGACCGATGCGGTGCTGCGCCGGGGCGAGACGCTCGATCAGGCGGGACCGGGCGCGCTGCAGTCGATCCGCAGCGATGCCGATCGTGCGCTGGCCCGGGCGATTGCGGGTGAAGTGCTCCGCTGGCTGACCGATCTCGACGCGCTGATCGACAGCGCGACCAAACAGGCCTTGCCCGGCGATGCCAAGGCGCGCTCGGTGTTGCGGCTGATGCTGGCGCAGTGGCTGCGGTTCGACACCCCGCCGCATGCGGTGATCGCCACCGCGCTGCCGCTGCTCGAAGGCGGACCCCGGCGGCTGGCGCATGGGGTGTTCTCGACGCTGACCAAACGCTCCGCTGCGCTGCCTGAGGTGCCGACGCTTCCCGCTGCCGTGCAGGAACGCTGGGGCGGGCATGGCCTGGAGATTGCCAAGGCGCTCGCCGTCCCGCCGCCGCTCGATCTTACCCTGCGCGATTCTGCGACGACCGAAGAATGGGCCGAGAAGCTGGGCGGCGCATCGCTTGCTCCCGGCCATCTGCGGATCGCCCGCGGCGAGGCGGTCGAGCGGCTTGAGGGGTTCGATGACGGCGCGTGGTGGGTGCAGGATCTCGCCGCCAGCCTGCCCGCGCGCTTGCTGGGAGCGGGCGAGGGCCGCCGCGTGCTCGATCTCTGCGCTGCGCCGGGCGGCAAGACCATGCAATTGGCGGCAGCGGGCTGGCAAGTGACCGCGCTCGACAGCAGCGCCAAGCGGCTCGAACGGATGCAGGCGAACCTTGCCCGTACCGGCCTGACTGCCAAGCTGGTGCACGGCAATGCCCTGAGCTGGGAACCGGACGGCACCTTCGACGCGGTGCTGCTCGACGCGCCCTGCACCGCCACCGGCACCTGCCGCCGCCATCCCGACGTGCTCCACCGCATCACGCGGACCCAGATCGACGAGATGGCCGAGCTGCAAGAGCGGCTGCTCGCCGACGCCAAACGCTGGTTCTCACCGCGCGGGCGGCTGGTCTATGCCGTGTGCTCGCTCGAACCCGAGGAAGGCGAG
>JANOOJ010000181.1:0-1751 GCA_031421295.1 Novosphingobium sp.
AATCCCGCCTTCGCCCTGGATCGGTTCGACCAGGAAACCGGCGGTGTTCGGACCGATCGCCGCTTTTGCGCCCTCGAGATCGTCGAACTCGACATATTTGAAGCCTTGCAGCAGCGGCAGGAAGCCGTGGTGCATCTTCTCCTGGTTGGAGGCGCTGATTGTCGCCATCGTCCGCCCGTGGAAGGCGTTCTTGAAGGTAATCAGCTCGTACTTGTGATCGTTGCCGACCTGGCTGTGATAGGCCCGCGCGGTCTTGATCGCGCATTCCACCGCCTCCGCGCCAGAGTTGGTGAAGAACACCGTATCGGCGAAGGTCAGATCGACCAAGCGTTGGGCGAGATGCTCGCCCTGCGGGCTGCCATAGAGGTTGGAGACGTGCATCAGCTCTGCGGCCTGGCGCTGAATCGCACCGATCAGCCCCTCATGCGAATGACCGAGCAGATTGACCGCAATTCCTGCCGCGAAATCGAGATAGCGGCGGCCATCCTCGCCGATCAGATGGCAGTGGTCGCCCCGCACCGGACGAAATGCACAGCGGGGATAGACGGGCATCAGCGGGGTGATCGACATGGCAACGGTCTCCTGCAACTCAATATCGTGTGATGAAGCGCAAACGACAAATGGCGACTCCTCCCGGAGCCGCCATTTGCGTGCATATGTGCTTTCGCGCAGCTCCGGTCAAACGTCCGGTCGCAGCGCCACGGTGATCAACCCTGCATCGGCACCAGGTTGACCGCCGAGTACTTGCCTCGTCGATCGACTTCGATGTCGAACTCGAGCCGGTCGCCCTCGTTGAGTTCGCGCATGCCCGAACGCTCGACCGCACTGATGTGCACGAAGGCATCGGGCTGGCCATCGTCGCGGGTGATGAAGCCGAAGCCCTTCATCGCATTGAAGAACTTGACCGTGCCGGTAGCCTTTTCGCCCGTCAGCTCACGCTGCGGTGCTTCGACGCGCTTTTCCACAGCGATCACATCGCCCACGGGGACCAGATCGGTCGCCGAAACCTTGCCGCCGCGATCGACCAGCGAAAATTCGAGCTGCTGCCCTTCGGCCAGGCCTTCGAGGCCCGCCCGCTCGACCGAGCTGATGTGAACGAACACGTCCTCACCGCCGCCATCCTGCTGGATGAAGCCAAAGCCCTTGCTGGAATTGAAGAACTTTACGGTGCCCTTGCCCTGACCCACGACTTGCGCGGGCATTCCGCCACCGCCACCGCCGCCGCCAGCGCGGAACCCGCCGCCGCCGCCGCGATCACCGCCGCCAGCGCGGAACCCGCCGCCGCCGCCACCGCCGAAACGGTCGCCGCCGCCACCACCGCCAAAGCGATCACCGCCGCCGCCGAAGCGGTCACCACCGCCACCGCCGCCCGAAAACGGATCGAAACTTTCCTCGCCGAAACCGTCCCGCTTGTCGCGGCTGCGGCCACGACGTCCTCTATCAAAACCCATAAACCCGAACGCACCTTCGTTTCGCCCCGAATCGAACTGCCCGGCGGCGCGGACGAATCGCGCCGGACGACAGGGCTGAAAACCACCAGGTAATCTCCGCTGCGTGTTGTCGCATAACGGAAAACCGCCGGTATGGCGAATCGATTCACAGCAGCATACCTGCCGACGATACACTGTGACATTTCTGCCAAATGCGCGCGTTCCGACGACCGCCCGCTTGCCAGCCAGCGTGCTGCTTGGCAGAGAGCGGGCATGGATATTCTCGCACTGCTGTCAGATCCCACCGCCTGGGCCGCGCTC
>JANOOJ010000182.1:0-35106 GCA_031421295.1 Novosphingobium sp.
CTCGGCGATGGCCTCGGTGGTGGCCAAGCGGCTGTGCCCGCAGCTGGTGTTCACCCGGCCGCGGTTCGATGCCTACAAGCAGGTTTCCGGGCAGATCCGCGCGATCTTCCTCGATTACACCCCGCATGTCGAACCGCTGAGCCTCGACGAGGCCTATCTCGACGTCACCGACGATCTGCGCGGGATCGGTTCGGCCACCCGAATTGCCGAGCTGATCCGCGCGCGGATCAAGGCCGAGACCGGGCTGACCGCCAGCGCCGGGGTGTCCTACAACAAATTCCTCGCCAAGCTCGCCAGCGACCAGAACAAGCCCGACGGGCTCTGCGTGATCCGCCCGGGCGATGGCGCCAGCTTCGTCGCCGGACTGCCAGTGCGCCGGTTCCACGGGATCGGCCCGCGCGGTGCGGAGAAAATGGCGGTGCTGGGGATCGCGACGGGGGCCGACCTTGCGGCAAAAGACCTGCCCTTTCTGCGCCCGCACTTCGGCAGCCAGGCCGAGTACTTCTACCGCGCCTCGCGCGGCATCGATCTGCGCCGGGTCCGCGCCAACCGGCCGCGCAAGTCGGTCGGTGGGGAACGGACCTTCGATCATGACATCTCCTCCGGCCCCGCGCTGCGCGAAGCGATGGACCGGATCATCGGAATCGTGTGGGAGCGGATCGAGCGCAGCGGGGCCAAGGGCCGGACCGTGACGCTCAAACTCAAGCATGTCGATTTCTCGCTGCTCAGCCGCTCGCGCTCGCTGCCGCGCCCGCTGGAAAGCCAGGCCGAGTTCGCGCGGCTCGGGCAGGCGCTGCTCGACGAGGTGCTGCCGCTGGCGCAGCCGGTGCGGCTGATGGGGCTGACCCTGTCGGCGCTCGAAGGGGACGAGGAGGCCGAGCGCGCGCCTAGCGGGCCGGACGCGCAGCTATCGCTGCTGTGATCCAGTCGGAGAGGTGGCGCTGCATTACCCCCGCGAGATCACCGGGTAGCCCCTCGGTGGCAAAGAACGCCGCAGCGAGCACTTCGCGTCCGTCGGGGCGCGGCGTATCGCAGGAGTATCCGGCGATGATGTGCACCGTGTTGCGCGCGCCCCACAGCGGCTCGACCAGCACGGTGACCTCATGGGCGTCCGCCAAGCTGCACCCGGTCTCCTCACGCAGTTCGCGCGCTGCAGCTGTTAGCGGGAGTTCCCCGCGCGCCAGCCCGCCGCCGGGCAGCATCCACCCGGCATGGCCATAGCTGTGGCGGATCAGCAGCACGCGCCCAGCCGGGTCGAATACCAGCACGCGGCATCCGGAAATCTGCGGACGGCGGACCCGCCACCAGAGCTTGCGCGCCGCATGGGCACAGCGCAGCACGACGCGATGCACTGGCGCGGGGATCAGGTGAAACATGTCACCGGCTGCTGCGCCGCCGCGAGCAGCCGCGCCACCGGCAAGTCGTTCTCGCCCCGCGCCGCTGCTTCGAACAGGGTCTGTTTTTCCTCCCCCCGCACCACGAACAGTAGCGCATCGCTATCCAGCAGCGCCGGGATGGTCAGGCTCAGCCGGTCGAACGGGGCTTCGGGCGGGAGCGGATCGGGGGTCAGCCGCCGGATGAACTGGCGATCATCGGCGCGCGGGTCGGTGTTGGGAAATAGCGAGGCGATATGCCCGTCGTTGCCCATCCCCAACCATGCCAGCGCGAAATGCGGGGGCGTCGCGTGCTCGTCCAGCGCCACAACAATCGCCCCGGCCGGTTCGAGCAGCGCGCGAATCCGCCCGACATTGCTGGCCGGATGCGCCTCCTCGACGATCCGGTCGTCGCCCGGCCACACCACGATCCGCGACCAGTCGAGCGGGGCCAAGGCCAGTTCGGCGAGGATCGGAAACGGGGTCGAGCCGCCCGGCACGGTGATCGCTATAGCTCCGCGATCAGCGTCAAGCGCCGCGATCAGCCGCGCCTCAAGCCAGGCGGCGATCTCGCGCGCATCGGCCTCCGGAATGATCTCGATCTCGCTCACCGCGTGGGCAATAGCAGCGCGAAGCCCGGCGCGGAACCGCAGTGCATTGCTATGCGCGGCTACTTGACGATCTGCGACAGGAACCAGACGCGCTGTTCGGCCTGATCGGTCCAGTCGTCGATTGCACCCTCTGTGGCATTATCGCCCGCGTCGGTCGCGGATTGCTTGGTTTCGCGCAGTGCCCCGAGCAGCTTGCGGTTGTCGTCGCGCAGCGCCTTGACCATGTCCGAAGCAGCCAGCGTGGTCGAATCCTCTTCCTTGATCCGCGTCGCCTTGCCGATGGCGGCGAGCGAGGTCAGCGTATCGGCACCGTTTTTGCGAACCCGCTCGGCAATCACATCGGTCAGCGCGAAGAGCTCGGTTGCCTGCGCGTCGAACAGCAGGTGCAGGTCGTGAAAATTCGAGCCGGCGACGTGCCAGTGAAAGCTCTTGGTCTTGAAATAAAGCGTGAAATAGTCGGCGAGCAGGGCATTGAGGTTCTGGACGTGCGCCTTGTGCGCATTGTCTCCGGCGAGTGCAGCCATCGAAAATTTTCCTTGCAGTGTGGCCTCTGCCCATACCACAAACGGCGGAAGGAGTTTGCGAACTATTCCAGCCCTGCCAATCGACAAAGCCGATCAGACGCGCCCCAGCGCCCGTAATGCCAGCCACCCCGCGAGCGCCAGCAGGATGGCACCGATCACCCGCCGCACCATACCGAGCCGGAACCGGCCCAGCTGCGCCCCGAACATCCAGCCCGCTGCGACCGTTGCGCTCCCGCCGACTGCGCCGCCGAGCCCCGCCGCGATCGGCGCGGCGGTCGCCACCGCAATCGCGAAGACCAGGAAGCGCGCGGCATCGGTCACTTGGTGCGCCAGCAGGACAATCGCGGTCGCGCCCAGCGACTGGGTCGGTTCATCGGGCAGTTTTCGCGGGGCGAGCAGCAGCGATTCACCCCCCGCCAGTGCCAGCGCGATCGCGGCAAAGATCATCCGCGCATTGGCGGTCAGCAGCGGGGCGACCTTGAGCCCGGCAAAGGCAGCGAAGGCCGCTGTTGCCACGCTGGCGATGACCGCGATCATCAGCAAGCCCGGCCGTTGGCCCTGCCGCGCAGCCAGCGCCGCAACCGTCAGCTGGTCACGCGCACCGATCCCGGCGAGCACGGTGGCCAACAGCGCGAAGATCAACCCGGTCATGCCCAAGCCTAGCGCATCGTAGCGCGGAGGCAATGGAAGCTCGGGGAATCGCACCACGCCCGCAGCCCTGTTGGGCGGAGGGCCACGAAAGATCGAGGGTTCGGTGCGGCTGGGGCAAGGCTCGCCCTGTCAGGCTGGCCGAACCAAATATGGAGCGGGTGAAGGGAATCGAACCCTCGTATTCAGCTTGGGAAGCTGCTGCTCTACCATTGAGCTACACCCGCATTTCGCCGGGCAACCTGCGACCGCCACGCGAAGCGCGCGATCTGGCACAACCTTTCCGGTCGGTCAATTGGCCTGGTCGCAGCTCCCTATGGCGAGTTGTCCCTTTCGCAATATGGCGATAGGCCACGCTGTGATCTCAAACACCGAACTTCCTGCGCGCAGCAATGTCCTGCGACGACCGTTCGGGCTGCTTGTCGCCTTTCTAGGGCTGCCCGTCCGCGACATGATTGGGTTGGTGCTCGCTTGGGTGCTGCTGGCCTGTGCCGCAGTTGCACTGCGGCTGGTTCCCTTCCGCCGCCTGGCACCACTGCTCGGCAAGGCGCTGGGTCCGGCGGCGAGCATCCCGGTGATCGATGCACGCCAGGCCGAACGGGCGCGGCTGATCCGGCGATCGGTACTACGCGCCGCGCGCGTGGCACCGTTCCGTTCGGACTGCCTGCCACAATCGCTCGCCGGGGCAGTCCTGTGCCGCGTATTGCGGGTGCCAGCGACGGTTTTCCTCGGCGTGCGGCTGGATGACGTGCCCTCGGGCATGGCTGCCCATGCGTGGCTCTGCGCGGGACCGGTGGCGGTCACCGGGGGACAATCGTTCGACCGGTTTACGGTTGTCGCGGCCTTCGCACTGCCCGGAAGTCGATCGGTTCAGGCTGGCTGCTAGAGTGATTTCGAGCCAGATGGAATCATCTGGCGGCTCGGAAATCACGGCAAACCAAGAATCTAGAGTGCTGACTTTGATGCAATCAAAGGCGGAAGCACTCTAGCCGGAGAGCCAACGGAAAACGCTGCTCACTACCGCCAGCTCAGCGTCGAGCGAGTCCTCTGCGGCGCGACAATAGCCTTTTTCGGTGATGGTGAAGCAGACGATCATCGTGGTCGGCGCGGCGAGAAGCGCGATTACGAGCTCAGCATCCTGCTGCGCGACAACGCCAAGATTGTCCCATCCGGCGGGTCGAGTCTCATCGTCATTGGCACGGCGGGAGCGCAGACGAACGACAGACGATCCCGGACTGCGTGCAAGCGCCTTGCGCAAGGCCGCACTTCGGCCCGGGTTGGGAACACCTTCGCCGGTTCGGGCATTATCGCCATCGCCGACCCCATCGCGCAACGCTGTAGCCTAGAGCGCGGTGATGATCCCCGAGAAATCCATGTCGCCGTGGCCCTCGCCCGCGAATTTGGCGTAGAGTTCCTCGGCACGCGCGCCCATCGGCACATTCGCGCCCGCACCCTGCGCCGCCGCCATCGCCAGCTTGAGATCCTTGAGCATCAGCGCGGTGGCGAACCCGCCTTGGTAGCCGTTGTCCGCAGGCGTCTGCGGCCCGACCCCGGGGACCGGGCAATAGCTGGTCATCGACCACGACTGGCCCGAGGCCTTGGACGAAATGTCGTAAAAGGTCTGCAAGTCCAGCCCGAGTTTTTCGGCGAGGTTGAACGCCTCGCAGGTCGCCACCATCGTCGCGCCGAGGATCATGTTGTTGCAGATCTTGGCGGCCTGCCCCGATCCACTGGCCCCGGCATGGATCACCGCCTTGCCCATCGCCGACAGGATCGGTTCCGCGCGCGCGAATCCCTCGGCGCTGCCTCCGACCATGAAAGTCAGCGTCCCGCCGTTGGCCGCCGCGATCCCGCCCGAAACCGGGGCATCGACCATCGCATAGCCCGCGCCCGCGCCCGCCTCGCCAACCCGCTTGGCGGTGGCGACATCGATGGTCGAGCAATCGAGCAGCAGCGCCGATTGCGGCGCGTGGCCGATCACCTCGGCGGCATAGACGCTCTCGACGATTGCCCCGTTGGGCAGCATCGAGACCACCGCCTCGACCCCCTGCACCGCGTCACGTACCGTGGGGAACACTTCGCAGCCGCTGCCTCGGGCGCGCTCGGTGGCTTCGTCCGAAAGGTCGAACGCGCGCACCGCGTGCCCCGCCTTGACCAAATTCTCGGCCATCCCGCCGCCCATGTTACCGAGGCCGATGAAGGCGATTTTCATAACACACCCATTTCCGAGAGAACTGCGTATCCGCCGAAGAATGCCATGAGCGAACCGAAAATCGACATCGCGACCAAGTGAATGCGCTGGAACCAGAGATCCCAGCGCGTCAGGGGCAACGGCTCCGCACCTGTTGCCTTAAGAATCGCTGCCTCCAGCAGGCTGATGCTCGCCTTACCGTTTTGGTGCCAGCCTTTGATCGCCAACCACAAGGTGGCCAATCCCAGCCCGCACAGGACAAGTGCAAAGGTCACCGCCCTTTCCACACCCCGGCCCGTTTTTCGACAAAGGCCGCCATGCCCTCGGCCTTGTCTTCGGTCGCGGTGAGGACCTGGAAGATGCGACGCTCCATCACGATGCCCTGGTCGAGCGTGGTCTCGAACGCGGCATTGACCATCTCCTTGTTGGCGATCGCCGCGAGCGGCGGCATCGCCGCGATCGCCTGCGCGGTCTTGAGCGCATCATCGAGCAAGTCCGCCAGCGGCACCACCCGCGCGACCAACCCCGAACGTTCGGCTTCCTCTGCCCCCATCATCCGCCCGGTGAGGCACATTTCCATCGCCTTGGCCTTGCCCACCGCGCGGGTCAGGCGCTGCGACCCGCCCATGCCCGGGCCAACCCCGAGCTTGATCTCGGGCTGGCCGAATTTGGCACTATCGGCGGCGATGATGAAATCGGCCATCATCGCCAGCTCGCAGCCGCCGCCCAGCGCGAAGCCATTGACCGCGGCGATCCACGGCTTGCGGGTGGCTTTGACGACATGGCTGGTCCAGCGCGCAAAGAAGTCCTCGGCATAGAACGCGGCCGAAGGCTTGTCGGACATTTCCTTGATGTCCGCGCCCGCCGCAAAGGCTTTTTCGCCCGAACCGGTCAGCACCGCACAGCGCTGGCCGGGATCGGCTTCGAAAGTGGCGAATGCGACAATCAGCTCTTCGAGCACCTGGCTGTTGAGCGCGTTGAGCGATTGCGGCCGGTTGAGCGTGATCAGCGTCACCGCGCCCTGCTGTTCGACGAGGATGGTCTGGTAATCGGCCACGTAAATCTTCTCCAACATCGTCATCCTGAACTTGTTTCAGGACCCATTTCGCCGTTTCGACCGATGGTCTGTGGGGCACGATGGGCCCTGAAACAAGTTCAGGGTGACGGGTTTAGTGGTAACGGCGTCCATTCCTCTCCCGCCGCCAGCGGGGCAAAAATGCTCTCGATCAAATCGGCGGTGACGCCTTCGGGGGTGGCAGGGTCCCACTGCGGGGCATTGTCCTTGTCGACAATCACCGCGCGCACGCCTTCGGCAAAATCCGGGCGGACCAGCACGCGGCTGGCGATGCGGTATTCAAGTCCCATGTTGTCCTCGAACCGGCTCAGCGCTAGGCTTTCCGCCAGCTGGCGCAGCGCGACCTTGCAGGTCTGCGGGCTCTTGGTGTGCAGTGACGCCAGTTCCTTGGCCGCCCATTCGCCGTCATCGGCTTCGAGCGAGGCGATGATGTCTTCAAACCGGTCCGAGGCAAAATGTTGCGCGATCAACCCGGCGTTCGCGGCAATCCGGGCGGGCGGCGGTTCGACGGAAAGTTCGGCCAGCACCTCGGCCACATGAGCCGGATCGGCCGCAATCCGGCGCTTCGCTTCAGGCAGCGCTTCGCTCGACAGATAATGCGTCGCCAGCCCCGCCCACCGGCATTCCGCCCCGTCGATCCGTGCCCCGGTCAGTGCCAGGAACTGCCCCACTCGCCCTGCCAGCCGCGACAGATACCACCCGCCGCCGACGTCTGGGAACAGCCCGATCCCGGTCTCGGGCATCGCAAAGCGGGTATTCTCGGTCGCCACCCGGAACTTCGCGGGCTGCGAAATGCCGACCCCGCCGCCCATCGTGATCCCGTCCATGAACGCGACAACCGGCTTGGGGTAGGTAAAGATCAAATGGTTGAGCTGGTATTCGTCGTGGAAGAACTTGCGGCCCGACACACCATCGTCGTTCAACGCCGAGTTGCGCAGGAACGCGATGTCACCGCCCGCGCAGAAGCCGCGGCCCTCGGCATGATCGATAATCACGACACTTACCGCTGGATCGTTGCGCCATTCGAGCAACGCCGCAGTCATCGAGTGACACATATCGAGCGTCAGCGCTTGGAGGGCCTTGGGCCGGTTGAGCGAGAGGATTCCTGCCGCGCCCTCGCTGCGAATCAGGACTTCCCGATCACCCTGAGCTTGTCGAAGGGTCACTGGCGCAGCAGGTCCCGGCCAACGATCATGCGCATCACCTGGTTGGTCCCCTCGAGGATCGAATGGACCCTGAGATCGCGCCAGAAGCGCTCGATCGGATAGTCCTTGAGATAGCCATAGCCGCCGAACAGTTGCAGCGCGCGATCGACCACCGAGCTGCCGCTGTCGGTCGCCAATCGCTTGGCCATCGCCGAAAAGCGCGACTTGTCGGGCGCATTGGAGGTGACCTTGGCCGCCGCCAGGTAAAGCAACGCGCGCGCGGCTTCGAGATCGGTCGCCATATCGGCCAGCATGAACTGGGTGTTCTGGAACTCGGCGATCGGCTGGCCGAACTGCTGGCGATCCTTGGTATAGGCAATCGCCTCGTCCAGACAGCGCTGCGCCCCCCCCAGCGAGCAAGCCCCGATGTTGAGCCGCCCGCCGTCGAGCCCGGCCATCGCAAAGCGGAACCCATCGCCTTCCGCGCCGACCCGGTTCCCGGCCGGCACCTTCACATTATCGAAAATCACCTGCGCGGTGGGCGAGGCGTTCCAGCCGAGCTTGCGCTCCTTCGCCCCGAAGCTGACCCCCGGCATGTCCTTTTCGATCACCAGGCAGGAAATGCCCTTGGCTCCGTCCACGCCGGTACGGACCATCGTGACATAGATGTCGTTGACCCCCGCGCCCGAGATGAACTGCTTGGTGCCGTTGACGACATAATGATCGCCCTCGAGCCGCGCGGTCGTCTTGAGCGCGGCGGCGTCCGATCCCGAACCCGGCTCGGTCAGGCAATAGCTGGCGATCTGGTCCATCGCGACCAAGCCGGGCAGGTACTTCGCCTTGACCGTTTCGCCACCGAAGCAGTCGATCATCCAGCTCGCCATATTGTGGATCGAGATAAACGCCGAGGTCGCCGGGCAGCCATAGGCCATCGCTTCCATGATCAGCGCGCTCTCCAGCCGCCCCAACCCGATCCCGCCGCTCTCCTCGCTGACATAGATCGCCGCGAAGCCAAGTTCGGCCGCCGATTTGATCACCTCGCGCGGAAAAATCTGCTCCTCGTCCCATTGGGCCGCATGCGGCGTGATCGCGTCGGCGGTAAACCGGCGCGCCATCTCCTGAATGGCGAGCTGGTCCTCGGTGAGCTGGAACTGGTCGGTCATTATGCTCGTTTAGCCTAGCAGCGGCTGTATTTGAAAGGGCCGGATGCGGCATCGCTGCCGTATTCGCGGCGGATAAGGGTTTTGCCGCTTGCCTGAACTTCCAACATCTGATCGAGTGTCCAATTCATGCCCTCGCCCGAGAAGGCGAATTTGCCGCGCAGCCGGGTTTGCCCGGATTCGGTCACTGCGGTCAGTTTGGCGACCGACTCGTAGAATTTGAGGCTGGTTGCATCGATGGTCAGCAGGCCCTTGGCGTCGCCGCGGGTCGAGGTGCAATCCGCCGGGACCATGCCCCAGCGCCCGCGAATAGTTGTCGGAATTTCGGTCGCTGCCACGGTCGATGTCGGGCTCGGTGTTGCAGTGGGGGGCAGATCGATCGAGGGCGACGCGGCTGGCCCGGCAGCAGCGCTGCTTTCGCTGGCTGTCGGCGCGGGTTCGCCGCCGTCGGAACAAGCGGCAAGCGCAGCGATCGGCAAGAACAAGGTCACGATACGCATGGTATCCACTCCGAAGGGGGGTGAAACCTTTCAACGCCTCTCGCCGCCCAGCTTTCCCGAAATTACCCCATCGTCGGGATGACGAAGGCATTACCCCCATCGGGCGACCCATCGGGCCAGCGGGCGGTGACGGTCTTGACCTTGGTCCAGAACTTGACGCCTTCCATGCCGTGCTGGTTGGTGTCGCCGAAGGCCGAGCGTTTCCACCCGCCGAAGGTGTGGTAGGCGACCGGCACCGGGATCGGCACGTTGATCCCGACCATCCCGACGTTGACCCGCGCGGCAAATTCGCGCGCGGCGTGGCCGTTGCGGGTGAAGATCGCCACGCCATTGCCGTACTGATGTTTGCTGGCGAGGCTCAGCGCTTCCTCGAAGTCGGCTGCGCGGACCATTTGCAACACCGGGCCGAAGATCTCGTTGTGATAGCTGTCCATCTCCGGCGTGACGTGATCGAACAACGTCGGACCGACGAAGAACCCGTCCTCGTGGCCCTGCAGCGTGAATCCGCGCCCATCGACCACCAGCTCGGCGCCTTCATCGATGCAGGTCTGGATCCAGCCTTCGACCTTGGCCTTGTGCGCGGCGGTCACCACCGGGCCGTAATGCGCTTCGGCATCGGTCGAGACCCCGACTCGCAGCGCCTCGATCGCCGGGATCAGCTTGGCGCGCAGCCGGTCGGCGGTATCCGCGCCCACCGGCACCACCACCGGCAGCGCCATGCAGCGCTCGCCCGCCGAGCCGAAGGCCGCCCCGGCAAGGTCGTTCACCACCTGGTCGAGATCGGCATCGGGCATGACGATCCCGTGGTTCTTGGCCCCGCCCATCGCCTGGATGCGCTTGCCCGCCGCAACGCCGCGGTTGTAGACGTAATGCGCGATGTCGGATGAGCCGACGAAGCTGACCGCCGCGATTGCCGGATGATCGAGGATCGCGTCGACCATTTCCTTGTCGCCGTGGACGACCTGGCAGATGCCTTCGGGCAGCCCCGCTTCGATGAACAGCTCGGCCAGTCGCACCGGGACCGATGGATCGCGCTCGCTCGGCTTGATGATGAAGGCATTGCCGGTGGCGATGGCGACGCCCGACATCCACAGCGGGATCATTGCCGGGAAGTTGAACGGGGTAATCCCCGCGCCGATGCCGAGCGGCTGGCGCATCGAATAGACGTCGATCCCCGGGCCCGCGCCTTGGGTATACTCACCCTTGAGCACGTGCGGGATGCCGCAGCAGAACTCGATCACTTCGAGCCCGCGCTGGATATCGCCCTTGCTGTCGGCGATGACCTTGCCGTGCTCGGACGAAAGCAGATGCGCGAGCTCGTCCATATTGGCTTCGACCAGCCGCTTGAACTCGAACATCACCCGCGCCCGGCGCTGCGGATTGGTCACCGCCCAGCCGGGCTGCGCGGCAAGCGCGGCCTGCACCGCGCGCTCCAGCACCGCCGCGTCGCCCAGCGGCACCTGCGCCTGCACCGTGCCATTGTTGGGATCGAACACATCGCCGAGACGCGCCGCACTGCCGCCAGCGCCGCCGACCACGAAGTGATCTATTACCCGCATGAAATCTTCCTCTCGAATGCTCCGGCTGTCCCTGCACCGGCAAGCGGTGTGAGACAAGACATCCGGCGCACGAACTATGCCGCCCCCGCGATCAATCCCGGAAGGAGGAATCGGTCCGATCGAGCTTGCGCAACAATGCAGGCCAAGCGAGGCCTTGCGAGACCATCGCCATCCCGCCTGCAGGGGTCTGGGTTTCGACCTTTTGCGGCGTGCCCTGCGGCGGATTGTAGAGCCGGTCATAGCCCGCGCTCAGCATCTTGACCTGCGCGTCGCAGGCGCGCTCGAGAAAATAGAGCCGCACGAAACAATCGGCAATGCTCGCGCCCACTGCCAAGGTCCCGTGATTGCGAAGGATCATCGCATGCTTGTCGCCCAGATCCGCGACCAACCGCTCGCGCTCTTCGAGGTCGGTCGCGATGCCTTCGTACTCGTGATAGGCGACATTGTGCAGCGCGACCATCGCGGTCTGGGTGTGCGGCAGCAGGCCGAACTCCATCGCACTCACCGCTTGCCCCGCCGGGGTGTGGAGGTGCATCACTGCATGCGCATCGTCGCGCGCCATGTGAATCGCCGAGTGGATCGTGAAACCCGCCGGATTGACCGGATGGGCGGTCGGCACCACCGGCTTGCCCTCGACGTCGATCTTGACCAGGCTCGACGCAGTGATCTCCTCGAACATCATGTCGTAGGGGTTGATCAGGAAGTGATGCTCGGGCCCCGGGATGCGCGCCGAGAGATGGGTGAAGATCAGATCGTCCCAGCCATAGAGCGCGACCAGCCGGTAGGCGGCGGCCAGATCGACACGGATCGCCCATTCCTCGGCCGAGACCGAACCGCGGATATGATCGTCGTTCGCACTGCGCATCTGGGTAGCCATGATCGCCCTCTCAAGCTGGTTTCCGTCTCAATAGCACATTGTTGGCGGGGAAGAGAAAGGGCAAAATCATTCCGCACGGCGACCTTGTTTTGCCGCGTTAACGCATTTGCAATACCCAAGGCTGCGCGGTGAAAGCGTTAAAAACCGGCGCTTTCCCGCCGATTCACCGGGCAATTCGCCAATTTTCCTTAGGGCGGTGTTAACCCCGTTCAAAGACCTGACATTCAGCTTGGCATGACATTCAGGGTCCCGACGAAATTCGGGAGACCTTGAAATGAACATGCGCCTTGTGGCTGCTTCGGTGGCCGGACTATTTGCCCTGACCGCCCCCGCTTCGGCCGTTGCGCCCGGGGTCGCCCTGTCCTCCAGCCGGTTCACCATCGAACTGGTCGGCTATGTGCCGGTGATTTGCCGCGCCAGCGTCGATGCGTCCTTGGTCGGCACTGCGCCGGGCAGTGCCTCGCTCGGTTCGCTGAACGAATTCTGCAACAGCCCCAATGGCTACCGCGTCCACGCCGATTATTCGCCCTCGCTCGCAAAAGCCAAGCTGATAATCGATGGCAAGCCGGTGCCGCTGGGCAAGGCCGGGACTTCGGTCATCAGCCATTCGAACCGCGCCGCGATCGACAGCCATCCGCTCGCGCTTGAACTGCCGCAGGGTGTGCAAGGCGGCCAGCTCAGCTTCCGTATCGAACCGCTCTAAACCGGATTCGCCATAACCCAAGACAGAAGCGGCCCGCTTCCCCTTGCCGGGAAGCGGGCCGCGTCTGTCAATACGCCTCGCGCGTCAGGGCAGGGTGAAGGCCGTACAGTCGGTCGGTGCAGCGGTCGCGGCCGCCAGCGGCGTCACCGTCACAGTCAGCGTATCGCTGTAGGTCGGCGATGGCGTCTTGCCCTGACCGCCTTCGAGCAAGGTGCCCTGGATCCCGAGCGTGTCCTCAAACGACGCGCCAACCCCGGCTCTTGCGCAAGTTTGGGTAATCACCGTCTGGCCGGGTGTACCGGAATTCCCAAAATTCTTGTTCTGCCCCAGAAACTTGAGATTGTAGCCCACCGTCTCGACGGCATTCGCCAAGATTCCGCTCGGGTGTTTGAGCCGGAAGGCATTGAGCGAAGACAGTTGCACCTGATACGGCCCCGAGCTCTGCACCCGGACGTGGTTGGTCGGGTTGGTGCGATAGCTTCCAGGGGCGCCCGTGACTTGCAGCGTGGTCACAGTGCCGATTTCACCGAAGTCGAGCGCGGTTCCGGCAAAGCTGGCCTGCAGCGCGCTCAGCACCGTGATCGGAAAGGTCACCGCATTGGGCAGCGAACCGGTCTGCTGGGTCGGCGGACCGCCGCCGGTAGTCGAACAGGCGAATTCCGCATTGAACGGCAGCGTAGTCGATGCATTCAGATTGAGGCTGGGCGGCACGGTAATCTGGAACGTAACCATGGCCGTATCCGACGCGAGGTTGTCGCCGGTGAATTCGATTTTGAGGAAATTGTTGGGCGGTATCGGGCTGAGCGTTGTCGGCGCTATTGTTGGCGGAGCTGCCGCGAAATTGTAGAAGATATTCTGGTTCAGCCCCGTGACACTGCCCGTCACCACAACCGAAGTCGGCACGATTGTAATTCCGTCCGCCGCCGCGCTGCTGCTTTTGAGATAGAAATTGACAACGTTTGTCTTCCCGCCACCGGCAGGATTGATGCGGGTCAGATTGAGCGTGATCGACGCTGGGGCCACCGGGACCGGATTGAACGGGTCGTAGACGCCGCCCGACGCGGTTGCAGTGCCGGTGATCCCGCAGGTCGCGGCTTGCGCCACGCCCGCGATGCCGGCCACGGCCATTGCGAGGCCGGTTGCCAGAACCTTGAAGAGAGACTTCCTCAGCATCTTAACGTCCCTTCAGCGGCGTGATCTCACCAAGGCGGACGATGCCTTGGGAGTCGGCCGGAATATCGATAATATACACGGACTTTTCGGCATCGAGCATCTCGATTCGCCACTGTCCCGGAGCGAGACCGGTTGCGCCGAAACGACCAACACGATTGGTAAACAGCGTCACCGGCGGATGGTCCGGATGATTGATTTCCTTGGCAGTTCCGGAAATCAGCGCGACCGGCTGGCCATCGGCGTTAAGCATGGTGCCGAGCGCGGTGACGTTATAATCCGACCCGACTTCGAGCAGATAGCCGCTGCGGTACGCCGGGAAGAGCTTGAACGAACCCTGCCCGATATCGGTGCCCACCGGCGCGTTGTCGACATCGACCGGGATCGTGCGCTCGGCGTAGGATGACAGGCTGGGCATGGTCGCTACGCCCAGCGAGCCGCTGTTGGCGGTGAACCCGAACGGGTTGGGCTCGACCACCACGTCGGCACCCTTGAGGCCCCTGTGCGGCTTGATCAGCGCGAAGCTGTCGTAGATCGGCCGCCCGACCGACAGCGTATCGCCCGCCAGCGCGATCGAGGTCCCCAGCCGGAAGCTGGTGCGCTGGTTCAGACTGCTGCCAAAGCTGCGATCGAAGTTGCCGAAGTGGCTGATGCCAAGCTCTGCGCGATTGGCCAGATAGTTCGCGTTGACGTTGACGCCCGCGCCCAGATCCGAACGTTCGATATCGGCGCTGACGTTATAGCTGCCGACCCCCGAACCGTGGAACGTCTGGTACGAGGCGCGTACGCGGTTGTCGCGCGTATCGTATTCGGTCCGCACGCTCGAGAAGCGGCCCAGCCGGACGGTGAGCGTCAGGAAGCCGCTGACCTCGTCGCCGCGCGAATCCTTTTCGTAGCGGGTTTCGGCGGTCAGGCTGGCGCGCGGTGAAATCCGCCACCCGCCCGAGAGGCGATAATTGTGGACGTCGGGGTTGATCCCCCGGCCCTTGGAGAAGCGCGCATCGACCCCGGCATAGAAATCGGCGTTGAAGGCATGGCTGTAGCCACCACCGATTTCGTATTTGTAGGGATTGTTCGGGATGAAGAACGAAACCGGCGCAAAGTTCTTGCTGCGGTGCTCGGCGAACAGGTTGAAGGTGTCGGCCTGGCCGTTGCTGCGCTGGATCAGTCGCTGGAACGTGCCTTGCAAGGCATAGCCATCGCCCACTCCCTCGACGTGGCTGAATGCGGCATTGCTTCCGAACGTCCCGATCGCGGTGCCGAACACCGCCTCAAGACCCGCCATTTGCGAGCGCCGGTCGGCTTGGAAGTTCGCGCCGAACGTTAGAGCGTCGTTCACCCCGTGGCGGAAGAAGCCCGAGAAGATCAGTTCGTCGCTGTAGTCGGGCCCGTTGTTGCCGAGCGGCGCCTTGACCCCGGCGGAGATCCCGAACTCGGTCAGCCCTCGGGCAAGCTGGGTCTGGTCGAGGAAGATGTTGAAGCGCAACACTTCGGTCCGCCCCGTATCGTCGAGCACGTTGAGCCGGATATCGTTGGCACCCTGCGCAAACGGGAAGTCGCGCAGATTGTAATTGCCCGGTGCAAGTTGCAGGCGGCGGACCTGCTGGCCGTTGATGAGCACCTCGACCGTCGAAGCCCGTTCGAGCCGGAACGTCCGGTCGCCGCGCGGGCGGATGATCTGTTGGGGGTTCAGCGTCTGGTAAGAACGCCCGATCGAGATCCCCGCAATGTCGGGTGCAGCCTGGAAACCGCGCGACTGGGTCTCCAGATCGCCGAGCGTGAGCCGCATCAGATCGCTGAGATCGTCCACCACCGCCCGGCTGCCGAGCCGCTGGAAGTCGTTGCCGGTATTCCCCGGAATCCAGATCGCGTCGCTTTCGAATACGATGTTGCCCATCCGCACCGCGCCATCGAGCAGGAATACCGGGTCGGCAAAGCCGGTTTGGAACCCGTCCTCGACCAGATCGAGCGAGCCGCGGATGTTGAGGTAGGCGCTGAAATCCTCACGCTTGACGAAAGTACCCAACATTTCGCGATCGAGCGGAGTGACCGAAAGGCTACGCGAGGCGCGCGCTTCGACCGCAATGATAAACCGCAGATCGAGCGTGCGCGGATCGTATTCGACCTGGATGCCCGTCCCGGCGAAATCGGCCGGACCCACCGCACCCTTGCCCGCGAAAGCGCCGCGCAGGCGCTCGAGCACGTCGGGCGCGACGATGGTCGTCAGCAGGTTAAGCGTGCGGTCAGCGGGGAAGCTGAGCTGATCGTCGGCACCGATCGTCAGCGGCATATCGCCAAGGTAGGTCGAACCGTCCTTGGCCGGAACCGTCAGCGCGATGGCGCGGCCGGTCGGGTTGAGCCGCTGCGTGCGCGCAACCGGCGTGGCTGGCGCGCCGGTCTGCCCTGCGTCCTCCGCAACCGCCTCGGCGCGCGCCTCGGCAGCCAGCGCCATGTCCGCATGCACCACCGCCCAGAGACTTGCTCCGAGCAGTAGAACGATCTGCTTACCCCCAGCCCTCATATTCAATTATCCGCGCTAAAGCGCGCTTCGAGCGAACCACCGTCCTGCGGCAGTTCGACCGGCACCGTGACCCGGCGCGACTGGTTGCCGCCAATCAGCCCGAAGCCCATCGTCTGCTGGATTTCGGCTCCCGACAATGTCCGCCGGAACACTTCCTTGCCGGCCGCATCCTTCTCGATGATCCGCAGGTTGCCGTTCGACAGATAACCATGCGCAGCCGACGCATTGGCGATCGTCACGATCGGAATCGGTTTGCCGGCCGCATTCTTGCCGATTTCGGCGCTCGCGACGCTGAGCCGGGGTTTCGCCCCGCCCGGTGCGACGCTGACCAGCACCTGAAAATTATACAGGATCTGGATTGCCGACTGGCCCTCGGGCAGCTTTATCGGCAACTGGGCCACGGTGACGTAATAGTGCTTGCTCTTGGCCAGCTCGGGATCGCCGACGTATTGCACGCGGAAAGTCTGGGTCTGGCCGGGCTCGATCAGCGCCTGCGGCGGGAAGACCAGCAAATCGCCGGGATCCTTGCCGGTCTGGCGGACGCCGTCACTGGCCACTTCGAGTTCCTGGATACTCAGCTCGACCGGCAGCTGGGTGGCAAAGGTGTTTTCCACCGTAATCACCTGCGCCATGCCGCGCCCGGCGGTCTGCAGATCGATCACCACGGGCTGTACGGTCATCGCCACCGCCGCCTGCGCGGGCAAGAGCAAGGCCGAAAACATGGTTAATGCAAGTTTGAAACGTGACTTCACTGAAATCCTCCCGATGATCCTCCGCAGCCCGCCCTAGTTGACGGCCTGAAGCTCGATCACGATGGTGTCGTTGTAAGTGCCGGCGACGAACGGGCCGCTGCCCGCCGGAGTCGAAATCCGCAGGTTGAGATCGCCGGTTCCGGCCTGCGCCGAATCGATTGCCCCGGTCCCGGCGTCGCTCGCGCGGTTGAGTTGCTGGCCGGCCCAGTCGAGTTGGAGCTGATACGGCGTGAATTCGATGAACCCGCGCGAGGCGCCGCCACTCGCGCCGACCCGCCGCATCCCGCCATTGGCGCTGCGCATCACGACCCGGTGCGGCGAGTTGCAGATGACTGGAAAGCGCAGCTCGATCGACGAGGCGTTGGACTGCGCGGTCTGCGGATCGACGAACTGGACGATGCCGACCCGCCCCGAGCCGAAACCATCAAGCCCGAATGTCGAATTGACCGCACCGGTCGCAGTCGGCGCGTTGAATATGCAGGCCGCCGGGGCATCGCCGAGCAGTTCGAGCCGCTGGCTGGTGGTGTCGATTTGCTGGGCGACTGCGGGAGCCGCCGCCAGCGCACCGAGCGAACCGAGGATGAGGGCCGGGATACGCATCAGCGGGGCTCCAGAAAAATACGCAGCGTGTCGCCATAGGCACCCGCCAGCAGCGGCGCGTTGGTGGCGGTGTTGGAAGCGCCTTGCGCAATCTCGATCCGCAACAGCAGATCACCGGCGGTCGCATGGCCAACATCGACGCGCTCATCGGTAATCTGGCGCAGCTTGGCGTTGGCATCGAGGCGGCCATTGGTATCGCCCCAGGTGAGCCGCGCCTGGTATGGCAGGGCGTAAGCGAAGTTGCCCCCCCCGGTGCTCGCGCTGATCCGGCCGTCGGTCGGCCACAGGCCGTTGTTCTGCGATTCGATCCGGACGCGGTGCGGGAAATTGCAGAACGCTTCGAAGCTGATCGTTGCGCTGGCGGCGCGCGCGGCCAGCGTCTGCGGATCGGTCAATTGCAGGATGCGCAGCGTATCGCCGTCCAGCCCGTTGATATTGGTCAGTGCGCCGCCCTGGATACGGCCGCGCTGCATGGCGCAGACCTGCGGGGTATTGCCGATCACCGGCAGCGTCCGGGTCGAAACCCGCGCCGCGCTCTGCGCGGCGACCGGCTGGGCGGCCAGCACTGTCAGGACGGCGAGCGAGGCGAGCAGGGCGTTACGCTTGGTCATGGTTCAGTCCACCGCCGTCAGGGTTACGGTGACGGTCCCGCGATAGGTCGTGTCGGCGACCAGCCGCAGCGCGCTGCCGCCGGTCGTCGCAAAGCCGCCGATGCCCACGGTGATCGGGCCGGTAAAGGCCGATGTGCGGCTCTGGGTCGCGGCAGGATTGGTCACGGCGTCGGTCCGGTAGCTCGCCGGAGTGGTGGTCCAGCCCGAGGCGGTCGCGGTATATTCGACCTGGCGCGAGAACCCGTTGGGCGGAGTCAGGGTGAAGTTCTGCGCGATCATCGGCGAAGCGACGACATTGATGGTGGTGCGCGTCGAGCAGTACGACCCGGCCAGCGTCTGGTCGGGCGCGGCGAGGTCGCTGCGCAGGAAGCCGGTGGTGGTATCGATCATCACGCCCACGTCGAAGGTATTACCGCCGGTCAGCGTGCCACCGGCGCAGAGGATCGGGACAGTGCCGACGATGCCGATGTTTTTGGTGTCGGTGTTGGTCTGCGCCGAAGCCACGCCAGGAACGGCGAGGAGCACGGCGGCGATCAGGAAGGGTGCGCGCATGGCCATTGTCCTCAATTCACTACCGCTGCCGGGCCGAGTGTCACGGTGACCGTGCCGCTGTAATTGCCCGGGACCAGCAGCGCGTCGCCGGGCGCCGAGAAGGCCGACAGGGTCACCCCGATGTCGGCCAGCTTGGGCAGCGGATGGCTTCCGCCGTTGCCGCTGCTCGACGCCGAGCTGCCGTTGGCGGTGGCTGCAGTGGTGGTCGCGGCGTTCGCTGCTGCCCAGCCTGCCGCCGTCGCGGTGTAGTTCACCGCGCGAGCAAAGCCCGTAGCGGGCGCAGTAGCGTTCGCGGCGAGCAAGGCGTTGGCGGTGACCGTCACCTGTGAACCGGCGAAGTTGCAATAGCTGGACGGCAGGCTGACCGACCGCGACGGGAGGACCGCGATCCGCCCGGCACGGGTGCCGGATGTCGCGATCATGACGCCAAGATCTATCAGTGCAGGGTTGGGTCCGCCCAGGATGCAGACCGGGGCGACCCGGCCGTCGACCGCAACCGTTCCCGTCGAGGAGTTGCCGGCCTGCGCCAGCGCGCTGGCGGGCAGACCCGCCAGGGCGATTGCGACAAGGCTGACCAGCTGCTTGATCATGACATATCCTGCTTTCGTCTCGGTATGGCTCAAGTCGCGGGGGCGAGGGTGACGACGACGTTACCCGTGTAGCTACCCGCGACCATCAGGCCGGTGGTCGGCGATGAGGCCGCCGACAGCGTAACCACGATATTGCCGGTGAACATGCCGACGGTGCTGGGTGCGCCAGCCCCTGCAGCCAAGCTCGAGTCATTGGCACTGACCGAGTTGGCGACTGCCGTTCCGGTGTAATCGACGCGGTTGTCGAAGCCCGTGGCGGCGCTGGCCGGGTTGGTCAGCTGCGTGGTCGTGACTGTCATCGTCGAAGCGGCACCGTTGCACCATCCGACCAGAGTCTCGTTCCGGCCGTTGACCTTGCTCACGTCGAGCCTGCCCGCAGTGCCACCGCTACCCGACAAGGCCAGCTCGCCGAGGGAAATGGTCTTGTTGGGGGTGGTGAACAGACACCGTCCAGCCACCGAGCCAGTAATATCGACCGTTCCGGTCGAACTCTGCGCCAATACCGGGCTGGCAATCAAAGCCAGAGGCAAGGCGGCTACAAAAAGGCGTCCGTCCATCACATAAACTCCATTCAGCAAGTAAGAACCGGGATCGGAAGACCCCGGACCAGGGCTCAGGTCGGCGAGATGGTAACCACGACGCTGCCGGTGTAAGTGCCGACCGCAAGCAGGTCGGTCGCAGTGTTGGTGGCATAGCCCGTGGTCGAAATATGGATGTTGTTCGCCGCGTTGGCCAGCGAGCTGCCGACTGCAGTGGCGGTTGTGCCGCCAACCGTCGTGGACGAATCCGTGAAAGCAGCAGGAGTTGCAGTAGTCGCGTTCGCACCCGTCGCGTCGACGGACACCGTAGCGGAGAAGTCGATACTGTTGTCATAGCCGGCACTTACTGGAGTCGCGGTAGCGAGTACGTTCGCGGTAATCGCCAGCTTCGGGTTCGTGCCGTTGCACTTCACGGTGTAGTTGCGGGTGCCGAAGTCGGTCGCGAGGCCGGTCCGAAGAGTGCCATTGGCCTGGTCGAGGGCAGTGAAATCCACCGAGTCGGTGAAGGTCGAGCCGTTGGTGGGAACGACGAAGCATTTCGCAGCGACGGTGCCGGTCATATCGATCGTGCCGGTGACGGTCTGCGCTGCGGCCGGAGCGGCGACTAGCGCCAGTGGTGCTGCGACCAGGACAAAATTGCGAAACATGAGACTCACTCCAGTTCAGAAGAAAACGGGCCGGGGGAAATCCCGGCTCACAGGATCAGGTCGGCGAAACGGTAATCGCGATGGTGCTGCTGTAGCTGCCCGCTTTGAGCACATCGGCGGGGTTGGTGGTCGCGCCGGCCGAAACCGTGACGCGCACGTTGTCCGCAGCGTTCTTGAGCGGGGCACCAAGGTTGGTGGTGGTCGCGGCGGGAGGCGTGTCGGCCGAGGTGTAAGCGGCAGTAGCGACACCCGTCGTTGCTTTGTCCGCAACCAGCGTCGAGGTGTAGTGCACGCGACCGGTATAACCATTTTCCGTGGTGTTGCTGGTCGAATTGTTCAGCGAGTCCGACGAAACCGTGATCGACGGCGTCGCGCCGGTGCACTTGACGGTGAACGAGCGGGTCAGGCCGCCCGTCTGGCTTGTGAAAGCCGAATCAACGGTGCCATTGGCCAGCGCCAGTTCGGTCAGCGTGATCGTGCCGGTGATTGGCGTAATCGCAGTGCACTTCGCGGCAACGGTGCCTGTAACGCCAACGGTACCCGAGGCGTTCTGCGCTGCAGCCGGAGTAGCGATCGCGGCAGCCGAGGCGGCCAGAGCAATAAGAGCGATCTTCTTCATGTCGTCATTCCCCATTCTTGCCGGACTGTCCGGCGCTTGAACCGATCCCGCCGCCACTGTGGCGAAGGGGCATTCATTCCACCCGCTACGACGCGGGCGATACCGTGATTATCAATGTGTCCGAATATCCACCGTTGATCAGGATGTCGGCCGCCGGCACCGCCGGAGCCTTCACCCGGACGTACGATCCGCTGAGCCCGAACGATGCCGTCGGGATCGCCAGGCCGACCGAAGCCGAAGCGGTACCGCGCAAGTCGCAAACGGTCAGGCTGCCGGACTTGAGAGCCTCGGCCGGACAGGTTCCGGTGGTGGTCCCGCCGGTCCGGACGACGTTTACGTCCACCGTGTACGGGGCAAGATTGGTGTATCCAGGCGCACTCGGCGCGGCGGCGGTTTGGAGACCGCCATTGAGCGAGGAGATCGCCAGGCGCGAAGGCCCGGTGCATTCCAGGGTCATCGCAAAGTCGTTCGACCAGGTCGTGTTGGTATCGACGAACCCGGGGATCGCGTAGCTGCCGTTGGGGGTGCCGGTGGTGGCGAAGTTGCAGCTACCGCCGATCGAAGCCTTGACCGGGACCGTCACCGCGATGAACGTGGGCGATTGCGGCCCGCCGGTCACCGGAAAGTAAGCGGTTTGCGCGGCGGCGGGGACAGCCATGCCGATCGCCAGCACCGAAAGCGCTCCACCGGCCAGCCGTTTGCCAAAGATGCCAGTCAAACGTGTCAACGCAATCACACCCCCACGGTAAAAATCGCGCCACGAAAGCTCGTGACGGATTCCCTGAATTTCTTGCGGACCCTGTTTTTGAGAACCGGCGGGTTTGAGACCTCGCTCGATTTCCACACGATATTAATGCCATTCGCCCCGGACTCGGAAACAAAAAA
The DNA here is from genome assembly GCA_031421295.1 of Novosphingobium sp. Lineage (GTDB taxonomy): Bacteria > Pseudomonadota > Alphaproteobacteria > Sphingomonadales > Sphingomonadaceae > Novosphingobium. The sequence goes on from JANOOJ010000182.1 coordinate 21,853, forward strand.
ACGATTCAGCCCGCAATCGGCTCAAGCCGTCGCGGAATTAGCTGCTGACATTCGTGTTATTATGTTGATAATAAAGCTAAATTCCGGCTCGCCGCAAATCAGCCGGTTAGGTCGGACAAGTTAACGCAATGTCCTTACATGCTTGGTTAACGGGCATAAAATGTAGCAATCCGGTAACGCGACTCGATTCGCGCAAACCGAATCGAGTCGCAGCCCAAACGATTGCATTTCGACGCGCGCGGCCCTTCCCGCGCGCAACCGGATCGGGCATTGCAATCCGCGTGCGGGATATGGAAAAATTCGATCTGGCTGTGGTGGGCAAGGGCTTCGCGCCGTGCCTGATGACGCTGGCCCTGCTCGCGGTCCGCCCGCACCTCAAGGTGCTGGTGCTGGTGCTCGATACCGAGGTCGGCGGACGTCACTTCGAGCTTGTGCTGCCGGGTCGGCTGCCCGCCCCCACCGTGGCGCTGCTCGACGCGGCAGTGGTGCGCGAATGGCCCGGCTTCCTGATCAGCCGCGCCGGAACCAGCGAATACACGCCCGAGCGGGTTGCCCTGCTCGATCCGGTCCAGCTGTGGCTCGAATTGCGCGAACGGATCGATGATGCGCGGCTGATCGTGGCCTGCGGCGGGGTCGATTGGGACGGGACCTGGCTGAGCTGGGACGATGGCGATGCCCGGGTAGCCGAAGTCATCGACCTGCGCGTCATCGCCTTTCCCGAGCGCCAGAGCGATATTGTCGCGGCGGGACCGCTGGCCGATCTGCAATACCCGGTGCTGGCCGATTTCGACGCTGCAGGCGAGGCTTGGCATTACCTCCAATATATCCCGCTTGGTGCCGACCGGGTGGCGATCGAGCGTGTTGCGCGCCTGCCGGGAATCGATGCTGCGGGCGATCTCTCAGGGCTTGCGACACTCGCCGCGATGGCACGGCTGTGCGATCTTTGCGCCGAAGTGCTCGACCGTTTCGACGATCAATCCACGGCTTAGCACTGAGGGGTCTCGCTCAGTCGGCAAACTCTTCGGTATCGATCGCCGCCTGGATCGCCGCCGTGTAACGCGGCCCGGCCACGGTTTGGCGATTGATCAACCGGTCGAGCCGCGCCGCGAGGTCGGCGGGCAGCTCCCAGTCCCACCGCGCAAAATTCTCCTCGAGATGCGCCATTGAGGCAGTGCCGGGAATCGCTACGACATGCTCGCCGCGCGACAGCACCCAGGCGAGCGAGAGCTGCGCGGGGGTTACCCCGGCCTCACCCGCCAGTGCGTTAAACGCATCGACTAATGCCAGATTCTGCGACCAGTTGTCGGGCTTGAAGCGTGGCATGGTGCGGCGCAGGTCGCGTGTCGCCAAGGCATCGACATCGCGCACCCCGCCAGCCAGCACGCCGCGAGCGACCGGCGAAAAGGCGACGAAAGTCGTGCCCAGTTCGCGGCAGGCCTCGAGCACGGCAATCTCGGGGTTGCGCGTCCACAGCGAATATTCGGTCTGCATCGCCGCGACCGGATGGACCGCATGAGCCTTGTGCAGCGTCTCGGCGCTCATCTCGGACAAGCCGACCGCGCCGATCTTCCCCTCGCGCACCAGTTCGGCCATCGCGCCCATCGACTCCTCGATCGGCACGGTGAAATCGCGGCGGTGCATGTAATAGAGGTCGATGAAATCGGTCTGCAGGCGCTTCAGCGAATCCTCGACGCAGGCCTTGATCGCGGCGGGGGTGCAGCACACCCCGCGCTTGGGCCCATCGACGATAATCCCCATCTTGGTGGCGAGGAAGAACTCCTTGCGCCGCCCCTTGAGCGCGCGGCCCAGCAGCGTCTCGTTATGCCCGAGGCCGTAGATGTTCGCGGTATCGAGCTGGTCGTAACCGAGGTCGAGCGCCCGCCGCAGCAGAAGTTCGCCATCCTCATCGGACGGCGGGGTGCCGTAAGCCCAGGACAGCGACATACAGCCGAGGCCAATCGGTTTGACGGTTTTGCTACCAAGCTTGCGCGGTCCAATCGGCAAAGTTCGTTTCCAGTTTTGGAGGAGGAATTACTGCGCCTGCAGCCAGGCGATCTGGCGGATTGCCAGCGGGTAGCCGTTGACCCCGAGGCCCGAGACGATCCCGGTCACCACCTGCGTCATGATCGACTTCGAGCGCCACTCCGCCTCGCGGCGATGGATGTTGGAAATATGCACTTCGATCACCGGGCAATCGACCAGCTTCAGCGCATCGAGCACCGGATAGGCCGCATAAGTGAAGCCGGCCGGATTGATCACGATCCCGGCCAGCCCCTTGCGGCCCGCCTGAATCCAGTCGACCATTTCATGCTCGGCGTTGGTCTGGCGAAAGTCGACGTCGTAGCCAGCCGCCGCCGCCTCGGCGCGGCAGGTTTCCTCGACCTCGGCCAGCGTAGCGCGGCCATATATCTCTGGTTCACGCTCGCCGAGTAGATTGAGGTTGGGCCCGTTGAGGACCAGAATTGTGCCAGCCATGGCGTGTCTCTCCCGTGTGTCGCCCGCCACCTAGCGGAGAGCGCTCAGCTTGGAAACCGTTACGCCATTCGCCTGAACGCGCGATCCTGAAACCATTGCCGCGCTCGCCGCGAAAAGGTAGCGGGTGTCCAGAGGTAGACCGTGAGCGAAACAGAGGAAGTCGAGCCTGCCGCCGAGCCCGCCGCCCCCGTCGGCGGCGATCTGGTCCGCCGCCACAGCCTGGTGACGCGCATCTGGCACTGGGTCAACGCGGTGACGCTTTTGGTCATGCTGATGAGCGGGCTGATGATCTTCAACGCGCATCCCCGGCTCTACTGGGGCGAGTACGGCGCCAACCGCGACCATGCCTGGCTGCAGATCGGCGGCAAGGGCGAGGCCGGTGCGCTCAAGATCGGCTCGTTCGCGGTGGACACCAGCGGGGTATTGGGTTCGTCGATCGGGGTGGATGGCAAAATCCAGCAGGTCGCTTTTCCCTATTGGGCGACGATCCCATCGGGTTACAGCCTGGCCGATGCCCGGAATTGGCACCTGGCCTTTGCCTGGGTGCTGGCGCTGGGCCTGCTGGCATATCTGCTGTGGGGGCTGGCGCGCGGCCATCTCCGCCGCGATCTCCACATCACCCGCGCCGAGTGGCGCCCCACGCATATCTGGCACGACATCAAGCAGCACGCGCGGCTGAAGTTCCCGGCAGGAGTGGCGGCGCTTCGCTATAACGTTTTGCAAAAGCTCGCTTATTGCGGGGTTCTGTTCGGGCTGTTGCCGCTGACCATCTTTACCGGGATGACGATGTCGCCGGGGCTGGACGCGGGGATGCCGTGGCTGCTCGACCTGTTCGGCGGGCGGCAATCGGCGCGCTCGCTACACTTCCTCGCAGCGTTCGGCTTGGTGGCCTTCTTCCTCGTCCACATTGCCATGGTTGTCCTCGCCGGACCGCTCAACGGGATCCGCTCGATCGTTACCGGATGGTATCGCCTCCCGCAGGAAAAGCCATGATCGACAAGGCTTTATCCCGCCGCCGTCTGCTCGCCCTCGGTGCCGCAGGGGTGGGCGGACTGCTGCTGCCGGGCTGTGACAAGCTCAATGGCAGCCCCGCCTTCCGCTCGCTGCTGAGCGGTGCGGAAGGGTGGCACAAAGGCACACAGCGCCTGCTCATCGGCGATTCACTGGCGCGAGAGTTCACCGAGCGCGAGATGAGCCCGATATTCCGCGCCAACGGCAGCCAAAGCGTCGAGGATGCGGGCTACAACGCCCATGCCGCGCAGGGGTTCGGGCAGTGGTCGCTGATGGTCGACGGGCTGGTCCGCCAGCCGCTGGCCTTGCCGCTTAGTGCGCTGATGGCGCTGCCCCAGCGGACCCAGATCACGCGCCACGATTGCGTCGAGGGGTGGAGCGCGATCGGCAAGTGGCAAGGGCCGCAGCTCGGGCCGATCCTTGCCCGCGCCGGACTGCTCCCGGCGGCGCGCTATGTCGTGTTCCACTGCGCCGACCGGATCGGGACCAAGCCCTATTATGAATCGATCGATCTGGTCGATGCCTTCCACCCCCAGACCATCCTGGCGTGGCGAATGAACGACCAGCCCCTGCCGATCGCGCATGGCGCCCCGCTGCGCCTCAGGGTCGAGCGCCAGCTGGGCTACAAGCACGCCAAGTATGTGATGCGCGTGGAACTGCGCGAGACGCTGGCCGGGCTCTACGGCGGTCAGGGCGGGTTCTGGGAGGATGGCAGCGACTACGCGTGGTACGCCGGAATCTAGGGCCTTCCGCCGAGCCCGGTCCGAAGGATTTCGGCGGCCACCGCTACCACTTCCTCGACCGGACGATCCTCGCTCCACACGCCGAAGCGCAGGCCAAGGAAGACGTTCATCCCCATCACCGCCCAGGCGCGCACTTCGTTGTCGCCGGGCGCAATCGCGCCGCTGGCGACGCTCTCATCGAACCGCGCCGCGATGCGCGCGGCGGTCCCTTCGTAATGCGCCCGGTAGCTGGCCGGATCGGCGAATTCGGCCTCGTCGATGATCCGGTAGAGTTCCTTGTGCTCGCGCGCGAAGCTGAGGAACGCGGCGAAAGCCTCGCGCTCGCGCTGGATGCCAGTAGCGCCCGGGGTGACGGCCGCCGCCGCAGCGGTGGCCACCCCTTGCGACATATCGCGCACCAGCGCCGAGAAGATCGCATCCTTGCTGTCGAAATAGGTATAGAAACTGCCCAGCGCGGTTCCGGCGCGGCGCGTGATCCCGCTGATCGAAGCCTCGTGAAACCCGCGCTCGCCGAACTCCAGCGCGGCGGCATCGAGCAGGCGGCGCAACGTCTCGCGCCCCCGTGCAGTGCGGGGTGCCTTGCCCGGGCTCGCCGTGGCCGAACCTCGTCCGTTGCTGATCGCCACTGTTGCCATCCGGGCACGGCTTAGGGCGAAATCGTGCGGAGGCCAAACAAAAGTTGAAACATGGTTCAACTTTCAATATTGGGCAGGTCACAGCGCGGCAAATCGGCCGCCGGAGGAGGGCTCGATGACCTGGAACACGACTGCCGCGCGCCGCGCATTGTTTACCGCATTGCTTGCAAGTTCGGCCTGGACCACCCCCGCACTGGCCCAAAGCACCGCCACTTCCGCCGCCGATGAAGGCAGCGACGATGGCGTCATCGTCGTCACCGCGCGGCGCCGCGAAGAGAACCTGATCGACGTGCCGATCGCGATCACGGCCTTGTCGGGCGACCAGCTTGCCGCCGCCGGTGCGATGGACATCACGGCATTGGCCGAAACCGTTCCCAACGTCACGCTCGAACCGTCGCGCGCCACCAATTCGACCCTCACCGCCTTCATCCGCGGCGTCGGCCAGCAGGATCCGGTCTCGGGCTTCGAGCAGGGCGTCGGCATCTATCTTGACGATGTCTATCTCAACCGCCCGCAGGCCGCCGTGCTCGACATCTACGACGTCCAGCGCATCGAAGTGCTGCGCGGGCCCCAAGGCACGCTGTATGGCCGCAACACCGTGGGCGGTGCGATCAAATACGTCACCCGGCGGCTCGACGACGAGCCGCATCTCGCGGCCCGCGCGACCTACGGCAGCTACAACCAGGCCGACGGCGTGCTGAGTTTGAGCGCGCCGATCGGTTCGGGCGTGCTGCGGGTTGGCGGCGCGGTGGCGCGACTGACCCGCGATGGCTTCGGCAAAAACCTGACCACGGGGCTCGGCAATTACGACAAGAACATCTGGGCCGGTCGCGGCACGATCGAAGTCCATGGCAGTGGTATTTTCGCGCGGCTCTCGGGCGACTACACCCGCGACAAGTCGAACCCGCGCGGCGGCCACCGCCTGATCCCAAGCCTGCTCACCCTCGCTCCGGTGCTCGCCAACGTCTACGACACGCGCGGTGGGCTGGTTGCGCCGGTGCAGGACGTCGAGGCCTATGGCGGTTCGCTGTTCCTCGAAGCCGAACCTGCCGACGGCCTGACGTTCCGCTCGATCACCGCGCTGCGCAAGGACGATTCGGCCACCCCGATCGATTTCGACGCGCTGCCCTCGGTCGATGTCGACGTGCCGGGTTTCTACAACAACAAGCAATTTAGCCAGGAACTGCAACTGCTGGTCAGCAGGGGCAATTTCAACGGGCTGGTCGGCTTCTATTACCTCAACGCCTCGGCGCTGACCCGGTTCGACGTGCGGCTGTTCACCACACTTGCCGGTCTGACCGGGTTCACCAGCGCCGACATCGGCACCGACACGATGGCCGGGTTCGCCGATTTCACCTATGATTTTACCGAGCAGTTCAGCCTCTCGCTGGGCGGTCGCTACACCTGGGACAAGCGGACTGGGGTGATCCTGCGCCAGAACTACCTCGGTGGCGGTTCGCCGGTGTTCGGCGGCGCGGGCGTTCCGTTCGGCGCGCCGGGGACCAACTTTCGCGGCTCGAGCACCTTCACCAAGTTTACCCCTAAGGCCTCGCTGAGCTTCAAGCCCAACCCGGACACCACCCTTTACGCCAGCTTCTCGCAGGGCTTCAAGGGCGGCGGGTTCGATCCGCGCGGGGCCGGAGTCAATGCTCCGAACACCGACGGCATCCCGGGTCTGTCCGATGCCGAAATCGCCGCCTTCCTCAGCTTCAAGCCCGAATCGGTCAACAGCTATGAAGTCGGCTACAAGGCGCAGATGTTCGACCGTAAGTTGACGCTGGCGGTTGCAGGCTTCCGCATGGATTACACCGACGTGCAGATCCCGGGCTCGTCGGCTTGTACGATCGGTGGACTTCCCAGCTTTTGCGGGGTCGTCACGAACGCAGGCAAGGCGCGGATGCAGGGCTTCGAAGTCGAGGCGAAGGCGCGGCTCGGCGCGCTGACGCTGTCCGGCTCGCTCGGCTATATCGATGCCAAGTTCCTCAAATATGTGGCAAATATCGGCGGGGTTCCGACCGATGTGGCGCCGTTCCGCAGGGTTCAGAACACCCCAGCGTGGACCGGCAGCGCTTCGGCCAGCTACGGGGTCGAGCTGGGCGAGGGACGGCTCGATATCGGCGGCGGTGTCTCGTTCAAGAGCACCACCTACCAGTTCGAAGTCCCGCTCCCGTTCTTCGACCAGCCGGCCTACCAGCTGTACGACGCCAGCTTGGTCTATCGTGCGCCCGGCAACCGCTGGTCGCTGGGAGTGTTCGGCAAGAACCTGACCGACGAACGCATCAAGACTTCGGGCTACGCCTTCTTGGCGGGCAACGTGACCACCGGGACGCCGAACACCCCGCTAGCCCCATCGCTGGGCAAGGAAGGCATCCTCAGCGCGTTTTACGCAAATCCGCGTCAGGTCTTCGTGACGGCGACGCTAAACTTCTGACAAACGGGCTTTTCCATTCACTCCTTGCTGGGCTAGGAAGCGTCGATGCGCTTCCTGGCCCTTCTCTTTTCCGCACTGCTCGCGCTGCTGCCGCTGCCCGCCGCGGCGGCGGTCACGCTGTCGTTCCACAGCTTCAACGGCTCATATCTGGGCGGGCGCTATCCGCATGCCTTCGTCGTGCTCGATGGGACGCTCGAGGCCGATGGCAGCCGGGTGCATGAGAATTACGGCTACTCGACCTCGTCCGGAGCATTCTCGGCCCTGCGCGGACTGGTGCCGGGGATCATCCAGATCGAGAAAGAGAAGTACATCACCTCGACCAACAAGCATTTCACGGTGACGATCAGCGATGCGCAATATGCCGCGATCCGCAGCGAGGTCGAAGCGTGGAAGGATGTGCCGGGGCAGAAGCGCTACAGCCTCGATGCGCGCAACTGCATCCATTTCATCGCGCGGATCGCCGAATTGGTCGGAATTAGCGCGCCGGTTCCGCAAAACATGGTGCGGCGGCCCAAGCAGTGGCTGAATTATCTGGCGCGGCTCAATCCGCAGCTGGGCGCGCGGGAGGTGCGGTAACGCGTCGTCCCCGGCTTGACCGGGGACCGCAGGCCTCATCGACGCGAGATCCGACCCAGTCTCCAGCGGTCCCGGGTCGAGCCCGGGACGACGTCAACCAGCCAGCCGCAGTCCCTCGCCCACCGCCGCCACCTTGGGCTGGTCGAGCCAGATTCCGCGCGTATCGTAGACCAGCTTGTCGGCGCGCTCGGCCAGCGGCACGGCCTTGAACTGGTCGTGATCGACCAGCACGATCAGGATGTCGCAGCTCTCCAGCGCGGCATCGATGTCGACCAGCGTCGCCGCAGTGCCATCGAACTCACGCGGCAGTTCCTGCGCATAGGGTTCGACCACCGCGACCCGCTCGCCAAACCGGCGCGCCAGCGTGGCCGCGACCAGCCGCGCGGGGCTTTCGCGGAAATCGTCGATGTTGGCTTTGAAGGCGAGGCCGAGGCAGCCGACTTTCGCCTGCGGATAGGCCGCGATCAGCGCTTCGGCGCGGGCGATGACGTGGTGGATTTTGCCGTCGTTGACCCCGCGCGCGGTGCGGATCAGCGGGGTCTCCTCGGGCGCGCCGTGGACGATGAACCACGGATCGACCGCGATGCAATGCCCGCCCACGCCCGGACCGGGTGCGAGGATATTGACGCGCGGATGGCGGTTGGCGAGGCGGATCACTTCCCACACATCGAGGCCCATCTTGTCCGAAACGATCGACAGCTCGTTGGCGAAGGCGATGTTGACGTCGCGATAGGCATTCTCGACCAGCTTGGTCATCTCGGCCGAGCGCGCATCGGTGACGATGCAGCTGCCGCGCACGAAGCGCTTGTAGAACGCCAGCGCCTTGCGCGCGCAGCGAGGGGTAATTCCCCCGATCGAGCGATCGTTGTTAGTCAGCTCCTCGAGGATTTTGCCCGGCAGCACCCGTTCGGGGCAATAGGAAATCGAGATGTCGGGGGTTTCAGCGGTGAGGCCCGGACATTTCAGATCGGGGCGCATCGAAGCGATCATATCGCGCAATTGTTCGGTGGTGCCGACCGGCGAGGTCGATTCGAGAATCACGCAGTCGCCCGGCTTGAGCACCGGCGCCACCGCACGGCCAGCGGCGAGGACGTAGGAAATATCGGGGGCATGGTCTTTGTCGAACGGGGTCGGCACCGCGATGATGAAGACATCGGCCGGGGCCATCTGCGTCGAAGCGTTCAGCAGCCCGCGCTGGACGACGCCCTGCACCAATCCATCGAGATCGACTTCCTCGATATGGATTTCGCCGCGGTTGATCGTGTCGACCACCGCCTGCGACACATCGATGCCGAGCACCTTGCACCCGGCGCGCGCGACGATCGCGGCGGTTGGCAGGCCGATATAGCCAAGCCCGACTACGCAGACGTCAGGCTTTTGATCCGATTTCATTCCCCAGCAGCTCCACAATCCGGCGCGCGGCGTGGCCATCCCCGAAGGGATTATGCGCGCGCGCCATGCTTTCGTAGGCTGCCTTATCGTCGAGCAGGGTGAAGATTTCGGTAACGATAGTATCGGAATCGGTGCCGACCAGCTTCGCGGTTCCTGCGGTAACTCCTTCGGGACGCTCGGTAGTTTCGCGCATCACCAGCACCGGCTTGCCCAGTGCGGGGGCCTCTTCCTGCACCCCGCCGCTGTCGGTCAGCATGATCTCGGCTAGCCCGAGAAGATACGCGAAATGCGGATAATCGAGCGGCTCGATCAGCGCGACGTTCGAGAGTCCCGCCAAGGCGTGGTCCATGACGGCGCGGACATTGGGGTTGGGATGAACCGGGAAGATCACCGCGACATCCTCGCGCGCCGCGATCCGGCGGACGGCATCGGCGATATTCTCCAAACCGCCGCCGAAATTTTCACGCCGGTGGCTGGTGACGCCGATGATCCGCTTGCCCGCAAACCGCGCTTCGAGCTCGGCAAGGCCCGCCGCCAGTTGCGGCTCGGCGGCGATTTTGGCGGTGACCCAGTGCAGCGCATCGATCACCGTGTTGCCGGTGATATGGACGCGCGCCGGGTCGACGGTTTCGGCGATCAGCGCCGCTGCCGAAACATCGGTCGGCGCGAAATGCAGGCTGGCGATCGTGCCGATGATCTTGCGGTTCACCTCCTCGGGCCACGGCTGGTAGATATTGCCCGAACGCAGCCCGGCCTCGACATGATCGACCGGAATTTTGCGATAATAGCCGGCCAGCGCACCGCACATCGCGGTGGCGGTATCGCCCTGCACCATCACCCGGTCGGGCTTCACTTCGTCCATCACCCGGCCCAGCCCGGTAAGCAGCGCGGCGGTCAGGGTATCAAGCGTCTGATCCGGTTTCATCAAGTCGAGATCGTGATCGGGAACGATCCCCGCGATTGCCAGCACCTGATCGAGCATGCCCCGGTGCTGCGCCGAAACGCAGACCCGGCAATCGAACCGCGGATCGGTCTTGAGCGCTGCGACCACAGGGAACAGCTTGATCGCTTCGGGCCGGGTGCCGAAGATGACGAGGATGGTAGCGGGCTTCATGGAACGGTGCTTAGCATGCGGGCGTTAACCATCGGTAGCGCGCGTGCTTCGACAGGCTCAGCATGAGCGGGACTTGGATATGGTCCATCCCCAACATCCGGTCAGCCTGAGCTTGTCGAAGGCCGCGCACCGCGTCATCACCGCGCCATGGCGATTCTCAGCGACAGATGGATACGTGAGCAGGCGCTCGGGCACGCGATGATCGAGCCGTTCGTCGAGGCGCAGCGCCGCGACGGCTGCATCAGCTACGGCCTCTCGTCCTACGGCTACGATGCGCGGGTGGCGCCGGAGTTCAAGATTTTCACCAACGTTAACAGTTCGATAGTCGATCCCAAGGCGTTCGATCCGGACAGCTTTGTCGACCGCACCACCGACGTCTGCATCATCCCGCCCAACAGCTTTGCGCTGGCCCGGACGGTCGAATATTTCCGGGTGCCGCGCGATGTGCTGGTGATCTGCCTGGGCAAGAGCACCTATGCGCGCTGCGGGATCATCGTCAACGTCACCCCGCTCGAGCCGGGCTGGGAGGGCCATGTGACGCTGGAATTCTCCAACACGACGCCGCTGCCCGCCAAGATCTACGCCAACGAAGGCGCGTGCCAGTTCCTGTTCCTCCAGGGCAACGAGCCTTGCGAAGTCAGCTATGCCGATCGCGCGGGCAAATACATGGGCCAGAAGGGCGTGACGCTGCCCAAGCTGTAGGGAACCAAAGTTCCCTGAGGCCGCTTCACCCGCAGGCGCGCGCTGCGCCGCTGTGGGAGCGCATATCATGTCCACCATTGCCGCCGTCGTCGGCCGTATCCTCCTCGCGATCATTTTCCTGGTGTCGGGCGCGGGCAAGATTCTCGATCCCGCCGGGACCGAGGCGATGATTCAGGGCGTCGGCATGCCAGCCGGTCTTGCCATCCCCGCCGGAATTTTCGAGATCGTCGCGGGCCTGTGCCTCGCCATCGGACTGATGACGCGGTTGACGGCAGTGCTGCTGTTTGGCTTCGTGGCGCTGGCCACGCTGCTGTTCCACAATCGCTTCACCGATCCGATGCAGGCGGCCATGGCGCTGAAGAATCTGGCAATTATGGGCGGATTGCTGCTGGTCTTTGCGCATAGCCAGATGTGGTGGAGCTACGATTCGATGCGCCGCACCCGCAAGGGCGAGGTGGCGACGCACGATGCCGACGAGCGCGCCCGCGAAGCCGAGCTGCGCGCCGCCCGCGCCGAGGGTGCGGCCTCGGCCTTGACGGATAGCCGCGCCGCCGCTCCCGTGGTAACGCCGCAGGTGGTCGATCGGCCGGTGGTAACCGAGCGCGTGATCGAACGGCCAGTGGTGGTCGATCGGGACCGCGACCGGGATGGAGTCGACGACCGGGACGAACGCACACCGATGGACCCGCGCCTCCGGCCGTAGCGGACATCATGGAGGGGAATATAATGACGACAGCCAAGGCCGCGCGGAAGTTCGATATCGTGGTTTACGGGGCGACCGGCTACACCGGACGACTGGTCGCTGAATATCTCGCGCAGCATTACCCGAGCGGTGGCCCCAAATGGGCGATGGCCGGCCGCAGCGCGGACAAGCTGGCCGAAGTGCGCGACCTGATCGGTGCGCCCGGCGATACACCGCTGATCGTTGCGGATTCGGACGATGCAGCCAGCATGGCCTCGCTCGCCAGTCAGGCGCGGGTAGTCATAACCACGGTCGGACCATACCAGCTCTATGGCGAGCCGCTGCTCAAGGCCTGCGTTGAGGCGGGGACCGATTATGCCGATCTGTGCGGCGAGCCGGTGTGGATGCGCCAGATGATCGACAAATACGATGCGGCGGCCAAGGCCAGCGGCGCGCGGATCGCTTTCTCCTCGGGCTTCGATTCGATCCCGTTCGATCTCGGTGTCTTCATGCTCCAGCAGGAAGCCGCAGCCCGCTTCGGCAAGCCTGCGCCGCGCGTCAAGGGCCGGGTCAGGGCGATGAAAGGCACCTTCTCGGGCGGGACGGCGGCGAGCCTGAAGGAAAGCCTCAAGACGCTCGCCAAGCACCCCACGTTGATCCCCTATATGACCAGCCCGTTCGGCCTGACGCCGGGCTTCGATGGCCCGAGCCAGCCGTCCGGACTGATCCCCGAATATGATTCGAGCCTCGATAGCTGGGCCGCGCCGTTCATCATGGCGACGATCAATACCAAGAACGTTCACCGCACCAATTTCCTGCTCGGCCATCCCTATGGTGCAGACTTCCGCTACGACGAGATGGTGCTGACCAGCCCCGGCGAAATGGGTAAGAAGGCGGCCGAAGCCATGGTCGAAGCGCTCAAGGCCCCGTTCGGCAAAGGCGGCGGTCCCAAGCCCGGCGAAGGCCCGACCCCGGAAGAGCGTGAGAACGGGCTGTACGATGTGCTGTTCGTGGGCGAATACCCGGACGGCCAGACGATCCATTATGGCGTCAAGGGCCGCTACGATCCGGGTTACGGCTCGACCAGCCGGATGATCGCAGAAACCGGCATCGCGCTGCTCGCTTGCAAAGCGGCAGGCGGCGTCGCCACCCCCGGCGCGCTGCTCGGCGAGGCGCTGGTCGAGCGCCTGCGCGATCACGCGGAGATTACCTTCGAGGTGGAAAGCTAAACCGCGCAAATTACCTCTCCCCGACGGGGAGAGGTAGCGCAGCTTGCCCAGTCAGGGGCTAGCGAAGCTAGGAGAGGGGGCTCGGCCTCGCAGCGCCGAGCCCCCTCTCCAACTCTGGCTAGCAAGCCAGCTTGCAAGCCTGCGTATCCTCTCCCCGATGGGGAGAGGGAGATTGAGATGTTAAAGCGGCCGGAAAGTCACCGTTAGCCCGTCCTTGGGCTTCGGGATCGGCCATGGCTGCCATTTGGGCGCATAGCCCGGCGC
>JANOOJ010000183.1:0-7364 GCA_031421295.1 Novosphingobium sp.
GCGCCGACAAAGGTTAAGCGGCGGGCAGGAGGGCGGAATCGGGGATGATACGGTTCGAATTGCTGGTCGGCTCGGGCAAGTTCTGGGACCGCGCAAAGGGCGATATTGCGGCGGCGCGGAGCCGCGTGCTGGTGCAGGCGATGACCTTCGAGGGCGACGCCGCCGGGCTGGGGGTGGCAAATGCCATCGCCGCCGCGAGCGCCCCGGATCGCCGCGTGCTGGTCGACGATTACAGCCGCAACGTGATCAACGACACGATGCTGCCGCTGCCGTTTCGCCCGCCCAGCGTGCTGGCCGAAGCGAAGCGGACATTGCAGATGTTCGACGATCTGGTGGCGCAAGGCGTGGGCGTACGGATCACCAACCCGGTGCTCGGCCACCCGCTGCGCTACCCCTTGCGCAACCACAAGAAGCTGCTGGTGATGGACGATGTCGCCTATGTGGGCGGGATCAACTTCTCCGATCACAACTTCGCCTGGCACGATCTGATGCTGCGGATCGAGGACCCTGAAGTGGCGGAATTCCTCGTCGCCGATTTCGGGCGCGACTGGGCGGGCAAACCCAGCGGAGCGGCCGCCAGCTTCGGCGATCTCGACCTGATCAGCTTCGATGGCGATACCAACGCGGCGCGGTTCGAACCCCTGCTGAGGTTGGTGGCGGGCGCAAAGCGCACGGTCGAGATGATCAGCGCCTATCCGACAATGCCGTTTGTCGAGGCGATGGCCACGGCGGCGCGCGGCGGGGCCAGGGTCGATCTCTACACGCCTGCGCCCAACAACAAGCCGGTGATCCGCGACTATCTGACCGGCGTCGCGGGCGCGGCCGGAATCGCGCTCCACCTGCTCCCCGACATGACCCACGCCAAAGCGCTGCTGATCGACGGCGAAGTGCTGCTGCTGGGATCAAGTAATTTCAATTTCGCCAGCTACCGCACCAGCAGCGACATCGTCGCGGTGTGCCGCAATCCGGAACTGATCGCGCAGTTTGAGGCGGAGTTGCTGGGGCCAGCGCGGGCCAGCGCTTCACCGGCGGCCGAGACGCGAACGCCCAAGTGGCGGCAGTTGCGGGGAAGGGCGGCGTTGGGAATGGCGGATTGGGCGCTTTCGCGCGTGAGTCACGGGCCGGTGCGGGTGATCGAGTGGTATTGTACTCGATAACTATCTTGAGGAGAGAGCAGCAGTGTTAGTTCACCCGGCGTCGCAATTTTGCTATCTCTGGTGAATGTCTGGTCGAAAGCAACACTTCATACCTCAAATGATCTTGCGTGGTTTTGGAACAGCCACCAAGAAATCTGTACAAGTCAGGGTTCACCGCTTTGATCGGTCACCATTTCTAACAGCGGTGGATGGCGTGGGGGCGGAGCGTGAATTTTACTCAACCGTATCGGCGGACGATTCGTTAGAGACGCTCGATGATCAGATAACGGCCTACGAAAATGAGTTGGCCGCGCAACTCAAATACCTCATGAGCTTAGTCGACGGCTCGACAGCCGATGCATGGGTCGCGTCCGAATTTGTCGTCCATCTCACAACTAGGAACGATCATTTTCGGCGGGCAATGACCGCGGCTGGCGGGTCCCTTTTTGAAATTTTCGCCGAGCGGTTGAGCGGCGAAGAGTCGGCGCGTCGTTTACTCGGAATTTCACTCCGGAAGCCGAGCAAACAGTTCAAGGAAACGATGAAAAGCGCGTTGGATGAGCGACCGGAGCTCCTCGGGTTGACCGGCCTTAGCCGCGGTCAGTTGGAAGACTTCCTGACCCAACACCTGGTGCAAAGCTTTTCCAAGGTGCATGCAGAAATGGTTGGTCCAGCCAAAACTGCCTTTGATAAAGTTGCAACTGAGCTTGGCCAAATTGGCGCGGATGCCCAGCGAGCCGCGTTACTGCGTGAGCTGGTGCCGAAATTGCGCGTGCAGAAGCTGACTGACTACAAGTGGAAGGTGGCTGACTCAAAGACCGATCTCATCCTTCCGGATTGCATTGGAGTCGCTTCGGCTCGCGGGGGTACCAAAGTTCCTCTGATGCTTGCCGAAGAGTCTCTAACCGAGGCTATTTATGTTCCGCTCACCAAGCGCAGATTGCTAATCGGGTCGCGTTCCGACGGACCTACTAAGGTGGACACAAAATACTTGAATCGACACTTTGCTAGGTGCTCTTGGGACTTCTTTGTATCGGATGTTTCCTCAGATATTCCGACAAATTTGTGCGCGCAGATACGAAAAAATACTTCAAAAATATTGGACGATCTTATTTCAAGTACGTTCGATGAGGTCGAACAATGAAGCCGTCACCCATGCGCCCCGAACTCGTTGGCAATCGCGGTGCCGATCCGCAGCGCCAGCGCATGCGCCCGCGCGATCGGGTCGATGAAGTCGCGGTGGATCGCTTCGTAGCCGGTGGCGGCTTCGTCGGGGTAGTCGGTCGGCTCGGTCACCGCGAAATCGCCCAGTGACGGGAAGCTCGTCGGGAAGGCGCGGCGCAGCTGGGTTAGGGCTTCGTCCACCCGCAGCGTGAACACCATTTCCAGCACATCCTCGCGGCTAATGTCGTTGGCGCGGCTGAAGGCCGGGACCATTACCGCGCGCAGGAACATATGCTGCAACAGCGCGAGCCGCAGCGCCTGCAATACGCCTAGCGTGCGGCGGGTGTGCTCGCGATCCGCCAAGGGGGCCTCGTCGGGGATCAGATCGAGCAGGCGGTGGAGCTTGAGCGCATCGACCCGCAGGCGCGAGGCGAGGCGGCGGAACACGCCGGTGCGGTCGTCGGTGGTCAGGTATTCGGCGAGCGCGAGGCAGGCGTCGGAAATGCGCTGCTCGTCGCCGCGATAGGGGCGGCTGGCCCAATAGGCCGAGTTGAACAGCTCGCCGAACGCGGCGACGGTCTTGATGCTGGCCAGCGCATTGGCGGCGCGGACCAGCCGGACCATCTGGCGGCCCCGGTCGCTGTCGCGCAGTAACCCGGCGAGCGCTTCGTAATTGCCATCCGCCGCCGTGCCGAACCCGGCGATGACGTTGACCGGATAACCGAGCTGCTGGAGCACCGCATTGTGCGGGATCGCGCGGATCTGGCGCAGGCTCATCGCGCGGTCGGCGGCGAGGTCCGACTGGCGGCGCGACTTGCGGCTGCCGGTATCGTTGAGCAGGCCGAGCCCGAAGGCGGTGACTGCACGCGAATAGGTCTGGCTGGCGAGGTAGCTCTGCTGCACGCGGCGGATCGCGCGGTAGAAATCGAGCGACAAGTCCGTGCGGCGATAGAACGGATCGGTCGGCGCGTCGGCGTTGGTTTCGGCCGGTGCCTGCTCGGCGAGGCGGGTCAGCGTCGCCAGCGCCAGTTCGGGGCTGCCGAAGAACAGATAGCCGTCGCCGCCCTGAAAGCTGACTTCGGGCTCGAGCGCGATCCCCGCGCGCGCAAACCGCCGCCGCGTCCAGGGCGAGAGCGGCCAGGCCAGCCGGTCGGCAAAGCTGGAGGGATGCGCGCCGCGCCCCATGCTCTCGCCGTGGGTGTTGAAGATCAGCGCGGCGACCCCGGTCAGCCCGTTGGCGGCCATCGCTTCGGACAAGCGCCCCTGCAATCGTTCGATCGCCAGCGCGGCGGGGATTTGCCCGACGAACCTCCCGGCATCGGAGAACCCGGTCTGGATCGACACCCGGCCCCGGATGCGGGCGTAATTGCGATAGGCTTCCTCGGCGAGCAGGGCATCGAGGAACCGACCGCCGTGTTCGAGCGCGCTTTCGGTTTCGAACAGCGGCGAGACATCGACCTTGCCCGCGATCCCGAACAATTGCGCGAAATAGAGCGCCGCGAGCACCGTGGTCGGCTGTTCGCATTCGGCCACCAGCATGCGGATCGGAGCATCGGCATCGACGTGGTGGAGGATCTGCGTCATCGCCAGAAACTGGCGGATCGCGGTGCTGTTTTCGATCGCCAAGGCGGCGAAGTTGGAGCGCAGTGGGACCGCCTCGGCGAGCAATTCGCGCATCTTGACCAGCGCGGCCTGGCTGGCGAGATCGAGCTTGCCCTCGGGATCGATCCGGCGGCGGATCGCGTTCTGCAGCTGCGAGGCGTTCACCCGGAAGTGGATCCAGCCCATTCCCAGCCCGTCGGCCTGCATCGCGGATACCGCGACCAGCAGCGCGCGGGCGGTGGCATCGTCGGCGGCGGATGCGGCGGATTCCAGCTCGGCAATGATTGGTGCGAGGCTGGTGAGCTTGTGCGGGTGATCGGCGGTCAGCCTATCGGCGGCGGCGGAGAGCGCGGCGGGATCGGTCAGGTCGGTGCCGAACAGTGTCGCCATCTCGTCGGCGCGGGCGCTCGCGGCGACCAAGCGCCCGGCGATCTCTGGCGCAGCACCGGCCAGCATTCTGGCGTAGCTCGCCAGCCGCTCGCCCTTTTCTGCGAGGCGATAGCGCAGCGAGGTGCTCCAGCTAATGTCGGTGCGGCCGTCCATGTCATAGCCGACCCAGCTCGCCAGCCGGATGGGTAATGGGCGCAGTTCGCGCCAGCGGTCGGGCCATTGCTCGTGCGCGGCGTCGAGCAGCAGACCGGTCATCCGGTCGCGCGCGGTCTGGGCGCGGGCCATTGCGGCCATGGCGGCATCGTGCTCGCCGTCGAGCGTGATGGTATCGCGGGTGGCCGCGACCACGCAGACCGTCGCCTCGCGCACATCGCCGCTCGATGCCGCGGCAGCGACCGCCCCGGTCTGCGCGCGGCTGAGCAGGAAAGTCGGGTGGGCGGTGAACACCACATGGACCACCGGGCGCTGCCACTTGGCGGCGAAGGCCTCGAAGCTGTCGGCCTTGGCCAGCGCGGCGAGGCGCGCTTCGTTCTCGCCCGGATCGATCGGGCTGACCAGCCGGTTGAGGCGCGAGGCGCGCGCCAGCAGCCCGTTGCATTCGAGTTCGGCGACCAGCGCATCGACCGCGTCGAGCGGCAGTTTGCCCTGCTCGTTCTGCCGCGAGAGTTCGAGCCCCAGCTGGAACACCGGATTGAACAGCGGCGTCTCGGCGGTGCGGGGGTGAAGCTCCTGCAACCGCGCATGGAGGTCGAAGGCTTTGGTCATAGTTGACCTCCTTCACCCCATACCCGTTCGTCCTGAGGAGCCGTAGGACTGAGTGCTGAGCTTGTCGAAGCATCGAAGGTCGAAGGCGTCTCGAAGGACGCTCGCGCAGCGGTGCTTCGAGACGGGGTCTTCGACGAGCTCAGCCCCCTCCTCAGCATGAACGGGGAATGGTGGTTCATTTCAATTTCGCCGCTGCGCGCGCCGCCGCTTCGATCGCGGCAACGTCGGGCGGACCTTTGCCGACCAGCCAGCTGCCGCCGACGCAGAGCACCGGCTCAAGCGCCAGCCAATCGGGCGCGCTGGCCTGCGTGATTCCGCCGGTCGGACAGAAGCGCACGCTGCCGAACGGTGCGGCAATGGCTTTGAGCGCGGCCATCCCGCCCGATGCTTCGGCCGGGAAGAACTTGAAGCGGTCGAGCCCGAGGTCGAGCCCGCGCATGATGTCGCCGGCATTGGCGATGCCCGGCAGAAACGGCACCCCCGCCGCAATCGCCGCCTTGCCGAGTGGCTCGGTCAGCCCGGGGGAGACGATAAATTCGCTCCCGGCATCGAGCGCATCGCGTAGCGCGTGCTCGTTGAGCACCGTGCCCGCGCCGACGATCGCGCCGGGGACGCGCTTCATCTCGCGGATGACGTCGAGCGCGGCGGCAGTGCGCAATGTCACTTCGAGCACGCGCAGCCCGCCCGCGACCAGCGCCTGCGCGATCGACTGGGCGTGCGCCGGGTCCTCGATCACCAGCACCGGGATGACCGGCGCGGTGCGCATGATGAGTTCGATATTGCTCACGCCGCGTGCTCCTTGGCGAAGGCTGCGGCGGCGCCGAACAGTCCGGGTTGGGGATGGGTGATGAGCTTGACCGGGATCGCCGCCATCAGCGCCTCGAACCGGCCTTTGGCGCAGAACCGCTCGGCAAAGCCCGAGCGCAGCAGCGTATCGCGGATGCGCAGGCCGAGCCCGCCGGCGATGACCACCCCCGCCGCCCCTTGCGCCAGCGCATAGTCGCCCGCCGCTGCCCCGAGCGAGAGGCAGAAGCGGTCGACTGCGGCGGCGGCGAGGCTGTCCTCACCGCTGGTGCCCTTGGCCCACAGCGTGCGGTCGTCGACCGGCTGGATTGCGCGGCCTTCCATCCCGGCGAGCGCCTCGTAGATGTCGATGATGCCCGGACCGGAGACCACGCGTTCGACCGAAACGCGGCGATAGCGCTGGCGCAGCCGCGCGAGGATCGCGTCTTCGATGGTGTCGAGCGGGGCAAAGTCGATGTGCCCGCCTTCGGTCGCCTGCACCCGGTAGTCACTGCCGCCGCGCCACAGATGCGCGACGCCCAGCCCGGTGCCGGGGCCGACGATGCTGATCGTGCCGCTGGCGGGCAGCGGCTCGTCCGGGCCGCTCAGATGGTCGAAGAATTCGGGACCGGCGCGCGCCACCGCGTGGCCGACCGCGCCGAAATCGTTGATCAGGGTGTAGCGTTCGACCCCCAGCTTCTCCCGAATCAGCGCGGGGCGGATAATCCACGGGTTGTTGGTGAAGCGGATGATCTCGCCCCCCACCGGTCCGGCGATAGCGATGGCCGCCGCCTTGGGTAGCGCGCCGCCCTGCAGCCGCGCGAAGTCTTCCCACGCGGTCTGGAGGCTGGCGTGATCCCTGGTGTGGAGCGTGACCGGCTCGCCCAGCGCAATCGCGCCATCGGTGATGGTGGCGATGGCAAAGCGCGCATGCGTCCCGCCGATATCGACCGCGACCAGCTCCACGCTCAGAGTCCCGCCTCGGCCAGCATCGCCGATCCGCCCAGTTCGGCCCCATCGGCGTGGCGGCGCAGCATGGCGAACAGCTCGCGGCCCATGCCCTCGCCATCGACGTGATGTGGCAGTGCCGGTTCGCGGCCGGTCAGGTCGGCCTTCACCTCGAGGCTGCCGTCGTGCCCGCACAGCCGGATCACATCGCCGTCGCGGACCAGCGCCAGAGCGCCGCCGCCGTAGGCCTCGGGGGTGACGTGGATCGCCGCCGGGACCTTGCCCGATGCGCCCGACATCCGCCCGTCGGTGACCAGCGCCACCTTGAAGCCCTTGTCTTGCAACACGCCAAGCGCCGGGGTCAGCTTGTGCAGTTCGGGCATGCCATTGGCGCGCGGACCCTGGAAGCGCACCACCACGATCACATCACGGTCGAGCTCGCCAGCCTTGAATGCCGCAGTGACTGCCTCCTGCGTCTCGAACACGCGGGCCGGGGCTTCGATCGTCCAGCGCGCGGGATCGACCGCGCTGGTCTTGAAGGTTGCGCGACCCAGATTGCCCTGGACCAGCTTCATC
>JANOOJ010000184.1:0-4311 GCA_031421295.1 Novosphingobium sp.
GAAGTCGATGTCGAACCGGGCGAGCCGCTGATCCTCAAGCGCCGTCTCAAATCGGATGGCGGCAGCAAGGCGTTTATCAACGACCAGCCCGTCGGCGTGGCGCTGCTGCGCGAACTGGCCGCGTTCCTCGTCGAACTCCACGGCCAGCACGACGATCGCGGGCTGGTCAATCCGCGCGGGCACCGGCTGCTGCTCGATCGCTATGCGCGCGCGGACTCGGCCAGCGTCGAGGCGGCGTGGCGAAGCTGGCGCGCGGCGGAAGATGTGCTGGCGGCGGCGCGGGCAGCGGTGACGCAGGCCTCGGTCGATCAGGATTTATTGCTCGCGCACCTTGCCGAGCTGACCGCACTTGCGCCGTTGACCGGGGAGGAGGAGGAACTCGCCGGAGCCCGCGCGACGATGCAGAAGGGCGAGCGTCTGTCGGGCGATCTCGCCGAATTGCAGCATCTCTGGGCCGGATCGGATTCCGCGCTGGCGAGCCTGCGCGGCGCGGCGCGGCGGCTCGACCGGATCGCGGGCGAACATCCACTGCTCAAGGATGCGCTCGACGCGCTCGACCGCGCGGTGATCGAGGCCTCCGAGGCCGAGGACAAGCTCGCCCGCGCCGGCGAGGCGCTGAGCCACGATCCGCAGCAGCTCGACCAGATCGAGACCCGGCTGTTCGAACTGCGCGCCGCCGCCCGCAAGCACGTTTGCCAGGCCGACGATCTGCCGCACCGGATGGCGGCGATGCGCGCCGCGCTCGACGCGATCGAGGGCGGCGAGGCGCAGCTGGCCGGGCTGGAGAAGGCCGCGCAGGAGGCCGGGCTCGATTACCGCGCGCGGGCCGAGGCGCTGTCGGTCGCGCGCGCCGAAGCCGCGATTCGCCTCGACCAGGCGGTGGCGGGCGAGCTCGCACCGCTGAGGCTCGACGCCGCGCGGTTCCGCACCGCAGTGACGCGCCTGCCCGAGGAACGCTGGGGTCCGTCGGGCGTCGACGGCGCGGAGTTCCTGATCTCGACCAACCCGGGCGCCGAATTTGCCCCGCTGGGCAAGATCGCCTCGGGCGGCGAGCTGTCGCGCTTCATCCTCGCGCTCAAGGTTGCGCTGGCCGAACAGGGCGGGGTGGCGACGGTGATCTTCGACGAGATCGACCGCGGCGTCGGCGGCGCGGTCGCCAGCGCGATCGGCGAGCGGCTGGCGCGGCTGGCAAATGGCGGGCAGTTGCTCGCGGTGACCCATAGCCCGCAAGTCGCCGCGCGCGGCCAGCAGCATTACGTGATCGCCAAATCGTCCGAAGGCACCGTCACCCGCACCTCGGTCGCTTTACTGGATAGCGCCGGACGGCAGGAAGAGATCGCCCGGATGCTCTCGGGCGCGGCGATCACCAGCGAGGCCCGCGCGCAGGCGGACCGGCTGCTGGAGGGGGTGTGAACCTCGATCCGCTGATCCGCCCGGTGTGGAACTGCCTCACCGGCCGGCAGGCGCATCTCGCCGTGGCGGAGGGTGCGGCGGTGGGGATCGATCCGCGCGATGGGCCGTTCGCCGCCGCGCGCGACCGGTCGGACGAGGCGCTGGTGGCGCTGGCCGCGACGCTGATCGGACCCGATGACGAGATCTGGCTGGTCGAAGCCGAACAGTGGCCAATCCCTCCCGGCACGCAAGGGCTGCGCAATGCCACGCTGCTGCAGATGGTGGCCGAACACCCGCAGCCACCTGTGCCCGGCGAAGACGCGCCGCTCGCGCTGAGCGAGGCCGATGCGGCAGAGATGGCCGCGCTCGCCCATGCGACCGAGCCGGGGCCATGGGGAGCGCTGACCCAGCGCTATGGTCAGTTCTATGGCTTGCGCGAAAATGGCCGGCTGATGGCGATGGCGGGCGAGCGGATGCTCCCCGCCTCGGGGCTGGCCGAACTGAGCGGGGTCTGCACCTGGCCCGAATTTCGCGGGCGCGGGCTCGCCGCGCGGCTGATTCGCCACGTCATGGCGGCGCAGATCGCGCGCGGGGATACCCCGTATCTCCACGTCTATGCCGCCAACACCGGCGCGATCCGCGTTTATGAATCGCTCGGCTTCCGCGCCACGCGCGAGATGGTGGCGACCGTGCTGGCTCTCGCCTAAGCTGGGGTCATGGGAATCGAGATCACCGAAGCCGACGCCGCCAACGAGCTGATGCGGCTCGCGCGTGCAATCGCGCATCACAACAAGCGCTACCATGCCGAGGATGCGCCCGAGATTTCGGATGCCGAATACGACGCGCTGGTGCGCCGCAATGCCGAGCTTGAGGCGGCGTTCCCGCAGCTGATCCGGGCCGACAGCCCGAGCGTGGCGGTGGGCCATGAAGTCGCTGCCTCGCCGCTGTCCAAGGTGCAGCACGAGGTGCGGATGATGAGCCTCGACAACGCCTTTGCGGATGAGGAGGTGGCCGAGTTCGTGGCGCGGGTGCGGCGGTTCCTTAACCTGCCGCCTGAGACCGAAGTCGCGATGACCGCCGAGGACAAGATCGACGGGCTGTCGTGTTCATTGCGCTATGAGCACGGGCGGCTTGTGCGCGCGGCGACGCGGGGCGACGGGCAGGTGGGTGAGGATGTCACGCCCAACGTCGCGCATATCGCCGACATCCCGCAAATGCTGCATGCGCCAGGAAACGAAACACGCGTGCCTGCAATATTCGAAGTGCGCGGCGAAGTTTATATGGCGAAACAGGACTTTGCCGCACTCAATGCGGCGCAGCAAAACAACGACGCGCGGCTGTTCGCGACCCCGCGCAATGCTGCGGCCGGTTCGCTGCGGCAAAAGGATGCCGCGGTGACTGCCGCGCGCCCGTTGCGCTTCCTCGCGCATGGCTGGGGCGCGGTGAGTGCAGTCCCGGCGGACACGCAATGGGCGATGATGGAGCAGCTCGCCGCATGGGGCATGCCGGTCTCGCCGCTGCTGGTGCGCTGCAACTCGGTGGAGGAAATGCTGCAGCATTACCGCAGCATCGGCGCGGGGCGCGCGGACCTGCCCTACGACATCGACGGGGTTGTCTATAAGGTCGACCGGCTCGATTGGCAGGAGCGGCTCGGCTTCGTCGCCAAGGCCCCGCGCTGGGCGCTGGCGCACAAGTTCCCGGCCGAGCGGGCCGAGACCATCGTCGCGGGAATCGACATCCAGGTCGGGCGCACCGGCAAGCTCACCCCGGTCGGGCGGCTCGCCCCGGTGCTGGTCGGCGGGGTGACGGTCACCAATGTCACGCTTCACAACCGCGATGAGATCGGGCGGCTCGGCCTGCGCGTCGGCGACCGGATCGTGCTGCAACGCGCGGGCGACGTGATCCCGCAAGTGGTCGAGAACCTCACCCGCGATGCGCCGCGCGAGGCCTATGCGTTTCCCGATCACTGCCCCGAATGCGGCAGCGAGGCGGTGGCCGAGGAGGGCGAGGTCGACGTCCGCTGCACCGGGGGGCTGATCTGCCCGGCGCAGCGCACCCAGCGGCTCCAGCACTTCGTCAGCCGCGCCGCGCTCGACATCGAGGGGCTGGGCGAGAAGACGATCGCCGAATTCTTCGCAGCTGGCTGGCTCGAAAGCCCCGCAGACATTTTCCGCCTGCACGCACATAAGACCGAGCTTCTCACCCGTGAGGGGTGGAAGGACAAGTCTGTGGAAAACCTGTTGGCAGCGATCGAAGCCAAACGCGTGCCCGACGCTGCCCGGCTGCTGTTCGGGCTGGGGATCCGCCATGTCGGGGCGGTGACTGCGAGGGATTTGTTGAAGCGGTTTGTGACGCTGCCGAGGTTAAGCGAAATAGTGGAGGCTGCACACCAATCCCCCATCCCCTTCAGGGGAGGGGCCGGGGGTGGGGTCTGTCCGACGAGCGCCGGGCCTGACGACTACCCCCACCCCAACCCCTCCCCTGAAGAGGAGGGGCTTGAAGAAGCCCGCGCCGATCTCCTCGCCATCGACGGCATCGGCCCCGCCGTGGTCGAGGCGCTGGGCGATTTCTTCCACGAACCGCACAATGTTGCGGTGTGGGAGGATTTGCTGCGCGAAGTCTCCCCGCCCGACTACATCGTCGCCACCCGCGACAGCCCGGTCGCGGGCAAGACCGTGGTGTTCACCGGCAAGCTTGAAACCATGAGCCGCGACGAGGCCAAATCACAGGCCGAGGCGCTCGGCGCGCGCGCGGCGGGCTCGGTCAGCGCCAGGACCGATCTGGTGGTCGCCGGGCCGGGCGCGGGCTCAAAGCTCAAGCAGGCCGCCGCGCTGGGGATCGAGGTAATCGACGAGGCGGCCTGGGCAGAGATCGTCAAGGCGGCGGGTTAGGACCAGCTTTTGGCGGAGAGCGGAGGCG
>JANOOJ010000185.1:0-3064 GCA_031421295.1 Novosphingobium sp.
CCGGCCACCCATAGGGTAACCTATTGTTGGGCGGTCGGGCGGGGGAGCGGGCCGGTGCCGCACAGCCGTGAGGCTGGAAAGTAAATCACAGGAGCTTGCCGATGGCCGACAGACTTGAACTTACCGATGCCGAGTGGCGCGAGCGGCTCACGCCCGAACAGTTCCAGGTGCTGCGCAAGTCCGGGACCGAGCGCGCCTTTGCCGGCAAATACGATGCCAACAAGGCTACCGGAGTCTATAGCTGCGCGGGCTGCGGCGCGCCGCTGTTCACCTCTGATACCAAGTTCAACAGCGGCTCGGGCTGGCCCAGCTACACCGCGCCGCTGGGCGGCGATGCGGTCGAGGAACTGACCGACGCAAGCCACGGCATGGTCCGCACCGAAGTGCGCTGCGCCAAATGCGAGGGGCATCTCGGCCACGTCTTCCCCGACGGTCCGGGTCCCGAAGGCCTGCGCTATTGCATCAACAGCGTGGCATTGGAGTTCGAGCCGAAAGAGTGACCCCTCCACCACCCGCTGCGCGGGCGGTCCCCCTCCCCGACGCTTCGCGTCAGGGAGATAGAATTTCCCCCATTAACCCTGCGTTGCAATTGGCCTATGTAAGCTAGTTGAGTTGTCGGGCCTGCGCGCCCTCGGGAGGGTCGGTATTGGCACGCAATGACGTTCGGCGCGGGGTTTCTGCCCGGAAACCGGCCAAGCCCGTGCGTACCGGTTGGCGGCTGTGGCTGCGCAGGACGCTGATCTGGGGTTCCGCTTTCGCGCTGCTCGGCGTGATCGGGCTCGGGATCGCGGTGGCCTTCGCCGCGCAATCGCTGCCCAGCTACAGCCAGCTCAAGAGCAGTCAGAACGGCCAGATGATCGTGGTGCGCGCGCGCGACGGGACCGAGCTGGTCTCGTTGGGGCCGAGCTACGGCAAGTGGCTGCCCTATGCGCAAATCCCCGAGGTCATGAAGGACGCGACGGTCTCGGTCGAGGACCGGCGCTTTCGCAGCCACATCGGGGTCGATCCGATCGGCGTGGCGCGCTCGATCTGGGTGCGTATCAGGGACGGGCATTGGCGCCAGGGCGGCTCGACCATCACCCAGCAGCTTGCGCGCACGGTGTTCCTCAACAATAACAAGACTTTCGGCCGCAAGCTGCGCGAAGCGGTGCTGGCGCTCGCGCTCGAAACCCGGTTCTCCAAGGACCAGATTCTCGAACTCTATCTCAACAAAGTCTATTTCGGCGGCGGCGCCTATGGCATCGATTCCGCGGCCCGCAAGTTCTTCGGCCATCCCGCCAATGATTTGAGCCTGTCCGAGGCGGCGATCATCGCGGGCCTCGTCAAGGCCCCCTCGCGCTATTCGCCGACGGCTGACGCCAAGGCCGCAGTCAGCCGGGCAAGGGTGGTGCTGGCGGTGATGCAGGATGCCGGTGCGATTACTGCTGAAGAAGCCGCCTCCGCCGATCTCAGGACGGTCAAGCTGGCGCCGGAAGCCGGGCAGAACTCGGTCCGCTATTTCACCGACTGGGCGCTGCCCCAGCTCGATATCCTGCTGCCCGACAACAGCGAGCCGATCGAGGTCTGGACCACGCTCGACGTCGGGCTGCAGCGCGCCGCCACCGCTTCGATCCAGGGCAATGTTCCGCGCGGCACCCAGGGCGCGCTGGTCAGTATGGACCGCGACGGCGCGGTGCTGGCGATGGTCGGCGGGACCGATTACGTCACCTCGAACTACAATCGCGCGACCAATGCAGTGCGCCAGCCCGGTTCGGCGTGGAAGCTGTTCGTCTATCTTGCCGCGCTCGAGGCGGGCTACACCCCCGACGATGCGGTGGTCGATGAGCCGGTGACGATCAACGGCTGGAGCCCGCGCAATTCAGGCGGGACCTACGCGGGCAAGATCGATGTCCGCACCGCCTTTGCCTATTCCAAGAACACCGTCGCGGCGCAGCTTGGCAATGAAGTCGGGTTCGGCGCGGTGGCCAGCATGGCGCGGCGCTTCGGGATCACCACGCCCGTCAACACGCTACCCTCGATGGTGCTGGGCTCCTCGGAGGTCCGGCTGATCGACATGACCCGCGCCTTTGCGGCGGTTTCGGCCAAGGGCACCTCGATCGAGCCGTTCGGGATCACCAAGGTTACCACCACCGACGGCGATCTGCTCTACACGCATCAGCGTGCCGCCGGGCAGCCGCTGGTCCCCGCCTATGTCACCGCCGGGATCACCGATCTGCTGCAGACGGCGGTCAGCACCGGGACTGGGCGTGCGGCGCAGATCGGCCGTCCGGTCGCGGGCAAGACCGGCACCACCACTTCGAACAAGGATGGCTGGTTCCTGGGCTTCTCCAGCGGGATCACCACCGGGGTGTGGATGGGCCGTGACGATGCCAAGCCGGTCGCCGGGTTGCAGGGCGGGACCGCCCCGGCGCGCGCCTTCGCCGCCTATATGCGCGTCGCGGTGGCCAAGCGCCCGGTTGAGAACTTCGACGTCGAGCTCAAGCTCCCGGCGTGGCAGCTTGAACCCGACGCGGAGGCGGGATTCGGCGATCCGAACGAATATCAGTACGTCGATGAGCAGGGCAATCTGATCGATCCGATGCGCCCCGACGATCAGCCGCTGCCGCAGCGGCCCGAAGACGAACAACCCGATCAAGGCGGGCTGATCACCGTGCCGCCCGCGGCCAACGACGATTTTCTCGATCAGGCGACCGGCGGCGGTCGGCCACCGGTGCAGGATGCCCCGCAGCCGGTCAGGACCGGCCGGCCAAGCGGTCCCCAGCCCAGGGAAGTTCCCTTCCCGCGCAATTAAACGGAGTAGTACAGCAGCTGGAGCTGTGCCGGGGTCACGGCCACACCCGAGTTGTACAAAGGTCCCCAACGATCAGATTTCATCACACCTCCCCGTCGGGGAGGGGCGGGGGTGGGGGAGTGAGGCCGCAGGCCTCACGTGTGTGCCAGCGGTCGAGGGCCCCCCCCCCCCCCCCCCCCCCCCCGGGGGGGGGGTGGGGGTGGTGAGCCCGAGGGGTAGTGTGACGGTCAACCCCGGCCGCGCGAAAACGGCCCGGCGCCCGGGCGGGGGGGG
>JANOOJ010000186.1:0-3980 GCA_031421295.1 Novosphingobium sp.
GCCGATCTCGCGGTTGCCACCAACTGCGGCCAGATCAAGACCGGCAGCCTCGCGCGCTCGGACCGGCTCGCCAAATACAACCAGCTCATCCGGATCGAGGAAGAGCTGGGCGATGCGGCGACCTATGCGGGTGAAAGCGCGTTCGGACGGCTCGCGGGCTAACGCGTCATGCGGGAACTTTGCATCATCATTCCCTCTACCCGGCGGGGAGAGGATACGCAGGCTTGGCGACTTGTCGCCTAGCCGCAGTTGGTGTGGGGGTTCTGCCTTCTCATTGTCGAACCCCCACTCCCAGCTACGCTAGCCCCAAAAGGGGGCAAGCTGCGCTACCTCTCCCCGCCGGGGGAGAGGGGTTGAACGGAGCAGGTTTGGCGCACGATGGGCTAAACAGCGGAAGCCATTGCGCGGGAAGCGTTTCTCGCCTCTATTCCCTCGGGACAGTGGGGGAATGCGGGATGGCGAGTGCGGCCTTAAGCGCTGAGGGCGAGGCCATTTGGCGCAACCGCTTCCTCGATCGGGTCGAACGGCTTGGCAATGCCCTGCCCGATCCGGTCGCGATCTTCGTGATTATCATAGCGCTGCTGATGGTTGTTTCGGCGGTCGGAGCAACGCTGGGCTGGTCGGCGCAAAACCCGGTAACCGGCGAAGTCCTGGTCGCCAAAAGCCTGTTTTCCGAAGCGCTGATCCGCCAGTTGTTCACCGACATGGCCAAGACCTACACGGGCTTCACTCCGCTCGGGCTGGCGCTGACGATCATCCTGGGGGCCGGGGTCGCCGAACAATCGGGACTGCTCTCCACGCTGCTGCGCCGTTCGATGCAGGGCGTGCCCGACCGGCTGCTGGTCCCGGCGGTGATCCTGATCGGGATGCTGAGCATCCATGCCTTCGACGCGGGTTATCTGGTCTATATTCCGCTCGCCGGACTGATTTTCGCCAATGCCGGTCGCAATCCGGTGCTGGGGATCATCCTCGGCTTCCTTGGATGTGCCACCGGGCTGGCGGGCAATTTGCTCCCCGGCCAATATGACGTGCTGCTTCTGGGCATCACCCAGACCGGCGCGAGATTGCTCGATCCGGCGTGGGAGATGAATCCGGTCGGCAACTGGTATTTTATCGCCACGATCGCGGCGACGTTCGTCGCGCTGGGCTGGCTCATCACCGAAAAGATCGTCGCCCCGCGGCTGGGCGAATGGGAGGGGCACCGCGCGGGCAGCTTTGCCGGGCCTGAGCCGATTACCGATGCACAGCGCAAAGGGCTGCGCGCCGCAGGACTGGTCGCGCTGGGGATTTGCCTGGTGGTTGCGACACTGATCTTCAACCCAGGCTATGCCCCGTTCTACGATCACACCGCGCCCGCGAACCAGCGGATACTCCCGTTCTACCGCTCGATGGTTGCGTTGCTGTTCGTGCTGATGGTGGCGACCGGCTGGGCCTATGGCAAGGCGGCCGGGACCATTGCGACCCACCGCGATGTCGTGGCGATGATGGCCAAGGGGCTGGAGGGGATGTTGCCCTATCTGGTGCTGGCGTTCTTCGCCGCGCATTTCGTGGCGATGTTCGGCTGGTCCAATCTGGCCCCGATCACCGCGATCAAGGGGGCTGCGGCCTTGCGCGAACTCAACGCTCCACCCGCGCTGCTCCTGCCGCTATTGACCACCGCATCGGCCTGGCTCGATTTCCTGATCGCCTCGGGATCGGCCAAGTGGACCGCGATGGCGCCGGTGACTGTGCCGATGCTGATGCTGCTCGATGTGTCGCCCGAAATGACCACCGCCGCCTACCGCGTCGGCGATACGGTGACCAACCTCATCTCGCCGCTCAACGCCTATTTCGTGCTGACGCTGATCTTCTGCCAGCGCTGGATTCCGGCGATGCGGCTGGGCACACTGCTGTCGGCAACGCTGCCCTATGCCATTGCCTTCTACATCGCGGGCACGGCGATCACCGCCAGCTGGGTCGCGCTCGATCTGCCGCTCGGGCCGGGCACCCAGGTGGCCTACCGTTTGCCCACTCCGGCCGGGAATCCCTAGGCACGCCCGATGCCGCATTTCGCCAAACCGCTGAGACTTACCGACGAGGGCGGATTGCTGGACGCTCCGATGGAGCCTATACGCCCGATCATGTAACCAAAGCGCAGCCCACGCCGCGTGCCCAACAGGATATTGCCCCATGCGTCATCGCACCCTGATCGCCGCCCTGCTGCTCGGCACGGCCACCGTCACGCTTGGCCCCGTCGCCTGCAGCATGCCCGGGAGCGAGGTCACCGCCACCAAGGGGACGGGCCTCGGCATCGTCGCCGCGTCGATGGACAAGACCGCCAAGCCGGGGGATGATTTTTACGCCTACGCCAACGGCACCTGGAACAAGAGCACCGAAATCCCCGCCGACCGCTCCAGCATCGGCGGGTTCTATATCGCCAGCGAAGCGACCGACAAGCAGCTTGGCGAACTGATCGCCGATATCGTCAAATCCGACGCGGCAATCGATACCGCCGAGGGCAAGATCAAGGCGTTCTACACCGCCTATATGGATACCGCGAAGATCGACGCGGCCGGCCTGACGCCGATCAAACCGGACCTCGACCGGTTCGCGGCAATCACCGACGTTGGCAGCCTCAGCCGGGTGCTGGGCGAGCAGACCCGGGCCGATGTCGATCCGCTCAACAACACCAACTTCCAGACCGAAAACCTGTTCGGGCTGTTCGTGACCCAGGCGCTCGCCGGGGGCGAAGTCATGCCCTACGTGTTGCAGGGCGGCCTCGGCATGCCCGAGCGCGAGTATTACCTCTCGGCCGATCCCAAGATGGTCGATTTGCGCGGCAAGTACAAAACCTACATCGCCCAGCTGCTGACCGATGCCGGGATACCCGATGCCGCGGCCAAAGCGCAGCGGATCTTCGATCTGGAGACCGCGATCGCCAAGGCGCACGTCACCCGCGAGGAAAGCGAGGATTTCCAGAATTCCGCCGCCGAGTGGACCAAGGCGGATTTCACCGGCAAAGCCCCCGGGATCGATTGGGACGCCTTCTTTGGCGCGGCGCAGCTGGGCAGCCAGCAAAAGTTTGCGGCCTATCACGCTGCGGCAATCCCGCGCATCTCCGCGCTGGTTGCCGCGCAGCCGCTCGATGCCTGGAAAGACTGGCTGGCATTCCACCAGATCAGCACCAACGCCGATTTGCTGGGCAGCAAGCTCGACGCCGCCCGCTTCGGCTTTTACGGGACCGCGCTGACCGGCACCTCCGAACAGCGCCCGCGTGACAAGCGTGCGCTGGCTGCGGTCAACAAGTCGATGGGCGATGCGCTGGGCAAGCTCTACGTCGAGAAGTTCTTCCCGGCCTCGGCCAAAGCCGAAGTCCAGGGCATGGTCGACAACATCAAAGCCGCGTTTTCCAAGCGGGTCGAGAGCAATGCCTTCCTCGCCGCCGACACCAAGAAAGAGGCAATCGAGAAGGTCAAGACGATTGAGGTCGGGGTGGGCTATCCCGGCAAATGGCTCGATTATGCCGCGCTGACCGTGGTGCCCGACAACGCCTATGCCACCAGGCAGGCGGCGTCCAAGGTCGCTTTCGCCAATCAGCTCGCCAAGATCGGCAAGCCGCTCGACAAGCGCGAATGGTGGATGAATGCGCAACTGGTCAATGCGGTCAATCTGCCCGTCCAGAACGCGCTGAACTTTCCCGCCGCGATCCTCCAGCGGCCGTTCTTCGATCCGATCGCCGACCCGGCGTTCAACTATGGCGCGATCGGCGCAGTGATCGGCCACGAGATCAGCCACAGCTTCGACAATAATGGCGCGGCGTTCGATTCGACCGGCAAGATGCGCAATTGGTGGACCCCGGCCGATCTCGCCAAGTTCGACGAGGCGGGCACGGCGCTGATCGAGCAGTACGGCAAATACGAGCCGTTCCCCGGTCTTCGCGTCAACGGCAAGCTGACCCTGGGCGAGAACATCGCCGATGTCGCGGGGCTGTCGGCGGCTTA
>JANOOJ010000187.1:0-6857 GCA_031421295.1 Novosphingobium sp.
CTTGAATCGACAAAGCGATCGCATATCACCCATTGGCCGCGATTCAGCGCCGGACGAATGAGCCGTTCGACATGATCAGAGCGCGCGGCGGCAAACAGCAGCGCTTCGGCGCGGGCGTTCCAGCCCTCGCCCTCCAGCCCGAGCAGCAGCGCGCGGATCGCTTCGGCACCGGGCGTCCCGCCGGGTTCGCGGGTGACGACACAGGCCATCCCGCGCGCTTCGAGTGCGGCGGCGAGCAGGCGGGCCTGGGTGGATTTTCCTGCCCCCTCCCCGCCCTCGAAGGCGATGAATTTGCCCGGCGTCATGACACCAGCCCCGCCAGGCCGTTGACCAGCCGGTCGAGCGGTCCAGCCGGGCCAACCGCAGCGGCGGCGACTAGCGGCAGGCTGTGCGGCGGCTGCCCGTCGATCTCGACCTCAAGCCTGGCCACGGTCGCGCCTTTGGCGATCGGGGCCGTGAGGGGGCCGGTATAGGTGATGCGGGTGGTCACAGTGGGATATTGGCGCCTGGGCAGAGCGAGCGCAAATGTCTGCGGCGCGAGCAGCGCGACGTGGCGGGCAGCGCCGCCCTGCACCTGCGCTTCACCCACGCGCTGGCCGACGCAGATCAGCGGGCGGCTGTCCCACCCGGCAAAGCCCCATTCGAGCAATTCGCGCGCTGCATTGGCACGGGTGTGGGTGTGCTGTGTGCCGGCGACGACCAGCACCAATCGGCGATCACCGCGCTGGGCGGAGCCCAGGAAATTGTAGCCAGCCTCGAACGTGTGGCCGGTTTTTATCCCGTCGGCACCCGGAACGATCCCCAGCGTCGGATCATGATTCTTCTGGGTGACGCCGTTCCAGGTCATGACCGGCCGGCCGAAATAGCGATGATAGAGCTGGGGATGTTTGCCGATCAATTCATTGGCCAGAATAGCCAAATCACGCGCACTTACATAGGTTCGCCCACCGTCCGGCCAGCCGTTGGGGGTGGCGAAATGGCTGCCCGTCATGCCGATGCGCTGTGCGGTGCGGTTCATCAACGCGCACCACGCCTGAACGCTGCCCGCCGCGCCTTCGGCG
Source organism: Novosphingobium sp. (assembly GCA_031421295.1). Classification (GTDB taxonomy): domain Bacteria; phylum Pseudomonadota; class Alphaproteobacteria; order Sphingomonadales; family Sphingomonadaceae; genus Novosphingobium. The sequence continues at coordinate 1,062 of JANOOJ010000187.1, forward strand.
AGCACCACCGCGCCATCGTTGGCGGACACTATGGTGATTCCGAACAGCAACTCGTTGACGGTGGGCCGGTCGCTCGCGGACAGCGGCATGGTGGTGCCTTTTCCGTGCCATCTGGCGATGGTCTCGGGACGGGGAGCAATCCGCTGGTCTTCGCGGAGCTTGCCCTGGTCGATGAGCTCGAACGCGACCAGCGCGGTCATCACCTTGGTGACCGAGGCGGGCAGGAATGGCTGCATCTCGTTGCGATGGAACAGCGTCTGCCCGCTGCCGAGATCGACCAGCAGAGCTACGGGGATGTCCTTGGCACTCGGATAATCCGGCGCAGCCGACGCATTATCGCGTGGAGCAGCCGATTGGGTCGGCAGCGCAATCCCCAGCAATGCAGGCAGCAGATACCGTAACAACAACAGCTCCCGTCGTGCCGAGGTGCACTCAGCGCGACGGGCGATTGCGGTCAATCAATCGGCGCGCTGGATTCGGGCATCGCTATAGCCCGCCGCTTTGGCCTTCGCCAGCGCGGCATCGGCCTGCGCCTGCGTGGCGTAGGGCCCCATCCGCACGCGCCACAGCCGTCCCGCCGCCGAAACCTGCCCGCCGAGCCGGGTTGCCACGCCATCGGCGCGCGCCTTGGTGGATAAAGCAGCGACCTGAACGATCAGCGTGCCCCGGACAGCAGCGACCGGAGGGGGAGCCGGGGTTGCCACGCCCTGCGGTTCGGGCCGGACGCGCGGGATCGGGCGGCGCAGCGGCGGGACCGGCGTCGGCGTGGCGCTTGGCACCGTCGCGGCAGTTGCCGGGAACGTCGCGGGCAAGCCGACCGGCGCGACGGCGGCACCGTTTTGCTGATCGAGCTTGCGCATCAGCGCCGCGAGCAGCGACTTGGGGGTTTCCATCCGCTCGGGCGCGCGACCGCCCATGCGCAGTGCCGCACGCTCGGGCTCGGGCGGGTTGACGCGGCGCACGCGGATCGGCGCGCGCTCGCCGGTCAGGCCAAGCTGCGCGGCGGCCCCGGGTGAAAGCTCGATCAGCCGGGCATTGGTCATCGGCCCGCGCCGTTCCATCCGCACCAGAATGGTCTTGCCGCTCTCAAGCGACGTTACCTCGACGTAGCTTGGCAGCGGCAGCGTGCGATGCGCGCCGGTCACCCCAGTGCCGCCCTCGGTCCCCAGCGCGGCATAGCCGACCGCATCGTAGTTCATCGTGTCGGCGGGTCTGTAGGTCGTGCCCTCGATCGTGAACGGCGCGCCGATCACCATCGGATAGTCGGCGGCGGGTCCGCTCGGCGCAATCTGGACCGACACGGGCTCGGCGGTTGCGGCACCGCAGGCGGCAAGGGCGACAATCACACCCAGCGGCGCGAATCGGTTAACGGGCAATCTCATCTGCAAGCAACCCCACGGAAAGTGCGTAGTAATTCGAGCAGTTGTAATGGAGGATAACCCGATAATTCCCGGTTAAGAGCCACGCCGGCGATCCGGGCCCGTCGGGTTCGAACAGCGTTGCCATCGCGCTATCGTTAATCGCCCGCTGCGGCTGGATTCCCAAGGCGCGCCATTGGGCGATGGTTTTCCACTGCGAATGGCGCGCATGGACGCGCGGGCAGCTGGGCGAAGCGAGCTTGCTGGTCACCGATCCGCGATCGAACGACGTCGGGATCGTTGCGCGCACGCCCCACGGCAGGCCCGGCTGCCAGCCGGCATCGCGGAAATAGTTGGCGATCGAGGCCAAAGTATCCGCGCGACTGTTCCAGATGTCGCGGTCCCCGTCCCCGTCCCCGTCGCGGGCGAGGCGCAGGAACATGCTGGGCAGGAACTGCGGATTGCCGAAGGCTCCGGCCCAGCTGCCCAGCATCCGCTCGCGCGGGACGCCCTGGTCGGCCATCTTGAGCAGCGCGATGAACTCGGTGGCGAAGAGTTCGCGGTGCGGCCTTCATAGGCCAGCGTGGCGAGGCTGCGGGCGAGATCGAAATCGCCCATGTAGCGGCCGTAATTGGTCTCGTGCCCCCAGATCGCCAGCAGGATCGGCGCGGGCACCCCGTATTGGCGCTCGACCTGCGGGGTGAGGCCGGCGACATTGCCATACATCGTCCGCCCGCCGCCGATGCGCGCGGCATCGACGTGGAGGCGGCGATAGGCTTCGAACGGCGGCGGGGTGGAACTGGTGGTGGTGCCCGGCTGTGCCCGATCGAGCGCGATCACGCGCGGGTTGAAGCTCAGTCCCTGCGTCATGCGCTGGATCGTCCCCTCGCTCACGCCTTCGCGCCGCGCGCGGGCGGCGAGCAACTGGAGATAGCCCTGAAAGCCAGCTTCTTCGCTTACTTGGGCAACCGCAACCGGAAGCGGCGACGAAAATGCCGCGATGCTGAGGCCAAGTGGCAGGGCGAGCTTGAGATTGCGGAACCGTTTCATGCGCGCAGACTGTCGCACAGCCCGCGTGCGATGAAAACGGCTAACCGGCGTGACAATCGCGCGTTTCGGCGCTAGCGGCGTTATCCTTGGCCGAGGAAGAGTGTCCGAGTGGTTTAAGGAACTGGTCTTGAAAACCAGCGAGGGTGCAAGCTCTCCGTGGGTTCGAATCCCACCTCTTCCGCCATCCTGCTCCGCTCTGCGAGCTTCGCAGGATTGGCACGAACCAATTGAAGGAGCAGGATGCCCTCCGAAGCTTTAGCGCAGGAGGGCGCCAAGTTGTTTTACGTCTATTTGATCCGTAGCGACTCTCAAGAGGGACACCGCTACGTTGGCGTGACGGGCAACCTAAAACGAAGAATGCAGCAGCACAATTCCGGGCAATCGACACACACCTCAAAATTCATGCCGTGGTGCTTGGTGACTTACATCGCATTCACGGACAGGTCGAAGGCTGAAGCCTTCGAGCGCTATCTCAAATCCGGCTCCGGCCATGCCTTCGCGGGGAAGCGTTTGTGGTAAATGACGACGGCTATCCCGCGCTGTTCGAGCTGCTGTGGCGGCGCGGTGCCGCGCCCCGTGGCAAGGTCGATTGGCCAGAGCTTGATCGCATGGCCGGGCAGCACCGCTTGCGGCCCCTGCTGGCAAAGCGGATGCAAGCAGTGCCGGAACCCTTTGGGCAGCAATGGGCCGAGTCGAGCCAGCGCTCTGCCCATCGCGCATTGCGCCAGCGGGCCGAACTCGCGCGGATCGGCCGACTGTTTGCGACTGAGGGAATTGCCGCAGTCGCGCTCAAAGGCTCAGCCATCGTGTGGCGCGGGTGGATCGAGCCCGAACTCAGGCCGATGCGCGACCTCGATCTGCTCGTGCCCGCCGAACAGGCTCTGGCGGCGCATGATTTGCTGCGCGCCAAGGGTTTCGCCGGTCCAGCAGCCACAGAGATCGACGCCGACAAGCATCTGCCCGGCCTCACCTCGCCCGACAACGTGCATGTCGAAATCCACACCCATCTGGTCGATCCGGCCAGTCCCGAATGGGTCGCGCGTGATGCAACGTGGCGAGCCAGCGCACTCACCCGGTTGGACCGAGGCGGAGGATTCGCGACGTTTTGCACCGCCGACACGCTGCTGCATGTGATCGTCCATGCGGTGCTCGATCACCAGTTCAACAACGGACCGCTGCTGCTGCTCGATATCGAGTTGCTGGTGCGGCATGGGGCAATCGATTGGGACTGGCTCTGGCAGCAGGCGGAGCGCATCGCGGTAGTCCATGCTTGCCAGATCGCGCTGCGGCTCGCCGAAGACCGGATTCCGGGATTGGCAATCGACTGGCAAGGCCATGCGCCGACCGATCTTGCGCCCGAAGTGCTGCGCGATGCTGCGGCGATGATGCTGGTGGATATGGACCGGCTCAGCGAACTCGGCGCGGCCGGACGGGTCGCGCGGTTGCAAGGTGGCGATCGGCTGCAGTCACTGCGCCGGATGATTGCGCGGGCTTCCCATCGCGCGGAGTCGGCAGGCCCGACCGCGCCGCGATTGCCGCGCCTCGTCGCCCTGATCGGACGCTATCTCAGCGTCGCGCTGCGCGGGTCGGAGCGGCGGCATGTCCAGCGCAGCCTGTCGGTCGCGAAATGGCTGCGCGAGGCTGACAAATCGGCCCACTAAGCTCTCGTGACTCCGGTGCTGGTTCACGAAACCGTTGCGATGCTTCCATGCCTGTCAGCAAGGGTGAGGTAATAGTGCCGTTACAGAAGTTCGCGTCGGTCCATCGACGCTTCCGGCCTATGAACGGAACCAACTATTAACCCATTTCCAATAGAATAGGCGTTCATTTCGCGCACTGTCATTGGAGAGGGTAGCATGAACGATCCGGCAAGCCTCGCAGCTGCGCCGCGCGTTGGAAGCCGCGAGGCCGAACGGGTCTCGTTCCAGGTCGTGATCGGTGCGCGAAACGGGCAACACCGGCTCAGCGCCGAAGTCCTGGACATCTCAGCCACCGGGGTCCGGTTGCGGATGCTGAGCCCGTCGCGTGTGGGACAAACCTTCTGGCTTACGCTGCCGATGATTGCGGCCATTGAAGTGCACGTCGTCTGGGTTGAGGGTTTCGTGGCGGGATGCGCTTTCGCCCAACCCCTTGCGCCCTACATCCTCGAGGGGATTCTAAGTGCTGCCTCCAAAGCCGCCGACTCGGTCGGTCACACCGATCGGCGGGGGATTCACCGGGTCTGACTGACTTAAGGCGCGGCGAGCAAATCGGCTCACCACGCTAACCATTGCGCAAGGTCCCTTGCGCTAGGTCTGTGGCTTGCGGGAGGCACCATTGATTCACGAAAATCTTGATTCGCTCGACCACACCAAGGCCCACCGCGCCAAGCTCACGCTGCTGTGCGAAGCGCGGCAGGGGTCACGGCCCTGGATCAAGGTCCGGCTCGACGATCTGTCGCAGGCGGGCTTTCGCATCACCTGGTTGCCGCAGTTCTCGCTCGGCCTGCCGTTGCGCATCCGCATTCCCAAGCTACAGGTTCTGACCGCAGCGATCCGCTGGCACCGCGGCAAGACGCTGGGCTGCGAATTTGCGGAACCGCTCCACGTCGCGGTGTTCGAACATATCGTGCGCGGCGCAGTGATCGACGGGCCGCTCAGCCGCTAGATATGAATCGCCCGCCCATAGGCGGCGAGAACGCTTTCGTGCATCATCTCGCTTAGCGTGGGGTGCGGGAACACAGTCTGCATCAGCTCGGCCTCGGTGGTCTCGAGCGTCTTGCCGACAGTGTAGCCCTGGATCAGTTCGGTCACTTCGGCGCCGATCATATGCGCGCCGAGCAGCTCACCGGTCTTGGCGTCGAACACCGTCTTGATGAAGCCCTCGGCCTCGCCCAGCGCGATCGCCTTGCCGTTGCCGATGAACGGGAAGGTCCCGGCCTTGACGGTGTAGCCGGCCTCCTTGGCCTTCGCCTCGGTCAGCCCGACGCTGGCGATCTGCGGGTGGCAATAGGTGCAGCCCGGGATGTTGTTCTTGTCGAGCGCGTGCGGATGGACGTCCTTGTTGCCGAGCGCCTGGGCGATGGCCTCAGCGGCGGTGACGCCCTCGTGGCTCGCCTTGTGCGCGAGCCACGGGCCGGGCGCGCAATCGCCGATCGCCCATAGACCGGGGACGTTGGTACGGCCCATCGGATCGATCTGGATGAATCCCCGGTCGGTTGTAACGCCAAGCGCCTCCAGCCCGATGTCTTCGGTGTTCGGAACGATCCCGACCGCGACGATCACGTGGCTGAACTCGCTCTCGGATACCTTGCCGTCCTTGGCCTTGATCCTGGCTTTGACGCTGCCCGCCCCGACGCTCAGCGCCTGGACCCCCGCGCCAGTCATGATCGTCATGCCCTGCTTGGTCA
>JANOOJ010000188.1:0-2514 GCA_031421295.1 Novosphingobium sp.
AGATCGCGCGTGGTCTGGACCGGCTTGCCGCCGGGCGAGGTGAGCTTGAGCAGCAGCGGCTGTTCGGGCTGGCCGTAACCGGGCTGGCGATCCAGCCCGAACAGCGCCTGGACCCGCACTTCGACGCTCGGCCCGCCGGGATCGGCATAGTCGATCGCATGGCTTGAGCCCGCCGGGCTGGTGAACTGCGCGGGGGCCAGCTGCTCGAGCTGCTGGCGCGCGGCATAGTCGAGCCGGTTCGCCAGCGCATCATGCAAGTGCTGCGGCGGGATGTCGCGCAGGCTGCTCGCGCCGTTGATCGCATTGCCCAGCCACTCATCGGCGTCCTGCGCCAGTGTCTCATCCGAAAGCGGCGCTATCCCAGCATGTCCGGCGCGCACCAGCAAGGCCTGGCTGGCGGCTGACAATGGCAGACTGTCCCTGCCTTTCGCGCAGAAATGCTCGACCAGCCGCGCCGCAACTGCATCCTTGCCCGCCGCAGCATCGTAACCGCGCGACAGCAGGATCGCCCCGATCCGCCGTTCGCGCACCGGCTCGGCGCGTTCCTGTTCCGGCAGCCAGCGCACCAGCGAGCACTCGGTGATGCGGTGCGGAAGCCAGCCGGTCAGGTCGGCTTCATCGAGCGGAAGCGCCGCCGTGATCCGCGCGCCCTTGGCACTGCCCTGCGCATCGCCGATTACCAGCCACTCCTGCGTGACCAGCGGCGACGCGGGATCGAGCCGGTAGCCACGTCCGCCGGAAGAGAGCCAATCCTCGCCCGATCCATCGCGGCGCTTGGCGATATTGTCGGGATAGGCTTCGGCGAGGAGTATGCCGAGGGGCGGCAGCGCGTGTGCTTCGACAAGCTCAGCATGAGCGGGCGTGGTTTTGTTTGGCTCTGAAAAACCCCGCTCAGCCTGAGCCTGTCGAAGGCCGCGCGCCTTGCTCGCCCAACCGGCGGCGAGCTTGCGCGAGGCATCCGCCCGGGATGAGCGGTCCGCTCTCCACCGTGCAAGGCGCTGTGCCAGATCGTCACTACGCCCGCCAAGCCCGCGCTCCTGCAATAGCAGCGCAAGCTGCGCAGCCTCTTCGGCCACGCCATGCTGCGCAGCATAGAGCAGCATATGCGCCAGTGAGGGCTCCATCGGCAGCGCCGCCATGCTGCGGCCATGCAGGGTGATCTGCCAACTCCGATCATCCTGAGCCTGTCGAAGGACGACCGCGCCGAGCGACCGCAGTTTGGAAATTGCTGCACCCATTGCTGCAGCGGGCGGCGGATCGATCCAGGCCATTCGTGCGGGATCGCCCGCACCCCATTGCGCCAGCGCGAGCATCAGCGGGGCCAGATCGGAGGTCAGCATTTCGGGCGGATCGAACGCCGCGCGTCCCGGATGCGCGGCTTCCTCCCACAGCCGATAAGCCACCCCCGGCCCCTGCCGCGCCGCCCGGCCCGCGCGCTGCGCCGCTGCGGCCTGGCTGGCGCGATGCGTGACCAGCGCGGTGACTCCGGCGGTCTTGTCGAACTCGGCGCGCCGCGACAGTCCCGCATCGACCACCACCGATACGCCGTCGAGCGTCAGCGAGGTCTCGGCAATCGCGGTCGCCAGCACAATCCTGCGCCGACCTTGGGGATCGCGGCGGATGGCAGCGCGTTGGGCTGCGGGTTCGCACTGGCCATGCAACGGCAGAACCAGCGCAGCGGTAAGTTTGTCCGCCAGCCGTTCGGCGGTGCGCTCGATTTCGCGCACGCCGGGCAGGAAGGCCAGAATGTCGCCCTGCTCCTCGCGCCACGCGGTGATTAGGGCGGAAGCCATCGCGTCTTCGATCCGCACTTCGGGCCGCGCCCCGAGCCAGCGGATCGTAAGCGGAAAAGCCTTGCCCGCGCTCTCGATCACCGGGGCGTTGTCCAGCAGCGCAGCAAACCGCGCGCCGTCGATTGTCGCGGACATCACCACCAGCCGTAAATCGGGCCGCAGCACCGCCTGGGTTTCCACCGCGAGCGCGAGGCCAAGGTCGCTATCGAGGTGGCGCTCATGCGCCTCGTCGAACAGCACCGCGCTGACCCCCGCCAGCTCAGGGTCGCCGACGATAGTTGCCACGAAGATCGCCTCGGTCATCACCAGCACGCGCGTTGCGCTCGAGCGTTTGCTGTCGAGCCGGGTCAGATAACCGATGGTCCGGCCCACCGGCTCGCCCAGCACTTCGGCCATGCGCTCCGCAGCGGCGCGCGCGGCGACGCGGCGCGGACTGAGCAGGATGACGATGCCGCTGCACCACGGCTGATCCAGCAAGGCAGGGGCAACCGCCGTGGTCTTGCCCGCGCCGGGCGGAGCGATGAGGACGGCACTGGGCTGCACACGCAGTCCCGCCAGCAACTCGGGCAGCACCGCGTCGATCGGGAGCTCGGGCAAGCTCATCGCGGGTCCTTCGACAAGCTCAGGACGGCCGGGCCTCGAATTTGGGTCGCCAGCAACGCCCGCCCAAGCTCAATACCGCCGTGCGACCGCGAATTCTGCGGCTTCGGCCATCGCGTCT
>JANOOJ010000189.1:0-5078 GCA_031421295.1 Novosphingobium sp.
CAGATTCACGTTTTGCGGATCGAGCCTGGCCACGGTACTTCCTCTACCAATTGCAGGCTGCGCTATGGCAAAGCAGGCGGCAAAGACCAAGGATGATTAAAATGGATACGATTGCAGACCCGCTCGATGCGCTGGATGACCGCGTTGCCGCCGGAGCCTTCCGCCGCCTGGTGCGCCATCTGCGCCACCGCCACGATGCGCAGAACATCGAACTGATGGGTCTCGCGGGCTTCTGCCGCAATTGCCTGGCCGACTGGATCGTCGAGGCGGGCGCCCCGCTCGACAAGACGGCGGCGCGCGAGGCGATCCACGGGATGCCTGCCACCGAATGGAAGGACCGCTTTCAGAGCGAAGCGACGCCCGAGCAGCTTGCCCGGATGGCCGAGAGCGTGGCGAAGAACGGCTAGGCAAGGATTTCCACAGGCACCGCTTTGCCCGAATCACGTCTGCCGGTTATCGGCCTCCTAACCAGTTCATCCCCTTACCGGAGTTCCCCCAGATGGCCCAAGCCACCGACGACCGCCTGCGCCTGCTGATCGAGCGGATCGAACGTCTTGAGGAAGAGAAGAAGGGTGTAGCCGATGACATCCGCGACTCCTACGCTGAAGGCAAGGCTGTGGGATATGATACCAAAATGATGCGGCAGATCGTCCGCTTGCGCAAAATGAAACCCGACGATCGGCGCGAAATGGAAATGCTGCTCGAAACCTACAAGGCGGCGCTTGGCTTGGAGTGATTACAAATCTTGAATGGATTTCGCTGCGGCATCGTATGCCGCGATAGTGTCGGGATCGCTCCGCTTCAGGCTCTCAAGGATTGAGCCAAGCTCTTCGGTGAATTTTCTGTAGGCGACGTTGGTTGACTCCATCGCCATAAGACTCAGCTCGAATAGCCAGTCGAAGCCGACGCGACAGGTCGAGAGATCAGGCTCGCTGATTTCCAGATCGGCTTCCGACTTCGGATGAGTAATTCGATTGCGAATTTCGACCGTCCGACGCAGCGCTTCCCATCCGGTATCGTCAAACCGCACTATGAGGTTTTGATCTAGGCGTTCGGCCAGCTTTGTCGTCAATCGAAACATCGCGAGCAATGGCACAAAACGGGCCACTTCAACGATCTTGCCTTGCGAAGTCACCGAATAGGAAAACTCCGAAAACGCCAGCTCTTCTTCAAAAGTCAGCGTGTCACAGGACTTTGCGACACCGACGACATGCTCGCGATAGGTCCAAACCATCCCTTCAATCGCTGTAAAAAGCGCGCGGATGAGATGGCGACGGTGCGATTGCGAGCCATCCATTTCGTGCAGCGCCAATGCGCCAATCACGTCTTCGATCAGGATGCGGATAAAGGCTGTCCGCATGGCTTCTGCTTGTTGCACTTCTTTGCCCATGTTTCCCCCACCGAGCGCAATCCAAGTGCGCTTGCTTGCCATATTCGCATACGGTAAGCGCGCGCCTCAACGCTGAATAGTAGATCAAAGACAATGGCAGGCCATTCCAAATTCAAGAACATCATGCACCGCAAGGGTGCGCAGGATAAGAAGCGCTCGGCGAGCTTTTCCAAGCTCTCCCGTGAAATCACCGTCGCGGCGAAGATGGGCATGCCCGATCCCGACATGAACCCGCGGCTGCGCGCGGCGGTCAATGCGGCCAAGGCGCAGTCGGTGCCCAAGGACAATATCCAGCGCGCGATCGACAAGGCGACCAGGGGCGACGCCGAAAACTATGAGGAAGTGCGCTACGAAGGCTACGGCCCCGGCGGGGTCGCGCTGATCGTCGAGGCACTCACCGACAACCGCAACCGCACCGCCACCAATGTCCGCACCGCCTTTTCCAGGAACGGCGGCAATCTGGGCGCGAGCGGAGCGGTGAGCCACGGGTTCGAACGGCTCGGGCTGATCGAGTATCCCGAAAGCGCGGGGGACGAGGAGAAAGTCCTCGAAGCCGCGATCGAGGCCGGCGCGGACGATGTCGAAAGCGACGGCGACCATGCAATCTGGACCTCGGTCGAAAGCCTCCACCCGGTCGCGCGGGCGCTGGAGGAGGCGCTGGGCGAGGCCGAAGCGGTCAAGCTCGCGTGGAAGCCCAGCCTCAAGACCGATGTCGGCGAAGCCGATGCCGCCACGCTGCTCAAGCTGATCGACATCCTCGACGACGATGACGACGTGCAGGCGGTATGGGGCAATTACGAAATCTCCGACGAGGTGATGGAGAAGCTGGGTTGAGTTGGCGGGGCTGGCTCTTTGCAGTTGGCCTTGTGCTTCTGCTTGGTTGGCTGATGATCGAGAGCGGCGGGTTCATGCGCGGCGATTGCATCGACATCTCTGACAGCCCGCCTTGCTCATAATCGGTCTCGACCCCGGCCTTGGAACCACCGGCTGGGGGATCGTCGCCAAATCGGGCAATCGCCTGACGCATGTCGCCAACGGGCAGGTGAAAACCGATCCCAAGGCCCCGCTGGCTGAGCGGCTGGTGGTGCTCGACCGCGAACTCTCAGCAGTGATCCTCGCGCACCGGCCCGACAGCGGCGCGGTGGAGGAGGTGTTCGTCAATTCCAACGCACAATCGACGCTCAAGCTGGGGCAGGCGCGCGGGGTGTGCCTGCTCGCGCTTGCCCGGGCCGGGCTGCCGGTGAGCGAATATGCGACGCGGGCCGTCAAGAAGGCGCTGGTCGGCACCGGCGCGGCGGAGAAGGCGCAGGTCCAGGCGATGCTCGCCGTGCTGCTGCCGGGGGTCAAGCTGGCCGGAGCGGACGCGGCGGATGCGCTCGCGGTGGCAATTTGCCACGCGCATATGGTCAGGGCTTAGTCCGTCGTCCCCGGCTCGATCGGGGACCGCTGGCCTCTTGCCGCAAAGGTTCCGTGTATAGGCCAGCGGTCCCCGCTTTCGCGAGGACGACGGATGTGCCAAAGAACAAACCATGATTGCCAAGCTCACCGGCACGCTCGACGAAACCGGCCCCGACTGGGCGGTGATCGACGTCGGCGGGGTGGGCTATCTGGTCCATTGCAGCGCGAAAACGCTGAGCGCGCTGGGCATCGCGGGGGACGGCGTGACGGTGCATACCGAACTTCAGGTCTCCGAAAACGACATGCGCCTGATCGGTTTCGCCAGCGGGGCCGAGCGCGAGTGGTTCCGGCTGCTGACCGGGGTGCAGGGCGTGGGCAGCAAGGTCGCGCTGGCGATCCTCTCGGCGCTCACCACCGAAGAAGTCCAGCGCGCCTGCGGAGCGGGGGATGCGGCGATGGTTGCCCGCGCGCAAGGCGTCGGGCCGAAACTGGCGGCGCGGATCGTCAATGAATTAAAGGACAAGGCGGGCGGCATGCCGAGTTTCGGCGGGGGCGCGGCGGTGGCGATGGCGGCCGGTTCGGCCAGCGCGGACGCAGTCTCGGCGCTGCAGAATTTGGGGTTCAAACCCGCCGTGGCGGCGAGCGCGGTGGCGCATGCGGTCGCGGACTTGGGCGAGGATGTAGGTCTGGATGCGCTGGTGCGGGTGGCGTTGAAGAGGGCGGCGGGGTGATGGAATTGCCGCTGGAGCATGTGATCGAAGCTATTGAGGAGGGTCAGCGACTTCGTGGTTGGATCGCCAATGGTTACGCGCAGGTGGAGTATCTGCTTGGTGACATCATCACAAAAGCGCTGAAAATGGCGGAGTATGACTCACTGGCGGGAAGACTTCCTCATCGCCTCGAGAAGCGCGTCGCCATGGTTCGCCAGATACTCGATATCGACGGCCACTTTTCAAAGCACAGCGACGAGATCGAAGCGATTTTGGAAGCGTTCGGAGAACATCACGAAACTCGCAATCTCTTGGCCCACGGGTTCTGCACAGCTTATCATACGCCAGACGGCGACTTTGGGCTTGAATTTCGGAAGTGGCATCGTGATGGAAACCGAGACGCCGAGATGAAGCGAACCTTTCGCCTCGTCGATCTCGAATACGAGCGGACACAGTTGAAGCACGTATCTCAACGCGCACTCGCGCTGTCGTTTGCAATCCATGAAGAGCTTGGTCTGGTCGGACCATGACCGATAGCCCCCTCCTCACCCCCCAGCGCACGCCCGAAGGTGCCGACGCCGCCTTGCGGCCCAAGACGCTCGCCCAATTCGTCGGGCTGCCGACGGCGAATGAACGGCCTCACTTGGCCGCTGCGCCCGGAGCTAGTATAGTGCCGTCATGACCGACCTCAGCTTCTCGCTCCCACCCGACCTGACCGGTCGTCTGAAATCGCGCCTTGCCGAGGGGGGCTACGCCGACGCGGGAGAATACCTCAACGACCTGGTCCGCCGTGACCTTGACGAGGCTGCGGATACGGCGTGGGTTCGAGAAAAGGTTGCCGAAGGGCTGGCGTCGGGCGTGGTCGACATGCATCACACCGAAATCATTGAAGACATTATCGCCAAACGTCGCGCGCGGCGTGCCTGACGTCAGGCTGAGCGAGGCTGCGCGCGCAGACTTGGACGAGATCGATACCTACGGCGCGGAGCGGTTCGGCGATGATGCAGCCGATACTTATGAGCGAGGCCTCGATCGGGTGCTGACAAGGCTCGAAACCTTTCCATTAAGTGGAGAAGAGCGGCCTGACTTTGGCCCCGGCATTCGCTGTGTGGCGCATCGGAGTCATCGTATCCTTTACCGTGTTGACGATGATGGAGTATTGATCGCACGGATCTTGCATCATTCGCGCGACGTTCCGCGGCATCTCCCGACATGACCGACAACCCCCACCTCACCCCCCTCCGCCAGCCCGAAGACCCGGACGCCGCCTTGCGCCCTAAAACGCTCGCCGAGTTCGTCGGGCAGGAGGCGGCGCGGGATAATCTTCGGGTGTTTATCGAGGCCGCCAAATCGCGGCGCGAGGCGATGGACCATGTGTTGTTCTTCGGGCCGCCGGGGCTGGGTAAGACCACGCTGGCGCAGATCGTCGCGCGCGAGCTGGGGGTGGGGTTCCGCGCCACTTCCGGCCCGGTCATCGCCAAATCGGGCGATCTGGCGGCGTTGCTGACCAATCTCGAAGAGGGTGACGTGCTGTTCATCGACGAGATTCACCGGCTCAATCCGATTGTCGAGGAAGTGCT
>JANOOJ010000190.1:0-2534 GCA_031421295.1 Novosphingobium sp.
GGGGGGGGGGCCGCGGGGGTGTGTTGGGGTGAATTAATACCACCCTGATTTGATCTACTTGTTGGACCCCCCCCCCGGGGGGGGTGGGGTGGGGGGGGGGGCTCCACGCCGGCGGCGACGCGAGACCTTGCGGCCTCGCTCCCCCACCCCCGACCCCTCCCCGACGGGGAGAGGAGAAATGGGTCCCGGTTACTGCACACGGGGAAAACGACGCCGAGCGCGGACCAAAGTCGCTTAGGCCATCCCCGGCAGCTTGAACCCCGGCGGCAGGCCCATGCCCGACTGGATGCGCTGCATCTCGGCGTTGCTGACCTGATCGGCGCGGGCGCGGGCGTCGTTGAAGGCGGCGGTGACGAGGTCTTCGAGCATCTGCTTTTCGCTGACCGCCATCAGGCTGTCGTCGATCGCCACGCCGAGCACGCGGCCCTTGGCCGAGCAGCGGATCTTGACCAGCCCGCCGCCCGAGACGCCCTCGACCTCGATCTCGTCGAGCTTGGCCTGCGCTTCGCCCATCTGCTTCTGGATGGTTTCGGCGGCGGCCTGCGCGGCCTTGATCATCTCTTCCATCGACTTCATGCGGAGGTTCTCCATGGGGGGCCGCTTGCCGAAACGGCCGCGTCTTCAACCAGTTCCGCATCGGGGAACGCCGCAAAGGCGGCTGCAACCAGCGGATTGCGGCGCAGCGCTGCAGCTTCGGCGGCGCGTTCGGCCTCGGCGGCTTCGCGCAAGCTGGGAGCGCCCTCGCCCGTGCCGCGCTGGACGGTCCAGCGGATCCCGGTGGCGCGCAGCAGCGCATCGCGGATTTCCGCGCCGGGGTCTTCCGCATAGCCGGGGGTGAGCGCAAAAGTCAGCTCGCCGGGCACCAGCGCGATCACCTTGACCCAGTCGCGCATCACCTGCGCGACGCGCAATTGGCCCGACTGTTCGACCCGGTCGACCAGCACCGCCCATTCGAGCGCTTCGGGCGCGAAGGCGGCGGGGGCGGCGGACGGCGCTGCCCCGCTCGCAGCCGGAGCAGCCGGCGCGCGGGCGGCCATTTCCTCGAGCTTCTTCGCCAGCGTCCCGGGATCGGGCAAGTCGCTGGCGTGGAGCACGCGCAGCAGCGCCATTTGCGCGGCGACCAGCGGATCGGGCGCGCCGCGCACCTCGTCGTGGCCCTTGAGCAGGAGCTGCCACAGCCGGTGGAGCTGGCCGGGGGACAGGCTCCCGGCCCATTCGTCGATCGCGGCGCGTTCCTCGGCCGAGATCGCATCGGCCCCGGCTTTGCCGACCTGCGCCACGGTGACGCGGTGGACCAGTTCCATCGCCGAGCGGAGCAGCGCGATCGGCTCGACCCCCAGCGCAAATTGCGACTCGACCAGGTCGAGCAGCGCGGTGCCATCGCCCGCCAGCAGCGCGGCGAGCAGGCGGCGCTGCGCGGTCTTGTCGGCCAGCCCGAGCATGTCGCGGACCTGATCGGCCACTACCTTGCCGTCACCGCCCAGATCGGCATGGGCAATCGCCTGGTCGAGGATCGACAGCCCGTCGCGGACCGATCCCTCGGCGGCATTGGCGATCATCGCCAGCGCCTCGGCCTCGGCCCCGACGCCTTCGGCGGCACAGATGGCTGCGAAATGTTCGGTCAGCAGCGGCGCGGGGATGCGGCGCAGATCGAAGCGCTGGCAGCGACTGAGCACCGTCACCGGGAGCTTGTCGACCTCGGTGGTGGCGAACAGGAATTTCACATGCGGCGGCGGCTCTTCCAGCGTCTTGAGCAAGCCGTTGAACGCCTGCTTCGAGAGCATGTGGACTTCGTCGATGATGTAGATCTTGAAGCGCGCGCTGACCGCCGCATAGCGCACCGCCTCGATAATCTCGCGCACATCGTCGATCCCGGTGTGGCTGGCGGCGTCCATCTCGATCACGTCGATGTGGCGACCTTCGGCGATTGCGACGCAGGGTTCGCACATTCCGCAGGTTTCGATCGTCGGCCCGCCCTGCCCATCGGGGCCGATGCAGTTGAGCGCCTTGGCGATCAGCCGCGCGGTGGAAGTCTTGCCCACCCCGCGCACCCCGGTCATCAGGAAGGCATGCGCCAGCCGGTCGCGCTTGATCGCATTGGCGAGCGTCTGGACCATCGCGTCCTGACCGATCAGCTGGGCAAAGGTCTGCGGGCGGTATTTGCGCGCGAGCACGCGGTAGGGCTGCGCGGCGGCGGCGGGCGGCGACGCAGCGGGGGCCGGATCGGGGGTGCCGAACAGCGCCGATTGCCCGGCCGCTTCCAATTCGGCCGCGCTCGGTGCTTCGGGCACCGCTTCGGATGAATCGCCAAAAGTATCGGGGGAATCGGACATCGGCCTAGCTAAGCATCTGGCCCGCGAATGTCGAAGGGCGTTTTTTGCAGGCTGGCGGGCCGGTGCCGAATTTCGCCGTCAGGCGCAAAAACACGAAGGAGCCGGGCGACCCGCCGCAAACCGTTGTGGCTGCTTCCTTCCGGACCTGACCAGGTTGGCGGCCGCAAGCGTCCGCCCGACTCCCGATGGCGCATATGGCGG
>JANOOJ010000191.1:0-16587 GCA_031421295.1 Novosphingobium sp.
CCGACCGGTCGGAAGCGCGATAGCCGAATAGTGCTTAATTATTGGCTATCGCGACCGGTGCCGTGCCGCTCACCTGTCGCTGCCTGCAATCTTGCCCCACTGGCGCGCGGCGGTGTAGCCAAGGTAGCCGGTGCCGAACAGCGCATAGAGCGGCTCGGGCAAGCCATTGAGATAGGCATTCATTCCCGCCGCGATGGCTTGCGCGGCGTCCGGGCGGAAGGCCGCGATCAGGCCCATTGGGAGCGCCCACAGGATGATCAGATACATGACATAGAGGAAGCTGGGCCGCGCGCGGCTGGTCCAGGGATCGGGCGACTGCGCCTCGCTCACGATCGCCGAAAGCCGCGCCTCGATGGTCTGCAATTCCTGCGTCCCTTCCAGCCGAAGCAGCTCCAGCTTGGCACGCTCGCGCTCGGCCTTGTCGGGGATGACCTTGTCGATGATCGAAGTGAGGGGGCCGATCAGCACGTCGAGAATGGGCATGGGAGGTGCTCCGCTGCGAAAGGAAGCGGATCACCTAACCAAATCGGCACGTGTAGGAAAATGGATTGATTGGTCGGGACGAGAGGATTCGAACCTCCGACCCCCACACCCCCAGTGTGATGCGCTACCAGGCTGCGCTACGTCCCGACCGGTCAAGCCTGCGCCAGCGGCGGGGCTTAAGGAGCGGGCCTATAGGCAGCTGCGGTAGCGATGGCAAGCGCGTGTCGCCGGGCTGCCCCGCCCGCTGGCTCGCGCGTTGCCATGCCCCTGCATAGCTGCTAGTCGCGCGCAATTCCGGCCCTGACGCACCACGCCGTGTGCGGGCTGTCCGAACGAAAGTCATTCCTGCCATGAGCAATTCGCTTCTCTCGATCCTGTCCGCCGCCGCCGCCGGTGCTGCGGGCGAACCGCCCGCGTGGCTGCAGTTCCTGCCGTTCGTCGGCATGTTCGTGATCCTGTGGTTCCTGATCCTGCGCCCGCAGATGAAGCGCCAGAGGGAATTGCTGGGCAAGATCGGGGGGATCAAAAAGGGCGACCAGGTGCTGACCGGCGGCGGGCTGATCGGCAAGGTGCTCAAGATCGACGATAATTATGCCGAGCTGGAGCTTGGTCCCAACGTCAAGGTCAAGGCGCTGCGTTCGACCATCGCCGATGTGATCCCGCCAGCCGGGACCAATCCGGCGAACGACTGACCCCTTACGGTCAGTGCAGTCAGGCTACAGGGATAGACTTACACAATGCTCGACTTTCCCCGCTGGAAGCAGATCTGGCTCTGGGCGCTGACGCTGGCCTGCTGCGTGGCTGCCTTGCCCTCGATATTCGCGGTCGCCGGCGCGCATTGGCCATCGGTACTGCCCGCGCCAAAGGTCAATCTGGGTCTCGACCTTGCGGGCGGGAGCCACATCCTGCTTGAGGCCGACCCTGCCCAAGTCACCCGGCTGCGGCTCGACACGATGGAAGAAAGCGTCCGCGCCCGGCTCAAGCTGGCGCAACCGACGATCCGCGTCGGCGACATTTCGAGCAAGGACGGTTCGGTCAGCTTCATGATCGAGGACCCCGCGCAGGTCGATGCGGCGCGCGAGCAGCTCCAGTCGCTGACCACCGGGGCGGGCCTGACCGGCGAGCGCGACTGGGACCTCAAGGTGGTCGATGGCACGCGGATCGTGATGACCCCGACCAAGGTCGGGATCGAGTTGGCGGTCAGCCAGGCGATGGATACCGCGACCGAAGTGGTGCGCAAGCGCATCGACGCACTTGGCACGCGCGAGCCAACGATCATCCGCCAGGGTGACGACCGGATCGTGGTGCAGGTACCCGGGCTCAAGGACCCGCAGGCACTCAAGAACCTGCTGGGCCAGACCGCCAAGCTCGAATTCAAACTGGTCGATCTTACTGCGGCGGCGACCGACATCGCGCAGGGCATTGCCCCGCCGGGCAGCGAGATCGTGCCCTATGCCGATCCGGCCAAGAGCGGCGCGGCGGCCTTGGCGGTCAAGCGGCTCGGCGGGATCAAGGGCGATTCGCTGACCAACGCGGTGCAGAGCAACGATCAGCGTAACAACGAGCCGATCGTCTCGATAACCTTCGACCAGCAGGGCGGCGCCAAATTCGCCAAGCTGACCACCGAAAACGTCAACAAGCCCTTCGCCATCATCCTCGACGGCAAGGTGCTTTCGGCCCCCAATATCACTGAGCCGATTCTGGGCGGCAGCGCCCAGATCCAGGGCAGCTTTACCGTCGACAGCGCCAACCAGCTGGCCATCGCGCTGCGTTCGGGCGCGCTGCCGGTCGACCTCAAAGTGGTTGAGGAACGCACTGTCGGTCCCGATCTCGGGGCGGATTCGATCCGCAAGGGCATGATCGCCATGATGATCGGGACCGTCGCGCTGATGACGTTTATCCTGCTGACCTATGGCCGCTTCGGGCTCTATTCCTGCGCCGCGCTGACGGTGAATGTGCTGATGATCCTGGGGATCATGGCGATCGCCAACACCACGCTGACGCTGCCCGGCATCGCCGGCTTTGTGCTGACCATCGGTGCTGCGGTCGACGCCAACGTGCTGATCAACGAGCGCATCCGCGAGGAACGCGCGCGCGGCCGCCGTGTCGTCCAGGCGGTCGAGACGGGTTACAAGGAAGCCAGCCGCGCCATCTTCGATGCCAATATTACCAACGTCATTGCTGCAGTGCTGATGTTCCTGATCGGCTCGGGTCCGGTGCGCGGCTTTGCGATCGTGCTGATCATCGGCATCGCCACCTCGGTGTTTACTGCGGTCACGCTGACCCGGATGTGGGTGGCGGGCTGGCTGCGCCGCGCGCGGCCGACCGATATTGTCCTTTAAGGGCCGATTGTCATGAAACTCCTCAAGCTCGTCCCCGATAACACCAACATCCGTTTTCTGCGGTGGCGGGTGCCGTTCTATGTGGTCAGCGTGCTGCTGATGGCCCTGTCGATCACGCTGGTGGCGACCCGCGGGCTCAACCTCGGGGTCGATTTCGTCGGCGGTCAGATGATCCGCGTGACCTTCCTGAACACGGCAAATGCGCCGGTCGCGGAACTGCGCGAGGATGTCGGCAGGCTGGGCTATGGCGAGCCGACGATCCAGCAGTTCGGCAAGCCCAACGAAATCTCGATCCGCATGAAGCTGCCCGAAGGCTCAGCGGGCGATGCCGGGCTGGCCGACGCGATGGCCCAAAAGATCACCGCGACGCTCAAATCGCAGCATCCCGATGCGCGGATCGACGGGGTGGATTCGGTTTCGGGCAAAGTCTCGGGCGAGCTGTTCAAGACCGGGATGCAGGCGCTGCTCGCCGCGATGTTTGCGATTTCGATATATATCTGGGTGCGGTTCGAATGGCAGTTCGGGGTAGGCGCGCTGCTCAGCCTGATCCACGACGTGACGCTTACACTTGGGCTGTTTGCGCTGACCCAGCTGGAGTTCGATCTCAACATCGTCGCCGCGATCCTGACGCTGATCGGCTATTCGCTCAACGACACCATCGTGGTCTACGACCGCATCCGCGAGAATTTGAAAAAGTTCCGGCGGATGCCGATGCCCGAGCTGCTCGACCTGTCGGTCAACGAAACGCTGTCGCGCACCATCGTAACCTCGCTGTCGGTGCTGATTACGCTGATGGCGTTGCTGCTGCTCGGACCGGCAGTGATCTTCGGCTTCACTGCGGCGATTACCTTCGGCATCTTTGTCGGCACCTACAGCTCGATTTACATGGCCGCGCCGATCCTGATCTGGCTCAAGGTCAATCCGTCGAGTTTTGTCCCGGCCGAGACCGAGACCGACCGTCAGGAACGGCTGGCGCGCGAAGGCGTGGGGACCACTACCCGGCGATAATATTCGGCGAGCTGGGCGGCGTTGGCTTCCCAGCTGAACTGCGCGGCATGGGCGGCAACCTCGGCCTGTGAGGGCGGGGCGGCGAGCAATTCGTTTACCGCCGCTGCGATTGCCTGCGGAGTGCGCTCGACCAGCCGTCCCGCGCTGGCATCGCGGACCACTTCGCGCGCGCCGCCGACGTCGGTAATCACCAAGGGCGTCCCGCAGGCCAGCGCCTCGATCCACACATTGGCGAGGCCTTCGCGCTGTGAGGGTAGGACCATCACGTCGGCGGCGGCGAGCAGGCGGGCGATTGCTTCGGGCACGATGCTGCCCAGAAAGTGAACCCGGTCGGCTACCCCAGATCGGGCCGCAAGCGCGCGCAAATTCGCATCTTCGAGACCCTGTCCGGCTATGGCAAGCTGCGCCCCCGGGATTTGCGTGAGCGCCTCGATGACCAGCGCCTGGCCCTTGAGCGGGATGAGATTGCCCACCGTGGCGAGCAAGGCCCCATACGCGGGGACCGGTCCATTGGCCGCGAGAGCAGCGCGCGCAGCAGACCGGGGCGCGGGCCGGTAAAGCGTGTGATCGAGACCGGTGTAATGCACTTCGATCTTGTCGGCTTGCATTCCCAGCTGGACCATGTCCCGCTTGAGTGCATCGGACACCGCCAGCAGACCGGCTGCCTGCTCCGCTGCGGCAAGCATTCGGCGGCGCGCAAAGCTGCGGGTGCCCCAATAGTGGATGTCGGAACCCCGCGCCTTGAGTGAGAGGGGCAGTCCCAGCTCTTTGGCAATTTGCGTTGCGGCCGGGCCATCGGGATAGAAGAACTGCGCATCGATCAGATCGAATGGGCTTTCAGCGTGGAGCTTGCGCGCGAGTGGCAGCACAGCCTGGCGGATCAACCAAGGATTCCACGGCGCTCCGAACTGGGGGATATGAAGGTAGCGCGGGCGGTGAACGGTGATCCCCTGCCACTCCTCGCGCTCCGGCACCGCCCGCTCGGCGGCGCTGCCCAGTAACCGATCGAGCGGCCACGGCGCCTGCGCAATCGGGTTGATGACCACCACTTCGCAATCGCCCTGCGCAGCCAAACCCGCGGCCTGCCGCGCCACGAACCGCCCGAAGCCGGGCCGCGCACTGCTGGGGAACAGCGTGCTGAGCGACAGCACGCGCAACGTCACAGCTTGCGCACCAGCATTTCGGCCACGGCCAGCCACGCCGGGCTGTCGATCACCACCTGGCGCGAACCCGCACCCGGCGGGAGCAGGGCGACGCGGTTGTCTGCCCGGTCGATCATCCGCCCGAAGGCAAAGCGCCCGCCCGAACGCGGTGCGAGCACGTCGCGGTTGAGCAGCCGCGCGAAGCCGTCGGGCGGAACTTCGCGCAGCCACAGCTGGTCGCCCGCGCGGTATTCGCCCGCGCTGGCTTCGATCGCCATGGCGACCACAGCACCTTCACCGGCCAGCGCGGTTGGGAGGATTGCGTCGCGCGGGGCGGGCACGGCTTCCGCGCCCTGATCGGTAAAGCGCGCGATCAGCTGCGGCACCGGGCTGTCTTCGCCGCGCACCAGCAGCTCGGGTTCGACTTCGAGCGCGGCGGCAATCCGGTTCATCCAGATGAGCGAGAGATTGCGCATCCCCGTTTCGAGCCGACCGATCGTCTGTGCGGTGGTGGGGGGCGTGCAACGCTCGGCCACGTCGGCCAGAGTTAGCCCCATCTCACGGCGAATATCACGAATCCGGTTGATCATCAGCGAAATCCTGTAACCGATATGGTTTTTCTGCTTTCCTACAATCATGGCAGTTTGGCAAGTCGGTGCATAACGCATCAGGGGAGAATTCATGCAGCGCCAGCTTGTTGAACGCGAACTAAGCAGCGAAGGGCCGTCGCGGCGGAGCCCGCGCAAGGGAGGGCGCAGCGTGACGGTCAATCTTGCCGAGTCCCCGCTCACCTGGCTCCATGCGCGCGGCCATCTCGACGATCGGCAGTTTGCGGCGGGCGAACGGCTGCGCGCCGACTGGGAGCGTGCCCAGCTATCGCCCAGTATCACCATGCGCTGGGATGCGGTGCGCATTCGCGGCAGCTTCTCGGACCAAGGCTTGACCTCGGGCGAGCGCCAGATCGCGGCACGCGCGCGGTTCGATGGGGCAACCGCCGCTGCTGGGCCGGGGCTGGTCGACGTGCTGTGGCGGGTGGTCTGCGCGGGCGAGACGCTGCCCGATGCCGAGCGTGCGCTGGCCTGGCCGGTACGCAGCGGCAAGCTGGTGCTGAAACTCGCGCTCGATCGGGTCGCGAAGTTCTACCGGATTGCCTGACGTCGCTCGTCGACGGTGCGCCTCGGTCCGTCGATTGCGCCCTCGCGTCGTTGCTTCCCCCTCCGCCGCATGCCACATCGCTGCATCCAGTTTCGCGGGGAGATGCAGCAATGGACCGTCGCAGTTTCATGATTTCGGGTAGCGCGACCGCGCTGCTGCTGGGCGCAGAGCCGGTCTTCGCAGCGGCCAAGGCCCGCCCACAGGGCGACGCGGCGCTCAACGCCACGCTCGACGCGATTTTTAGGGACAACGTGATTCACAGCCCGGAGACCGCGACCTCACTGGGCCTCGACACGGGTGCAAACGCGGCGCTTAAGGGGCGGCTTTCGCCTGCAACAGCCGCGTTTCGCCGTCAGGAAGCCGCGCGCACCCTGCGGTGGCAGGCGCGGCTCAGCGCCTTCAATCCGCAGCGGCTGAGCGAAACGGGCAAGCGCAACCGGGCATTGGCGCAGGACATGCTGACGCAGCGCACGCTCGCCCCGGTCCGCTTCAACCTCGATTCGGTGCAGCGCCCCTACCGGATATTCCAGCAGGGCGGGTCCTATTTCAGGGTACCCGATTTCCTCAATTCGCAGCACACGATCACCAGCGCGAGCGACGCCGAAGCCTATCTCGCGCGGCTGTCGAGCTTCGCCACGCTGCTCGATCAGGATACCATGGAACAGCGCGCGGAGGCGGCGCGCGGCTATGTTGCGCCAGGCTGGTCGATCGACCTCGCGCTGGGCCAGCTGCGGGGTCTTCGCGGTCAACCGGCAGCGACCAACAACATGGTCGAATCCCTCGCTGGGCGCGCGCGCGCCAAAGGCATCGCGGGCGACTGGCAGGGCCGGGCCGAGCGGATTGTCGCCAGCGCAATCTATCCCGCGCTCGACCGCCAGATCGCGCTAATGGCGCAGTTGCGCCGTACCACGCAGGCGGGCGACGGCGCGTGGCGGATGCCGCGCGGCGCGGAAATCTATGCCGCCGCGCTCAAGCAGGCGACCACCACTGATATGACCCCCGAGCAGGTCCACCAGACGGGCCTCACGCAAGTCGCGGAAATCACCGCGCAGCTTGATGCCATTTTGCAGCAGGCGGGTATGTCCTCGGGCAGCGTGGGCGAGCGGCTCGCCGCGCTCAACAAGCAACCGGCCCAGCTCTATGCCAACACCGATGCGGGGCGGAAGGCGCTGATCGACAGCCTCAACGCCAGCGTCGCAGATATGGCGACGCGGCTCCCGCGAGCCTTCGCGACGCTGCCCACACAGCCGCTCGAGATTCGCCGCGTGCCGGTGGAAATCCAGGACGGTGCCTCGAACGGTTACTACAACCGCGCCTCGCTCGATGGCAGCCGCCCGGCGATCTACTGGATCAACCTCAAGGACGTTGGCGACTGGCCGAAATATTCGCTGCCCGCGCTGACGTTCCACGAAGGCGCGCCAGGGCACCATCTGCAAGGCAGCCTCAGCCAGACCTCGGGCGAATTGCCGATGCTGCTACGCAACAACTTCATCTCGTCCTACGGCGAGGGCTGGGCGCTTTATGCCGAGCAGCTCGCGGACGAACT
The DNA here is from genome assembly GCA_031421295.1 of Novosphingobium sp. Lineage (GTDB taxonomy): Bacteria > Pseudomonadota > Alphaproteobacteria > Sphingomonadales > Sphingomonadaceae > Novosphingobium. The sequence continues at coordinate 7,677 of JANOOJ010000191.1, forward strand.
GGGGGCCTATACCGGCATCGAACGCGCGGGCTATCTCCAGTCGTTCCTGTTCCGCGCCTCGCGGCTGGTGATCGATACCGGGCTGCACCACAAGCGCTGGACCCGCGAGCAAGCGACCGATTACATGGTCAAGACCACCGGCTTCGCGCGCCCGCGCTGCCAGCGCGAGGTCGAGCGCTATTGCACGCAGATGGGCCAGGCCTGCAGCTATAAGATCGGCCACACCGCCTGGGTCCGCGCGCGCCAGAAAGCGCAGGCTGCGCTGGGCGACAGGTTCGACGTCAAGTGGTTCCACGAGGTGTTGAAGGACGGCGTGATGCCGCTCTCGATGCTCGAAGCGCGGATCGACGAGCGGGTGAGGGAGCGGTTGGCGCGGGGGTAAAGAACAACCCCTCCGTCAGCGCTTCGCGCTGCCACCTCCCCATTTGGCTTCGCAAAATGGAGAGGAATTTTTCGATCCTCTCCATTTTCACGCAGTGCAAATGGGGAGGTGGCAGACCCGCAGGGTCTGACGGAGGGGTATTTTACGCCTCGACCAGCTCCGCCAATTCCAGCCAGCGCTCCTCGGCCGCGTCCTTGTCGACGCGCGCCTTGGCGATGGCGTCGGTCAGTGCCGCGAACTTCGCGGGATCGCGGGCATAGAGCGACGGATCGGCCAGTGCCGCCTCGTCGCGCAGGATCGCCGCGTCGAGTTCTTCGATCTGCTGCGGCAGCAGTTCGTAATCGCGCTGATCCTTGTAGGTCAGCTTCACTTTCCCCCTCCCGCTTGCCGGAGGGGTTAGAAGGGGGCGAGTCTCACCGACCGCAACCCCCGCGGTGACTGACCCAACCCCGGCCCGTCCCGCAAGCGGGAGGGGGGACTTTTGAGCCTTCAGCGCATTTATTTTCCGCTGCTTCTCCCAATCGGCATACCCACCCGCGACAATATCGACCTTGCCGCTGCCATCGAGGCCCAGCGTGACCGTCACCGTGCGGTCGAGGAAATCGCGGTCGTGGCTGACGATCAGCACCGTGCCGTCGTAGTCGGCGATCACTTCCTGCAATAGGTCGAGCGTTTCGAGATCGAGGTCGTTGGTCGGCTCGTCGAGCACCAGCAGGTTCGATTTGCGGGCGAACTCGCGCGCCAAGAGCAGCCGTGAGCGTTCGCCGCCCGAGAGCGTGCCGATCCTGGCGTCGACCAGTCCGGGGTCGAACAGGAAGTCCTTGAGGTAGCCCTGGACGTGCTTGCGCTCGCCGCGCACGTCGATCCAGTCGCCGCCCTCGGCAAGGATGTCGCGGACGCTTTTGTCGGGCGACATCAGGCTGCGCTGCTGGTCGATCAGCACCCCGTGGAGCGTCCTGGCGAGGGTGATCTTCCCCTCGTCCGGGGCCAGATCGCCGGTCAGCAGCCGCAGCAACGTGGTCTTGCCGGTGCCGTTGGCACCCACCACGCCGATCCGGTCGCCGCGGGTGATGCGCAGCGAGAAGTCCTTGACGATCGTGCGGTCGCCGAAATTTTTGAGCACCTTGTCCGCGACGATTACCGCTTTGGTCTTCACATCGTCGGTCGCGAGCTTGAGCTTGGCCGCGCCTTGCGGACCCAGCATCGCGGCCCGCTGCGCGCGCATTTCCCACAGTTTTTCGAGCCGACCCTGGTTGCGCTTGCGCCGCGCGGTGACGCCGCGTTCGAGCCAGTGCGCCTCGAGCTTGAGCTTGGCGTCGAGCTTGTTGGCCGAGCGCGCCTCCTCGGCATAGACCACTTCCATCCACGCCTCATAGCCGCCGAAGCCGATGTCCTTGCGGCGCAGCGAACCGCGGTCGAGCCACAGGGTCGCTTTGGTCAGCCGCGTCAGGAAAGTCCGGTCGTGGCTGATCGCAACGAACGCGCCCTTGTAGCGCGAGAGCCAGTCCTCAAGCCAGTCGATCGCGGCAAGATCGAGGTGGTTGGTCGGTTCGTCGAGCAGCAGCAGGTCGGGCTCGCAAGCCAGCGCGCGGGCCAGCGCGGCGCGGCGGCGTTCACCCCCGCTGGCGCTTTCGGCGGGCCGCGCCAGATCGATACCAAGCTGGTCGGCGATTGCCTCAACTGCATGTCGCTCTGGCGCATCCGGGCCATGCAGTGCGAAGTCCATCAGCGTGGCGTAGCCGGTGAAGAACGGGTCCTGTTCGAGCAACACCACCCTGGTGCCGGGCTGGATCGAGCGCTTGCCCTTGTCCGCCTCGATCTGGCCGGCGATCAGCCGCAGCAGCGTGGTCTTGCCCGCCCCGTTGCGGCCGATCAGCGCGAGCCGGTCGCGCGGGCCGATGGCGATATCAAGATCGCGGAACAGCCAGCCCGCACCCTGATGTAGGCTGAGTTGTTCCCAGTTGAGGATCGGTGCGGCGGCCATGGCAGCGCGTCACCTAGGGGTGGCTAGCTGCGTTGACAAGGCGCACGGCGGCGTCGAGAGCGTGGCAATGCGCACCGTATGGCTCAATGGCGAATGGCTTCCCCAGGACGAGGCCAAGGTTTCGATCTTCGACCGGGCGTTGCTGTTCGGGCAGGGGGTCTATGAGGTCTCGCCGGTGCTCGATGGGCACTTCTGCAATTGGCCGCATCACGCGGCGCGGCTGGCGCGGTCGATGGCCACCGTCGGCATCGCCGACGATACCGACTGGCCGCCGATCCTGGTCGAGCTGATCGAGCGCAACGCGCTGACCGAGGGCCGGGTCTATCTGCAAGTCACCGGCGGTGCGCCCGCCGACCGCGATTTCCTCAGCCCGATCCCGCCTGCGCCGCCGACGCGGTTTGCCTTTACCCAAGCTGCCAAGCTGCTCGCCACGCCACTCGCCACGCGGGGGCTGCGGATCATGCTGCGGCCCGATGCACGCTGGCAGCTGCGCTCGGCCAAGACCGTGCAACTGCTCTATGCGGTGTTGATGAAGGAGGAAGCGCGCGCTGCAGGCGTCGACGACGTCTGGCTGGTCGAGGACGGGGTGATTACCGAAGCGAGCAGTTCCAACGCGCACATCATCGACGCGCGCGGCGTGCTGGTCTCGCATCCGGTCGATCACGGCGTGCTGCCGGGCGTGACCCGAATCTCCATGCTCGAGATCGCGCGCGAGATGGGACTGGCAGTGGAGGAACGGCCGTTTACGCCGGACGAGCTGTTCGCCGCGCGCGAAGCGTTCTTTTCCGGAGCCGGTTCGCTGGTGCTGCCGGTGGTCGAAGTCGATGGTCGGCCGATCGGCAACGGCGGACCCGGCGTGATTTATGCCGAACTGCGCGCGCGCTATATTGCGGCGTTGCGCGGGCAATAGGGGAACGCTCTATTCAGCCATGCGTAATGGCTGAAGCTTCACCCTTTGCGAATATTGCCAAGGAGCATCGCATGTCCACAATTCGCTTGCCTCTCATCGCGCTGGCGCTCGGCGCTGCCGCCCCCGCCACTGCCGCCGAAATCCAGATCGTCTCGCCCGGTCCGGTGGTCGAGCTGACCGTCAACGAAACGGTCAAGGCCACGCCGGACACCGCCACGCTGAGCGCCGGGGTGACCACCCGGGCACCCACTGCGGTCGAGGCGATGCGGCAGAATGCCAGTGCCATGACCCGTGTGATTGATCGCCTCCGCGCCGCCGGGGTCGACCGCAAGGATATTCAAACCTCGAGCATCAATCTCAACGCGCAGTACCAATACAATAACGACAACCAGCCGCCGCGCTTCCTGGGCTATGACGCATCCAACCAGGTGACGGTGATCTTGCGCGATTTGGACAAGATCGGACCGACGCTCGACGCGCTGGTCGCGGTTGGCGCAAACAATGTGTCCGGACCCAGCTTCTCGCTCGAAAATGACGATCAAGCCAAGTCGGCGGCGCGCCGTGCCGCATGGCAGCGCGCCGAAACGCAGGCCCGGGAATATGCGACGATGGCCGGATACAAAAGCGTCCGCCTGCTCGAAGTCTCCGAAAGCTTCACCGGACGCGGGCCAATGCCCTTCGCCAGCGACGCCATCATGGTAACCGGTAGCCGCGTCGAAAAGACCCCGGTCGAACCGGGCCAGGTCGGCACCGGGGTCACGCTGACAGTGAAATACGAAATGACGCGTTAGGCGCTTGCCTGAACCGCTGCCGGGGCTGACATTCACAGCTTGTTCAATCCCCGCAGCTTAGGCACAGCCCCACCATGCGAATGTTTCTTGCCCTTGTCCTGCTCGCCGCGCCATTGATGGCAACGCCCGCCCTTGCCCGTTCCGGCAACGAACAGGGCCAGGTGCGCAAGGATATGCGCGCAGGCAATGTGCGTTCGCTGCGCGAGATCGAGGCACGCGTTATGCCGATGATGTCTGGCGCGCAGTATCTGGGCCCGGAATACGATCCGGTCGCGCTGGTCTACCGGCTCAAGTTCATCCGCACCGGCCGGGTGACCTTTGTCGACATCGACGCGCGCTCGGGCGAGGTTTTGCGCCAGTCCCCGTAAGCTTGACGCTTGGGCGCTTTCGCCCCATTTCAGCCGACCTCTCATAGGGGATTTCAAGCAATGCGCATCCTGATAGTCGAGGATGAACCCACCCTCGGCAAGCAGCTCAAGTCTACGCTCGAACAGACCGGCTACGCGGTCGATCTGTCGGTCGATGGCGAGGACGGGCATTTCCTCGGCTCGACCGAGGAATATGACGCGGTGGTGCTCGATCTTGGTCTGCCGGAAATCGACGGGCTGACGGTGCTCGGCATGTGGCGCAAGGAAGGCCGGAAGTTTCCGGTACTGGTGCTAACCGCGCGCGACAGCTGGTCCGACAAGGTCGCCGGGCTCGATGCCGGGGCAGACGATTACCTCGCCAAGCCATTCCAGACCGAGGAGCTGATTGCCCGGCTGCGCGCGCTGATCCGGCGCGCTTCGGGCAACAGCTCGTCAGAGCTGATCGCGGGCGAGGTCCGGCTCGATACCCGCTCGGGCCGCGTCACGCTGAGCGGCGAGCCGGTCAAGCTGACCGCGCAGGAATACAAGCTGCTGTCCTATCTGCTCCATCACAAGGGCAAGGTCGTCAGCCGCACCGAACTGATCGAGCATATCTACGATCAGGATTTCGACCGCGATTCCAACACGATCGAAGTTTTCGTGACCCGCATCCGCAAGAAGCTGGGTGCCGAAGTGATCACCACGATCCGCGGGCTGGGCTACAGCCTCGACGATCCGGCCGAGGGCGGGCGCGGGTAAGGTGTCCGATGACGGGTAGCTTGTCGCTTGCTCCCCTCCCTTTCAGGGGAGGGGCTGGGGGTGGGGGCTGTCGTCTGCATCCGGCGCTGCGTGGAAGGACAGGCCGCACCCCGACCCCTCCCCTGAAGGGGAGGGGCTTATGAGTGAGGACCAAACCCAGCTAGCCAGTGCACCCCCCCACACCGGCTCGCTGTCGCGCCGGATGACGGTGATCGCGGCGGGCTGGATCACGATCCTGCTGCTCGTCGGCGGGCTGGCGCTCGACCGCACGCTGACCGGGCTGGTGACGCGCAACTTCGACGACCAACTCGGCTATATCCTCAATGCGATGGTCGTCTCGGCCGAGATCGGTCCCGATGGCGAGGTGTTCTTCAATCGCCCGCTCGGCGATCAGCGCTTCCTCGAGCCGCGCAGCGGGCTTTACTGGCAGATCAGCGGCGAGGGGCATGACGATTTCCCCTCGCGCTCGCTGTGGGATCGCAGCCTGAAAATGAGCGACGATCATTTCGATGCCGCGCCGCATACCTACGACAGCAGCCAGTTTGCGGGCGAACCGCTGCGGATGATGGAACGCTCGATCATCCTGCCGGGCAGCGATGTGCAGTGGCAGTTCGCGGTGGCCGCGAGCCGCGAGGAGCTCGACGTCCAGATCCGGCGGATCCGCTCGATTGTCGGCTGGAGCTTCCTGATACTGGGGCTGGGCCTGTTCCTGCTGGCGGTGCTGCAGACCTGGCACGGGCTTGGCCCGCTGCGCCGGGTGCGGCTGGCGATCCAGCGGATGCGCACCACCGGGGCGGGCCGCGTGACCGAACCGCTCCCGCTCGAAGTTCAGCCGCTGGTCCAGGAGCTCAACGCGCTGCTCGCCCATTCGGAGCGGCAAGCCGAAGAGGCGCGGACCCATGCCGGCAACCTCGCCCATGCCCTCAAAACCCCGCTGACCGTGGTCATGAACGCCGCAACCGCGCGGGCGGAGGACTTGCCCGATACGGTGATCCGCGAGACGGCAGTGATGCGCCGCCAGGTCGATCACCATCTCGCCCGCGCCCGCGCCGTGGGCCGTCGCGCGGTTGGCCTGTCGCGCGCGAATGTGTGGGATAGCGTCGAAGCGGTGCTCCGCGCGGTGACGCGATTGTATGAAAACGCGCGCTTTGACCTCGACGGCAACAAGGACGTAATCGTCGCAATCGAGCGCCAGGACCTCGACGAAATTCTCGGCAATCTGATCGAAAACGCGGTCAAATACGGCGGCGGCAGCGTGTTTGTCACCGTCGACCAGACCGCCGAGCCCGACTGGTGCGAAATCTGGGTAGAGGACGACGGGCTGGGCATCCCCGAAGCAGAACGCCCCCGCATCTTCGATCGCGGCGCGCGGCTCGATACCGGCAAGCCGGGCACCGGGCTGGGGCTGGCCATCGTCCGCGATGTGGCGGAGATTTATGGCGGGACCGTGGAACTGGGCGAGAGCGAGGATCTGGGCGGGTTGTTGGTCAGGCTGCGGTTGCCACGGATTGGCGGTTGAGGATAAGCGCTTAAGGTGATATACACGTAAGCACACAAGGGAGAGAGTCGAGATGGGCGATGAATCGGTTCGCTGGACGGTAATGGTCGACAAGAGCACCGACATCGATCTGCGGTCGCACCTTGCCCAACAGGGAATGAAAAAGGGCGATCTTTCGAAGTTCATCGAAAAGGCTGTGCGCTGGCGCCTGCTCGACCTGTCGCTCGCCGAAGTGCGCAAAGGCTTTGCCGATCTGTCGGAAGCCGAAGCAATGGCCTTGGCGGATGAAGCCGTGGCTTGGGCACGAGCGGGGCGTTGAAAGTCGTCATCGATACCAATGTCCTCGTCAGTGCAATGATCGCTCCTACCTCCACACCGGCGCGAATTCTTCAGGCTTGGCGGCATGGCCGATTTGAATTGCTGACTTGCGATGAACATCTGAACGAATTGCGCATGGCCACGCGCTATCCAAAAATCCGGTCGCGAATTTCGCCGTTGGTCGCGGGGATTCTGATCAATGAGATCGGCAAAGTCGCGAACCACGTTGGCAGATTGCCCCGCGTTGAACGCTCATCCGATCCGGGGGACAATTATCTGCTTGCGCTGGCTGAAAAGGGCGAGGCGAATTTCATGGTGTCCGGTGACAAATCCGGCCTGCTAGTTTTGGACAAGTTTGCCACTGCAAAAATCATCGCAGCACGCCAATTTGCGGATATGCTGGGACTTTAGCCCGCCGCCGCTTGCTCGTGGTGGCGGATCACCTCATCGATGATGAACCGCAGGAACTTCTCGGAAAACTCCGGGTCGAGCTGGGCGTCCTCGGCCAGTTTGCGCAGCCGGGCGATCTGGCGTTCTTCGCGCGCGGGATCGCTGGCGGGGAGAGCGTTCTTTGCCTTGTAGGCACCGACCGCCTGGGTGATCCGGAACCGCTCGGCGAGAATGTGGATCAGCGCGGCATCGATGTTGTCGATGCTGGCGCGGTAGCTGGCGAGGACTGGATCGGGGACGGTGTCGGACATGTCCACCGCGCTAGCATGACCTTTTGCAATTGCATATCGTGCGAGCGCCATTGCCGCGTTTGCACTTGCCATCGGGCCGCACCCCCTGCATTTGCGAGCAATGAGCGCTCCCGCATCCGACAATGTGATCCCGCTGCGCGCGCGCGGCGCGCAGCCTTCGCTCGCCCCGATGCTGGCGCTAACCGCCAGTGGCATGAATCAGGTCAATTCGGTCATCCTCGACCGGATGCAAAGCCAGATCCCGCTGATCCCCGCGCTGGCCGGGCATCTGATCGCCGGCGGGGGCAAGCGGATGCGGCCGATGCTGACGCTCGCCAGCGCAGCGCTGCTCGATTACGGCGGGACCCGCCACTTCAAGCTCGCCGCGGCGGTCGAGTTCATCCACACCGCGACTTTGCTGCACGACGATGTGGTCGATGGCTCGGATTTGCGCCGGGGCAAGGCCACCGCCAATATCGTGTTCGGCAATCCGGCGACGGTGCTGGTCGGCGATTTCCTGTTCAGCCGCAGCTTTGAATTGATGGTCGAGGACGGCAGCCTCAAGGTGCTCAAGATCCTCTCGGGCGCATCGGCGATCATTGCCGAGGGCGAGGTCGATCAGCTCACTGCAGCGCGCCAGATCGAAACCAGCGAGGAGCGCTATCTCGGGATCATCGGTGCCAAGACCGCTGCACTGTTCGCCGCCGCCTGCCGGATTTCCGCCGTCGTCGCCGAACGCGGCGAGGCGGCGGAGCGCGCGCTCGACGATTACGGCCGCAATCTGGGCATCGCGTTCCAGCTGGTCGACGATGCGATCGATTACGATTCCGAGGCCTCGGAAATGGGCAAGGGCAAGGGCGACGATTTCCGCGATGGCAAGATGACGCTTCCGGTGATCCTCGCCTATGCACGCGGCAGCGAGGACGAGCGCGCGTTCTGGCGCGATGCGATCGTCGGCCATCGCACCTCCGACGACGACCTTGCCCATGCGGTGACGCTGATCAACCGCCACGACGCCGTCAGCGCGACGCGCGAACGCGCGCGCCACTTCGCCAGCCGCGCAATCGATGCGATTGCGGGATTTCCGGCGGGTGCGGCGAAAGACGCGATGGCCGAAGCCGCAGAATTCGCGGTCGCACGGCGGTATTGAGCTTGGGCGGGCGTTGCTGGCGACCCAAATTCGAGGCCCGGCCGTCCTGAGCTTGTCGAAGGACCCGCGATGAGCTTGCCCGAGCTCCCGAT
>JANOOJ010000192.1:0-6530 GCA_031421295.1 Novosphingobium sp.
CGGCAAGCAAGTGCGGACGCTGCCCAAGGACGTGGCTTTCCACCCGGTCACCGAGCGCCCGCTGCACGTCGATTTCCTGCGCCTGTCGAAGGACGCGACGGTCACCGTCGAAGTCCCCGTGGTGTTCGAGAACGAGGAGGACTCGCCCGGCCTCAAGAAGGGCGGCGTGCTCAACGTCGTGCGCCACACGCTCGAGCTGGTGTGCGACGCGGACAGGATCCCCGACGAAATCCACATCGACGTCACCGGCGTCGATGTCGGCGATTCGATCCACATCAGCCAGGTCAAGCTGCCGGCCGGTTCGGCCTCGGCCATCACCGACCGCGACTACACGATCGCGACGATCGTCGCCCCGTCGGCGCTCCGCAGCGAAACCGGCGACGGCGAGACCGAAGCCGAAGCGGCACCGAGCGAGTAATCGGCCAACTAGCCCCTCCCCTTCAGGGGAGGGGTTGGGGTGGGGATTGTCGGTCGGGCGCTGCGCTAGTCGGACAGCCCCCACACCCCGGCCCTCTCCCCTGAGCCGCAGGCGAGCGGAGCTCAACGGGAGAGGGTGTCAGAAGTGCAAATCTGGGTCGGCCTCGGCAATCCCGGTCCGGGGTACGCGATGCACCGGCACAACGTCGGCTTCATGGCGGCGGATGTGCTGGCCGACATCCACGGCTTCGGCCCGGTCCAGAAGAAATTCCTCGGCTGGATCCAGGACGGCCGGATCGGCGGCGAGCGGATTATCCTGCTCAAACCCGCCACCTTCATGAACGAAAGCGGCCGCGCGGTGGGCGAGGCGCTGCGTTTTTACAAGCTCGATACCGATGCGCTCACCGTGTTCCACGACGAGCTCGATCTTGCGCCCTTCAAGGTCAAGGTCAAGCAGGGCGGCGGCACCGCAGGGCACAACGGCTTGCGCTCGATCGACCAGCATCTGGGTGCCGACTTCCGCCGCGTCCGGCTCGGCATCGGTCATCCCGGGCACAAGGACCGGGTGACCGGCTATGTCCTGGGCAACTACGCCAAGGACGAGGTCGACGATCTCGCCGACATGCTCGGCGCGGTTTCGGCCGAGGCTGAATGGCTCGCTCAAGGCGACGACGTGCGGTTTATGAATGACGTCGCGTTGCGGTTGGCGGAGTGATACAAATTCATGCAATACTTTATATTTTATCTAAACGCGACACGTCACTCTACTCACTCTCAACACAAGAACTGAGCCATGTCCACGATCGTTGCTGATTGCCCACGTTGCCAAGCGAACAGGATGACCTTTGATGTCCTTGCGGACGTCTATGTAGGAAATCAGTATGGCTGGGCGCACGTCTTCGAAATTTGCGCTACCTGCCGAAGCTGTCACAAGCCGTCGATTCTCCGCATTGTCTTGAGTGAAATTGCTCTCAAAGACCAGTTTCGGACTGCCGGTTCCGTGACCGGATTTAAGAACGATCTGGGCCAATTTTTCAGGTTCGATCGATTCATCAGCATCGCTGACATAGCAGCCAGACCAGCACCGCCCGACCTCCCCGATTTGGTCGACGCGGCGTTCGCTGAGGGAGCGCGTTGCTTGGCAATTGGCTGTCCAAATGCGGCTAGTGCAATGTTCCGCCTGTGCCTAGACTTGGCGACCCAAGAGCTTCTTCCCGATCCGAATCTTGATGGGGGACCCGACAAGCAACAAAGGAGGAACTTGGCTCCCCGACTTCGTTGGCTGTTTGATCAGGCGCGGTTGCCCGCTGATCTTCGTGGCCTCTCGGCAGCTGTCAAAGAGAATGGGGACGATGGTGTCCACGAGGGGATTCTTGAAATGGAGGACGCCGAAGACGTCTTTGATTTTGCTCATGCGTTGCTGAATCGTATTTATAGCGAACCAGCGAGGCTCGCCGCGGCTGAAAAACGTCGAACAGACCGGAGACTACAAAGGTAGTCATAAATCGAAGTGGTGTCCTCTCGCTTAGCGGCGTCGGATCAAAGAGTGGAACGTCTAATGGGTTTCAAATGCGGTATCGTCGGCCTCCCCAACGTCGGCAAATCGACCCTGTTCAACGCGCTGACCGAGACGCAGGCGGCACAGGCGGCGAACTATCCGTTCTGCACGATCGAGCCCAATGTCGGCAATGTCGGCGTGCCCGATCCGCGGCTCGATACGCTGGCGAAAAGCGATGACGTTCGGTTCAATCAACGACATCGCGCTGAGGCTGGCCGGTTAACCACGAAAACTGTCGGCACGGCTGACAATCGCCGCCCCCCAACGCGGCCATTAACCACTGTCATACCCCAAATCCCGCAACTGGCACGTAGATTGCGTTGCATAGGGTCAACCATGTAATCAATTGGGGGACTTGAGATGAAACTGAACCGCGTATTCCTGCCGATCGCTGCGATCGCCAGCCTTGCCGTCGCCGCTCCGGTGCTGGCCGAGCCCATCACGCTGGATGGCAGCTCGATCGGCAACAACTACACCTTCACCTATAACGGCTTCTCCGATGGCACGACCATCAATGGGTTGACCGGCAGCACCACCTTCACGCTGACCGCAGTCTCGCCGACCAGCTATACATTCGCTTATTCGGTGAGCAACACCACCAGCAGCCCGCTGACCTCGCGGATTTCGAGCTTCGCGTTCAACACCGATCCGAACATCTCGAGCGCGACCTCGACCGGCGCGTTCAGCTACACCACGCTCAACAGCAACTATCCCAACGGGATCGGCACGGTCGATGTCTGCTTCAAGGATGCCAAGACCGGCAGCTGCGCAGGCGGCGGCAGCGGCGGGCTGACCACCGGCCAGACCGGCACGGGCAGCTTCACGCTGAACTTCTCGCAGCCGCTGACCTCGCTCACGCTCAGCGATTTCTTCGTGCGCTACCAGTCGATCACCGGCGCGGGCAATGTGACCTCGGCCAGCGGATCGGGCACGATGACCAGCACGGGCGGGACCACGACCACCACCTCGGGCGGAACCACGGTTCCGGAACCCGGCATGCTCGGCATGATGGCGGGCGGTCTCGCCACGCTGTTCCTGCTGCGCCGCCGTCGCCGCCCGGCTTCGGCCCGGCAAGTACCGGCTTTCGCCTGACGCCTAACCCGGGGCGCGTTCGGCTTCGGCCAGATGCGCCCGGATATTGAAATTGGCTGGCGCCTTCTCCGCTGCAAGTCGGAGGAGGCGTTTTGCTTCGCCCAGCTCGCGCCCGGCCTTGAAGCGCACCCAGCCTGCGGTATCGAGCACTGCGGCATTCTGCGGCGCTTCCTTGACCGCGCGATCGGCGAATGACTGGGCTTTGGCCAGATTGCCGACCATCAGCTGCGAATAGGCCATGTTGTTGAGCACCATCGCATTGCGCCCGTCGGTCACCGCCAGCACCCGATCATAGGCGACGATTGCCCGCGCCCAATCCTGTGCGCGGATCGCGGCATCGCCTTCGGCAAGATCGGCCGCCAGTGCCTTTGGCGCAGGATTGCTGGCGCGTTGGGCCAGCGCTGCGGCTTGCGAGCTCCCAGCTGCCTTGGCGATCTTGGCTGCCAGCGCGAGTTCTTCGGTCCGCGCGGTCGGATCGCCGATTACCGGCTGGATGGTGGTCAGCGCGGCGGCGGCATCGCCGGTCGCGAGCTGCGTTTCGGCCAACAGGGCAAGTGCGGTCCGGTTGCCGGGCTGCGCACGAGCGATCGGCGCGATCTGCGCGCGGGCAAGCTCGGGCTGCTTGAGGCGCAACAGGGCCTCGGCATAGAGCACCCGCACCGGGTGCAGCTGCGGCGCGGTGGCTTCGATCGGCCGGATCGCGGCACGCACGGCATCCCAGTCCTGCTTGGCGACGTTGCCCCGCGCCTTGAGATAGACCACGGTCAAATCGCCCGGCGCAAAGTTCGCCGCCGAATTGACGATCTCCAGCATTTCGTCGATCCGCCCGAGGTCGCCCAATGTCGCTGCCTTGGCGGTCAGCGCGGTGAGGCTGTCGGGATAGAGCTTGGTCGCGCGGTCGTACCGGTCGAGCCCGCGCTTGAGGTCGCCCTGCGTGAGCGCGATCTGACCGGCGACCAGCAAGACATCGAGGCCCTCGGGATCGGCCAGTTCTGCGCGTGCGAGCAGGCTTTTGGCGGCGGGCAAATCGCCCTGCAGCAGCTTGAAACGGCAATAATCGGCGAACAGCCGGGCATTGCCGCCCGCTTTCATGGCGCTCTCGAAATATTCGCCAGCCTTGTCCAGCTGACCCTTCTGGATCGCCGCGAGCGCGCGCAGCCGATCGGCCTCGGCTCCCTTAGCCTCGCTCAACAGCGCCAAAGCGACATCGGGAGCGCGCCGCAGCAGCGCTGCCTCGGCGGACAGCTCGGCCAGTTCGCCGGTTGCAGGTTTCATCCCGGTCAGCTTTTCCAGCGCGGACCCGGCACCGTCCCCGTCGCCCAATGCGATCAGTGTCCGGGCCTGAAGCAGCAGCATCGCCTTGTCGTCCGGCTTGACCGCCAGTGCCGACGCGAGATGAATCCGCGCGGTGCGATAATCGTGCTGGGTGAATGCGGCCTGCGCCTTGACGAACTCGTCGGCGGGGCTGGTGTTGCAGGCCGCGAGGGCCAGCAGTGCGGGGAGGATGAGCGTGCGTTTCATGCGCAGCATTCTCGCACCAATCCCTGAAATTTTCGTGAAGCCCCAGACGCACCACTTGGACCTCGCCGCCATGCTCGGCGCGCTATCCGCCAAGGCTGAGTGGCTCGCCACGGGGATCACGTGCGATTTATCAACGAAGTCGCGTTGCGGCTGGCCTGAAGCAGCGGATTGCGTCGCGGCGGGTCGCTAGCCCGGCATGCATTGCGGGAGCCTGCGCCAGGGCTGCGGTGCGCTCTGCCACAGTCAAACCGGCCCCGCCCATCGGCTGAACCTGCGTGGTGCCGGTTTTGACATCGCACAGGAAAAACATGCGCCTGCCGTTCACCATGCCCACCATCGCCGACCGTTCGAGAGAATCGGCCGGCACCGCCGAACGGCGCACGGCATGCTGCAAAGCCTGCCCTCGCCAGGACGCCGGCGGGCCAATTCCGGCGGCCGCCACCAGCGTCGGCGCAACATCCAGCTGACTGATCAGCGGCAGCGGGGGCCAACCGCTGGTCCGCGCATCGTAAATCAGCAGAGGAATGCTGGCGGTCGCCCGATCGATCCGCGCGTTGTGGCCGACATCGTCGCCCTGCCCGATCCGCTCGCCATGATCGGCGGTTATGATGACGAAGGCATCGGCCAGCAGGCCTCGCGCTTCCAGCACGCCGAACAGCTCGCGGATGATCCGGTCCGCCTGCCGCACCCCGCTGCGGTAATAGGCGGTATAATCGAGGATGTCGGCGGAAAGACCGCTGCCTTCGCCGAACCGCCTGCCGCCGCTGTGCGCCGACATCAAGTGGATCGACAGGTAGGTCCGATCCGGTTCGTCGATGCGGACTTGTCTGAGGCGTCGCACCTGCTCGCGATCGTCGGACAGGCCCGCCGAATCCGGGCTGGCATCGTCCATCACTACAGCGACGTTCGGACCATAGATCTCGCCAAGATTCTTCGACGTGCGATGCGGTCCGCTGAGCAGGAAGATGCTGCGGTATCCGTTGGCCGCCAAAACGTCGGGCAGCACCAGCGGCGGACCCTTTTGTTGTGTCGCCCAGTCGCTGGACGATTGCAGCGCGGTGATCCCGCAATAGGAACTTGCGCAAATCGCCGTTGCCGGTCCGAGATCGTGCAGATGCCCCGCTTGTGCCAGCTCGCGCAAAAACGGCGTCAGGCTGTCTCCCTGCGCCTGCAGCTGGACGGCATCGGCGCGAAGGCTGTCCACTGTGATCAAGATCAAAGTTCGCGGGGTGACCGCAGGACTGGGCGCAGGGCGGTAGTCCGGACGCGGAATCGATACCAGTTCGACCGGCCCTTGGACGAAGGCGCGCTTGGTCAGGAAGACGTAAAGCGGCTCTCCCACGAGGATTTCACGCGGGATTACGATCCAGCACATCACACCAGCACCAACCAGCCCGGCGAGCAGCAGCCGTGTGTCGAGCCAGCGCGGGGCTAAACCTCGCAACCAGTGCAGGACCAGCGCGGCCAACGCATCCGCGCAGACAAATATCGCCACCGCCCAGGCCAGCGCCCATGCCGCGACAAGCGCCGTGACATGCCAATAATCGCCAAGGCACGCCGCCACTTCCTGCTCCGCGCAGTAAAAGCTGCCGATTGCGGCGAGAGACATGGCCTGGTGCAGCATCGCACCGGTCGCGGCTGCGATGATATCGTAGATTGTCGAGACCACGCCGACGGTGCCAAGCACGACGGCCAGCACCAACTGCATGGCGGGACGGCCGCGCGCCAGAACCAGGCCCGTCCCAGCCAAACCGACCAGCGAGGCCAGTGCCAGAGCGTGCACGACCACGCTTTCCCGTTCGAAGCCGTGCAGCGGCACCAGCAGCGCCAGTCGAACCAGCGACTGGAGCGCGAAGGCCCCGATCAGCCCGATCGCCAGGCGGTGTTTGAGTTGCCCCATCGAAGCGAGCGATTTCCTTGCCATTCCGGGAAGCTGGTAGTT
>JANOOJ010000193.1:0-2123 GCA_031421295.1 Novosphingobium sp.
GGCGCGCGGGACCTACATCTTCGCGCTCCCCGGCTCGAACGGCGCGGTACGGGACGGCTGGGACCTGATCCTCTTCGAGCAGCTCGATAGCCGCAACCGCCCGTGCAACTTCGTCGAACTGATGCCGCGACTGCGGGAGAAGTAGCGGGTATCACACGAAGACACGAAGATGCCCCGGATGCGGCGAAGCCGCTCTGCGGGATTCTGCATAGCATCCGATCTTGTCGGCTTGCCCCCCTCACCGACATCTTCGTGGCTCCGTGTGAAACGGGTTGCGATTTTGTTCCGTTTATGTTCTACATGGGGAATGGCCCGGTATTGCGACTCGCTACCCTTCCGACATCGCCGCAAGCTTATGCGCGCACTTCCCGAAAGTCACGGTAGCGGTCTTGGAAGCTTGGCGTACAATACACTGTTTTCAGTGTGTTACGTGGCAATTTCGGGCAAAGGTCACGGGTTTTCGCATGACGTTTCGCGGTCCACATGACCGCGCCTACCCACGGTCGCGGCGCGCAGTCGGGTGGGGTGCCGGTGCGGTTCGGGTTGGCGACCCGGGAGGCGGATGGGGACTGGCTGGATACCGTTGGTGAAATCGATGGTCCCGGACCAAAACTTCGCACCACGGTGATCGAGGAACACGCCAAGACCATCGTCAGCTTCAACCAGTCGCCCGACATCGCGTTCGACCGCTCCGTTAATGCCTATCGCGGGTGCGAGCACGGCTGCATCTATTGCTTCGCTCGCCCGACCCACGCCTTTCACGATCTTTCGCCCGGGCTGGACTTCGAGACCAAGCTGTTTGCCAAACCTGATGCCGCGCAGCTGCTCCGCGCCACGTTCGCCAACCCGCGTTACAAGCCCGCGCCGATCGCGATGGGGACCAATACCGATCCCTACCAGCCGATCGAGGGGCGATATCGGATTACGCGGGCGGTGCTGGAGGTGTGCCTCGAGGCGCGGCATCCGGTGACGATCACCACCAAGTCTGCCCGCGTGCTCGACGACCTCGATCTGCTGGCCGAGATGGCGCGGCACAAGCTGGTGGCGGTCGGCATATCGGTGACCAGCCTCGATCCGCGGCTGTCTGGCCTGCTCGAACCGCGCGCCTCGGTCCCGGCCAAGCGGCTGGCAGCGCTGGGGCGGCTGGTAGACGCAGGAGTCCCCGCGCACGTTTCGGTTGCGCCGGTCATCCCCTGCATCACGGATGAGTTCATCGAGGGCATTCTAGAACGCGCAGGCGCGCTGGGCGTCGGCTCGGCGAGCTGGATCATGGTCCGCCTGCCGCACGAGGTTGCGCCATTGTTCCGCGAATGGCTCGCCACCCACTTCCCCGACCGCGCGGGCAAGGTGATGAGCATCGTCCGCTCGGTGCGTGACGGGAAGGACAATGACCCAGGCTTCTTCAGCCGGATGAAGCCGCACGGCGTGTGGGCCGACCTGTTCCGCACCCGCTTCCGTCTGGCGTGCCGGCGAGCGGGGATCGGACAGGTCAAGATCGATCTCGATTGCGGGGGGTTCAGGAGGCCGAATGCCGACGGGCAGTTGCAGTTGATCTAGCAGCGGATTTGTTCAGACTGCGAAAGTGCTGGATTATGGAGCAGGAGATGACCGCAACGATAAGAGTTGAGGGGCGCTGCCATTGCGGCAAGATCGCGTACGAAGCCGAAGTGGACCCACGCTCGGCCCAGATTTGCCACTGTTTCGATTGCCAGACCCTTACGGGCTCGGCGTTCCGGGTAACCGTCCCCGCGTCACCCGATGCATTTCGGCTGATCGGTGGCGCACCAAAAATCTACATCAAGGTTGCCGAGAGTGGCTCGCATCGGGGACATGCATTCTGCGGCGATTGTGGCGCACCAGTTTATCGCCATCCCACCGACAACAACCCGAACTATTCGCTGCGGGTCGGTGGCCTCGATCAACGCGCCGCTTTGGGACCGCCGAAACGACAAATATGGACCAAGCGGCGGCTGCCTTGGGTGACCGCACTCGGCGAAATTCCTGAAATGGAGGCGCAGGTTTAACCCGCGAACCGGATCAATCGGCTGTCGGCGACCGCGGCAGTGCGATGCGGCACCACCTCGGCGATGTAGTGCGAATCCTTGACCATCGCCAGGAACGCG
>JANOOJ010000194.1:0-58104 GCA_031421295.1 Novosphingobium sp.
CGCGAATCTTCGGGGTCATAGGTCAGGAACTTGCGCCGCAGGAACGGCCCCATCCGCTTTTCAACGCCGTCGGCCAGGCTGAACCCGGCCGGCACGATCAGCAGGGTCAGCAGCGTCGACAGGATCTGGCCCCCGATCACCACCGTCCCCATTGGCTGGCGAAACGAACTGTCGCCCGACAGCGCGAGCGAGGTCGGGATCATCCCAGCGGTCATTGCAACAGTCGTCATGACGATCGGCTGTGCTCGCTTGTGCCCGGCCTCCATAATCGCCTGAAATTTGGGAACACCACGCTGCATTTCCTCGATCGCGAAGTCGATCAGCAGGATCGAGTTCTTGGCGACGATCCCGAACAGCATCAGGATCCCGATGAACACCGGCATCGACACCGGCTGCCCGGCGATGAACAGCGCGATCAGCCCGCCCAGCGGCGCAAGGAACAGCGAACCCATATTGACCAGCGGCGAGACGAAGCGGTGGTACAGCAGCACCAGCACCGAGAATACCAGCAGCACACCTGCGGTCAGCGCGATGAAGAAGTTGGTGATCATCTCGGCCTGCCACTCGTCCGCTCCGAACGGCGCGTTCGACACGCCTTGCGGCAGGTTGTTCATGATCGGCAGGGCCTTGATCGCCTTGTCGGCCTCGCCCTTGACCACGTCCGGGGCCAGGTCGGCGCCGACAAACACCCGGCGGCTCTGGTTGTAGCGCTGGATCGAGGTTGGCCCCGAACCGAAGCTGATGTCGGCCACGCTCGACAGCGGGACCGCCGCGCCGGTGGTGGTCGGGACCGGCAAATTGCGCAGCGTATCGAGATTGCGGCGCGATTCGACCGGCAGCTTGACGCGAATCGGCACCTGCCGGTCCGAGAGCGAGAACTTCGCCGCGTTCTGGTCGATTTCACCCAGCGTCGCGACGCGGATCGCCTGGCTCAGCGAGGTGGTGGTCACCCCGAGGCTTGCCGCGAGGTCGAGCCGCGGCGTGATGATGATCTCGGGACGGCGCAAATCGGCGGAAAGGCGCGGCGCAACCACTTGCTTGAGGCCGCTCATCTGGTCGATCAGCTTTGCAGCGGTGCGCTCCAGCAGGAGAGGGTCGGAGCCCGACAGCATCACGTTGATCGGCCGGCTCGAACCACCGCCGGGTCCCGGGCCTCCGCTCATGAAGTTTATCCGCGCGTCGGCAATCTTTTGCAGTTTGGGCGTGTATTCGCGTTCGAACTCGACGCTCGTGCGGCTGCGGTCGTCCTTGAGCGAGATGAATACCCGGCCATTGCCTTCGCTGACCCGCTCGAGCACTTCCTTGACGTCGGGGTCGTTGCGGATGACGTCAGCGACCTCGTCGATGACCACTTCGGTTTGGCGCAGCGTGGTCCCGGGAACCATTTCGACCGAAATTCGGCTGAACGCGCTGTCGCCCGTCGGGAAAAACTCCTGCGGCAGGATTGCGAACATCACGACGGTCAGGCCCAAGGCACCCGCGCCGACGCCCATCATCCAGATCCGGTGATCGCGCATCCGGGCAGCGAAGCGTTGCCGGACCGTCAGATACCAGGCCGAGAAGCCGCCCCCGATCAGGCTCGCTAGCAGCGCCGCCAGGCGGATGAGCACCCAGCCGACCAATCCCCCCGCGACGATCGCGACCATGATCGCCAGGAACGAGGGCAGGCCCAGCGCCGCTAGCGGGGCGTTGGCCGCCCTGATGGTCATGACGGGGCCCACGCCGATCACTGCAAACAACACCGCCGCCACGAGGTAATACCACCAGTTGGTCGGCACCGTGACCACCCCGGCGCGCATTGCCTTGGCAATCCTGGTATCGAGCGACCACGACAGAATTCGCATGTAGCGGTCCATCGAGGCGCCTTCGCCGTGGCTTGCCTGCCCCTTCGCCTTGAGGAAATAGGCCGCGACCATCGGCGTGATCATTCGCGCGACCAGCAGGCTCATCAGCACCGCGGCGACAACCGTCAGGCCGAAATTCTTGAAAAACTGCCCCGATACGCCCGGCATGAGACCGACGGGCAGGAACACCGCGACGATCGAGAAAGTGGTCGCAACCACCGCCAGCCCGATCTCGTCGGCGGCGTCGATCGAGGCTTGGTAGGCGCTTTTGCCCATCCGCATGTGCCGCACGATGTTTTCGATCTCGACGATCGCGTCATCGACCAGCACCCCCGCGACGAGCCCCAGCGCGAGCAGGCTGAGCCCGTTGAGCGTGAACCCCATTAAATCCATGAACCAGAAGGTCGGGACCGCCGAGAGCGGGATTGCCAGCGCCGAGACGAAAGTCGCACGCCAATCGCGCAGGAAGAAGAACACCACGATCACCGCGAGCACCGCACCCTCGACCATGGCTTCGATCGAACTATCGTACTGCGCCTTGATCTCCGGCACCGCCGTGTAGAGCTTGGTAAACTTGACCTGATCGTTGTTTTCCTTGGCGATCTTGGCCAGCTCGACCACCGCCGCGTCATAGACGCTGACATCGGATTCACCGCGCGAGCGCGCGATCGAAAAGGTCACCACCTGGCGTCCGGCAACTTTGCCGAGCGAGGTCAGCTCGCCGTAGCGATCGGTGACCCTGGCCACATTGGCGAGCTTGACGGTGCGCCCGCCGCCCAGGCTGAGTTCGGTCTGCGACAAATCGTAGGCGGTCTTGGCGTTGCCGAGCACCCGGACCGACTGGCGCGATCCGGCAATTTCGGCGCGGCCACCCCCAGCGTTGACGTTGATCTGGCGCAGCGCGGCGTTGATCTGGCTCGCGGTCACGCCGATCGACTGCATCCGCGCCGGGTCGAGTTCGACCGTAATTTCGCGGGTGACGCCGCCATTACGGCCCACTTCGGCCATGCCCGGCACCGAGAGCAGACGCTTGGCCACGGTATCGTCGATGAACCAGCTGAGTTGCTCGATCGTCATGTCATTAGCGGAAACCGCGAAATAACCGATCGGCTCGCCCGAAGTTTCGGCCTTGAACACCTGCGGCTCGAGAATCCCGTCGGGCAGATCGCCGCGGGTCTGATCGACCGCATTCTTGACCTGGTTTACCGCCTCGGAGATGTCGGTGCCGATCGCGAACTCGATCATCGTCTGGTTGCGGCCCTCTTGCGCGGTGGAGGAAATCGTCTGAACCCCGTTGATCGAGCGGACACCCGCCTCGACCCGCTGGGTGATCTGGGTTTCGATTTCGCTCGGCGCAGCGCCGGGCTGCGCGACGACCACGATCACCATCGGAAACTCGATGTCGGGATCGCCCTGGATCTTCATCCCCATGAACGCGACGATGCCCGCCAGTGTGAGGCCGATGAACAGCACGATCGGGACCACCGGATTGCGGATCGACCAGGCGGAAAGATTGCGGAAATTCATGGCTCGTCCTGTACTTGCGCGCGGCGCAACGGGATTAAGGCTTGACCGACTTGGGGTTGACCGTTTCGCCCGGGGTGAGGAAGCCACCGGCCCGCAGAACCACCCGTTCGGTGCCGTTCAGCCCCTCAATAATCGCGATCCCCTGGGCGTTGACCGTACCCGTCCTGACACTCTGGCGGACGACCTTGTTGTCTTTGCCAACGATCAGCACGTAGCTGCCCTTGGCATCGGAGAGGATCGCCGATTCGGGCAGCAGCGGCGCCACTACCGTGCCCGACTTGATCACCGCCGAGGCGAAGCCGCCGGGACGCAGCCCTGGCGCATAGGCCAGCGCCACCCGCGCAACGCCCTGGCGCGATTGCGGATCGATGACCGGGGCGATCTGCCAGACCTGGCCGGTGAAGCTGCGCGGGCTGCCGACCGGGGTCACTTCGACCCCAACCCCCGGCGCCAGCATCGCCAGATCGGATTCGCCCAATTTGGCAAGCAGTTCCATTTCGCCGCCCTTGGCGATCCGGAACAACACGCCGCTACCGGCCCCGACGGTCTGGCCGGGTTCGACATTGCGTTCGAGCACCAGTCCGGCCGCCGGCGCGACGATATTGAGCCGCGCCGCCTGCGCCTGCAACTGCCCGAGGGTCGCGCGCGCCACGCGAATACGGGCGTTGGCCGAATCGCGGGTCGCGGTCAGACGATCGACATCGGCGCGCGAGATGAAGCCGCGCTCGACCAGCTTGAGCGCCCGGTCGAGATTGGCCTGCGCCAGCCGCGCATCGGCTTGGGCGACCTGGACCTGCGCGGCCTGGCCGGCCTGCTGCTGGGTTTGCACCGAGCGATCGACCACCGCCAGCACCTGGCCCTGCCCGACCCACTGGCCCGGCTCGACCCGCACCGACACCACCTGCCCGCCTTCGCCGGTCGAGCCGACCGGCATTTCGCGGCGCGCCGCCAGCGTGCCCGTGGCGTTGATGGTTCCTTCGATCGTCGTCCGCCCGGGGGAGACCACCGAGACAACCGGCGCCTGCGAAGCCTTGTCCGCGCCGAGTTCGGGCTCACCGCCGCTCTTCATCATGAACCACACCGCAGTCAGCAGCGCGGCAACCACCAGTCCGATCACGATCAGGCGGCGGCGCGAGCGCCGATCCTCGGCCTCGACTTCGGTCAACGGGTCGAGCGCGTCATGCGCGTTAATCGTGGTTTCGTAGTTCATCGCGTCCACCGCTCTCGTCTCGGCCCAATCACATCAAGTCGGGACTGTATTAATCTACTAAGGCACCCTCGGCAAGACACTTGCGGTCGGAGGCGCAATCGCACCGGATTTCAGGGAAAAATCGTGAGGCAGGGCATAGAGAAGCTGGCGCAGGGTGGCAATGCGCCTTCGCCCAACGACATGCTGGCGTCGAGCAGCGCAGAGACGCAAAACGGGGGCGGCCTCGCGACTGCCCCCGCCAGATTGCAGGCCCCGCCAGATTGCAGGCGATGTCAGCAGATTAGCGAACGCGGCCGCGTTGGACCAGATTGACGATTGCCAGAAGGACGACTGCGCCGAGCAGGGCGATCAACAGCCCGGTCAGCGAAAATTCCTGCACCGATCCGGCATAACCGAACTGGTTGGCGATCAGATTGCCGACCACCGATCCGATGCAACCGACGATAATATTCATCACGATACCCATCGAGGCGTCGCGGTTCATGACCATGCTGGCCAGCCAGCCGGCGGCACCACCAACGATCAATGCGATAATCCAACCCATGTTTATCCTCCTGTTGTGTCCGTGGACTGCCGACAATGCGCATCGGCAGGCGACCGTACGAACCACAGCGGATCCGCCGGATTTTCAGGAGACTATAGAAGCAAGTAACGGTTGTCTTGTGACTTTTTGGGAGTTCAGCCGCCCAGCCCAAGCGCGGCAGGTTGAGTGCGAAATCTCAGTATTTGAGCTGGCGCTCGTACAGGTCGCGGTAGTGCTGGATGCGCGTTACCCTGAGGCCCTGCATGCCCGAGCGATCCACCGCACGCTGCCACGACGCAAATTCCTCGAGCGTGAGGCTGTAGCGCTCGCACACTTCGTCGATCGACAACAGGCCTCCATTGACCGCAGCGACCACTTCGGCCTTGCGGCGCACCACCCAGCGGGTGGTCTGGGGCGCGGGCAGCGACTCGATCGTAAGCGGCTCGCCGAGCGGGCCGATCACCATTGCCGGTCGAATCTTCTGGTTCTCGATCATCATTTTCCTCGATCGCCGGAGCTGGTTGGACCGGCGACATTTGCCGCTATGCCTGCGGGGGGTTTGCCATCCGCTAAATCAGTTGGGTTAACGGGCTGCGAAGGTGCGGTTAGCCGAACCTCGTGCGCGGCCAGCGCAGCCGCCGCTTCACCGTCGAAACTGCCCAACCGTTCGGCGGGCGGGGCAAGCGCGAGAATCGAACGCCGCGCCGCATGTGCCGTCGCCAGCCGTGCATGCAGCCCATGCCAGTCGAACCCGCTCGATGCGAAGTCCGGCGCACTCCCGGTGCGGGGTCCGGCAAGCTGGCCGGCCAGGGCGAATCCCATGTCCATGGACGCTGCTCTAGCGCAGAGATGGTCAAGGTCCGGTAAAGCCCGGCTTTACGAAGCGTTGAGGATAGTTAACCGTTTCGGAGCACGGCGAACCGGGGGTGCCCGCACAAGATTTGGCCATATCGCCGGGGAAGTGTATGGGCGCGGGCGATGGCTACCGCCCCTCTCCTGCCCGCGCTGGCCCGGCACGCCGCGCTGTTCCAGCTGGCCGATTCGCCCACGCCCCGGCGGATCGTCGTGGCGATGTCGGGCGGGGTCGATAGCTCGGTGGTTGCCGCGCTCGCCGCTGCTAGCGGGGCCGAGACCATCGGCATCACGCTCCAGCTCTACGATCACGGCGCGGCGAGTGGCCGCAACGGCGCGTGCTGCGCGGGCGACGACATCCGCGATGCGCGCAGTGTCGCGGACCGGCTCGGCATCGCGCATTACGTGTTCGATCATGCCTCGGCCTTCCGCGCAGAAGTGGTCGAGCAATTCGCTGCGGATTACCTCGCCGGGCGCACCCCGATCCCCTGCATTCGCTGCAATATGGGACCCAAGTTCACCGATCTGTTCGCGATGGCGCGTGAGCTCGGCGCGGATTGCCTCGCCACCGGGCATTATGTTCGCCGGGTCGAGGCCGCCAGCGGGCCGCAGCTCCACCGCGCCGCCGATCCGGCGCGCGACCAGAGCTATTTCCTCTACGCCACTACCGAAGCGCAGCTCGACTATC
Organism: Novosphingobium sp.; assembly: GCA_031421295.1. GTDB lineage: Bacteria > Pseudomonadota > Alphaproteobacteria > Sphingomonadales > Sphingomonadaceae > Novosphingobium. The sequence goes on from JANOOJ010000194.1 coordinate 6,645, forward strand.
TGCGGTTCCCGCTGGGCAGCCTGCCCAAGGCGCAGGTGCGCGAACTGGCCGAGGCCGCCGGACTGCGCAACGCGGCCAAGCCCGACAGCCAGGACATCTGCTTTGTCCCCGATGGCGATTACGCCAAGGTGGTGCGCGCGATCCGTCCCGAAGGTGAAGCGCCCGGGCCAATCGTCCATGCCGAAACCGGCGCAGTGCTGGGGACCCATCGCGGGGTGATCCATTATACCGTGGGCCAGCGCCGCGGGATCGAGATCGGCGGCCAGCCCGAACCGCTCTATGTCACCGCGATCGACGCCAAGGAGCGCCAGGTGCGGGTCGGACCCAAGCGCCTGCTGGCGGTCGGCGCGGCGCGGATTATCGAGACCAATCGTATCGGCCCGCTGTCGGATCAGCCGCTGACCGCCAAGGTCCGCTCACTGGCCAAGCCCGTCCCGGTGACGCTCGATGGCCCGCTGGGAGATGGCGCGGCAATCACGATCCGCTTTGCCATGCCCGAATACGGCGTCGCCCCCGGCCAGGCGGCGGTGCTTTATGCGGGCGAACGGGTGGTCGGCGGCGGCTGGATCGCTTCGACCGAAGTTTAGTCCGCCCACTGCTCCAGCACGCAGCCTTGCCCCTCGCGGAACATCGCGGTCTGCGGGGCGAGCAGCGCAAAGCGCGCGGTGACGCTCTTGGCGGCAGTATCCTCGCTCAGCGTGACCAATTCCATCCCGGCTTCCATGTCCTTCTTGCAATCGGTCAGGCTGCGCCCTCCGGCATAGCGGCACGAGCAGGCGACGCGCGCGCCGTAGGAGCTGCCGGTCACCGCATAGGATGCGATCGGCCCCCAGAACACCGCCACCAGCGCCGCCAGCAGCGTCAGCCCGAGCAGCAGCATCCGGCGCGATCGGCGGCGCGGCATGGTCGATTGGGGGTTTGCGGTTGCCATCGGGACTCTGCTTGCGCATGGAAAGCGCGCCATGTCGATGCGCCGCCTGTCCCTTATCCTGCCGCTCGCGCTGCTGCCAGCCCTGATCGGTTGCGGCGACACGGCCCCGCCGCCGCTGCCGCCGCTGAGTGCGGCGGCGATCAAGGCGGTGGCCGAAAAGCCCGGCATTGCACGCGAGAAACTGGCCCGCGCGGTCGATACTTTGTTTACTGATCCCGCAACCCAAGAGACCCGCGCGGTGGTGGTGGTTCGCAGCGGTCGGATCGTCGCCGAACGCTATGGCCCCGGCTATCACGAAAACACGCGCTTCGTCAGCTGGTCGATGGCCAAGAGCGTGACGGGCGTGCTGATCGGGCTGCTGGTCGCCGATGGCCGCCTGCGGCTCGACGAGAGCGCCCCGGTGCCCGGCTGGGACCGCCCCGGCGATCCGCGCGGCGAGATCACCCTGCGCCAGCTGCTCCAGATGCGCTCAGGCCTGCGCCACACCGAGGCGGGCGATCCGCCGTATGAATCCGACGAAGTGCGGATGCTGTTCCTCGACGGGCGCGACAATATGGCCGCCTATGCCGAAAGCCAGCCGCTCGAGGCCGAGCCGGGGCGCAAGTGGGAGTATTCCTCGAACACCACCGTGATCCTCGCCGACATCGCCGCGCGCGCGCTGACCGCGAGCGCCGATCCGGCAGCGCGGCGTCAGGCGGTGACCGATTATCTGCGCACGCGGCTGTTCGAACCGCTGGGGATGAAATCGATGCTCCCCGAATTCGACGCTTCGGGTACGCTGATCGGTGGCAGCCTGATCCACGGCACCGCGCGCGACTGGGCCAAGTTCGGCGAGTTCCTGCGCAAGGGCGGTTCGGCGGGCGGCGCGCAGCTGGTCCCGCGCGCTTGGATCGACTTCATGCTTGCCGCCAATCCGCGCAACCCCGGCTATGGCGCGCAGATCTGGCGCAACCGCCCGCAAGTCGGCAGCGGCAAGCTCGAGTTTCCCGGCGCGCCGGGTTCGGTCTTCTCGGCCAACGGCCATCTCGGCCAATATGTCGTGGTGTCGCCGTCGCAGGCACTGACCGTGGTGCGGCTCGGCAAGACCAACGACGGCGCGCTCGATCCGGTGCGCGCGCGGATTGCCGAGCTGATCCGGCTGTTCCAGGCAGCGGCGAAGTGACAGCTCTTTATTCGCTGGCCGGCAAGCGCGTCTGGGTCGCCGGGCATCGCGGCATGGTCGGCGCGGCGCTGGTCCGGCGGCTGGCGCGCGAAGACTGCGAAGTCCTGACCGCCGGGCGCGAGACGCTCGATCTCACCGATCAGCTGGCGGTGCGCGATTGGCTGGCGGCGGAGCGCCCGCAGGCGGTGTTCCTCGCTGCGGCGCGGGTCGGCGGGATCCTCGCCAACGATACCCGCCCGGTCGATTTCCTGCTCGACAATCTCCTGATCGAAACTGCGGTGCTGGCGGGCGCGCAGGCGGCGGGCGTGGAGAAGCTGCTGTTCCTCGGCTCCAGCTGCATCTACCCGCGACTGGCCGAGCAGCCGATCCGCGAGGACGCGCTGCTGACCGGGCCGCTCGAGCCGACCAACGAATGGTACGCGATTGCCAAGATCGCCGGGATCAAACTGGCGCAGGCCTATCGCCAGCAGCACGGCAGCGACTTCATCTCGGCGATGCCGACCAATCTTTACGGACCCGGCGACAATTTCGATCTCGCTTCAAGCCACGTCCTGCCCGCGCTGATCCGCAAGGTGCATGAGGCAAAGCTCGCTGGCACCCCTGTAACCATCTGGGGCAGTGGCAACCCGCACCGCGAATTCCTTTATGTCGAGGATTGCGCCGACGCCTGCGTCCATCTGATGCAGCATTATTCGCATCCCGATCCGGTCAATGTCGGGACCGGGGTGGATTTGTCGATCATCGCGCTAACCCGGCTGGTGATGGACGTGCTCGGCTACGACGGGCCGATCGAAACCGACCCCGGCAAGCCCGACGGCACCCCGCGCAAGCTGCTCGACGTGAGCAAGCTCGATGCGCTCGGTTGGCGCGCCACCACCCCGCTGCGCGAGGGGATCGCGCTTACTTACGCGGCCTTTCTCAAAGCCTGAAAACCCCCTCGACCACCGTCACGCATTGCCCGCCCAGCCAAGCCAGCGCGCCATCGCGGCGGCAGGTCAGCGCCCCGCCGCGCGCCGAGGCCTGGAATGCGGTAAAGCTCTCGCGCCCAAGTTTGTCGGCCCAGAACGGGGTAAGCACCGCATGCGCCGAGCCGGTCACGCTGTCCTCGGGCACCCCGGCACCCGGCACGAATACCCGGCTGACGACGTCGGTGTCGCGGCCCGGCGCAGTGACAATGAACTGCTGCTCGCCCAATCCGCCCAGCGCGGCGATGTCCGGCGTCAGATTGCAGACCTGATCCTTATCGGCGAGCAGGAAGACATTGTAGTGCCCATCGGGCGAGCGCCAGACTTCCTGCACAGCGGCACCCAAGGCGGCGACCGCCTGCGGCCACTCGCCCGGCGCGGTCGGGATCCCGGGCAGGGCGACTTCATATTCATTGCCCAGCCGCCGCACTTCGAGCACCCCCGCCTGCCGGGTCCGGAACCGCACCCGCTCGAGCGCCGGATCGAGCCCGAGCAGAACATGGCCCGAGGCGAGCGTGGCGTGGCCGCACAGCCGGATTTCGACTTCGGGGGTGAACCAGCGCAACTCCCAGTCGGACTCGCCGCTCGCATCGCGCACCACAAACGCCGTTTCGGCAAACAGGTTCTCGGCACCGATCGCCTGCAGCACTGCATCATCGAGCCAAGTGTCGAGAATCATCACCGCCGCCTGATTGCCGGCAAAAGCGCGGTCGGCGAAGGCATCGACGTGCCAATAGGGAATGGTCATTTTAGCGCCTCCGGTTCGGGATGGATGATCACTTCGACGCCGGGGAATTCCTTCATCAACCGCGCCTCGATCTCGTCCATCACGCGGTGCGCCGCGCTCAGGCTCATCCCGCCATCGACCCACACGCAGAACTGGACGAAGTCGCGGTCGCCCGAGCTGCGGGTGCGCATATCGTGGACGCCCTTGAGTTCGGGCTGGCGCGCGACGACCTCGAGGAACTGCGCCTTCCGCTCATCGGGCCATTCCTGGTCCATCAGCTGCTCGATCGCCGCCTGCGAGGCGCGCCATGCACCCCACCCCAGCCACGCCGCGATGGCGAGGCCGAACAGCGGGTCGGCTCCGCCAAATCCGGCATAGCGATCGAGCGCCAGCGCCGCGATCACCGCGAGGTTGAGCGCAAGGTCCGAGCGGTAGTGGAGATTGTCGGTGGCGATGGCGAGGCTGCCGGTCTGCGCGATGACGCGGGCCTGCCAGGCGAGCAACGCGAGCGTTGCAGCGATAGCGATGACCGAAACCGCGATGCCCTCGTTCGCGCCGGACGGCCGCGCTCCCGCGACCAGCTGGGTCAGCGCGCGGAACGCGAGGGTCAGCGCCGAGAGCGAGATCAGCACCACCTGGAACATCGCCGCCAGCGCTTCGGCCTTGCCATGGCCAAAGCGGTGATCGTCGTCGGCGGGCATTGCCGCGATCCACACTCCCGCGAGCGTCGCGATACTCGCAACCAGATCGAGCATCGTATCCGCGAGGCTGCCGAGCATCGCGGTCGAGCCGGTCGACCACGCCGCCCAGCCCTTGAGCCCGACCAGCAGCAGCGCCACCGCGATGCTGGCGTAGGCCGCGCTGCGATTGAGGGAGGCGGCGGTTCTCATGGATAGAGGCCAATCTTCACGGGTATAGAAGGCTGCTGGTCCAGCTGCCATCGACCCGGCGGGTGAAGCGGCGACGATCGTGCAGCCGATGCGTGCGGTCGCACCAGAATTCGATCGCCCGAGGGGTCAGGCAGAATCCGGTCCAGTGCGGCGGGCGCGGCACGGCGTCGGGATATTGCCCGGCGAGTTCGGCATAGCGCTCGAGGAAGGTGGTACGGTCGGCGAGCGGCGCGGACTGGTCCGAGGCCAGCGCGCCAAGCTGCGAATCGCGGCTGCGGCTGGAAAAATAGGCATCTGCGGCTCCCGCATCGACTTCGCCGAGCGAGCCTTCGATGCGGATCTGGCGGCGCAGCGACTTCCAGTGAAACAGCAGCGCGGCCCTCGGATTGGCGAGAATTTCCCCGCCCTTGCGGCTGTGGCTGTTGGTATAGAAAGTAAAACCGTCCGGTCCGTGGCCCTTGAGCAGAACCATCCGCACCGAAGGCACGCCGTCGGGCGTCGCGGTGGCGAGCGCCATCGCATTGCCGTCGTTGGGCTCGCGCGCGCGCGCTTCAGCGAACCACGCTTCGAACAGTGCAAAGGGGTCACTGTCGGGGATTACGCTCTGTGCCGGGTCGAAAGTCACGCTATGTCCGTCTGGAAAGTCACACAAAAGTCTCACGTAAAGCAGCACGGTCTCGCGCCGGGATGCGAGCGGATTGGCATCGCGTCCCCGCTGCGACCGCTTCGCCATAGCTACGCGCGGCGCTGTAGGAAAGCACGGCTTGCCCCGGCGGGCCGCGCAACCTAGCTAGGCGGCATGGCCGATCCCTATTCCACCCTGGGCGTGGCGCGCAGCGCCAGCGAGAAGGACATCAAGTCCGCGTACCGCAAGCTCGCCAAGGAACTTCATCCCGATCGCAACCGCGACAATCCCAAAGCGGCCGAGCGCTTCAACGTCGTGACGCAGGCCTACGATCTGCTGTCCGACAAGGACAAGCGCGCCCGGTTCGATCGCGGCGAGATCGATGCCGACGGCAACCCCGCCGGGTTCGGCTTCGGCGGAGGCTCCGGTGCAGGGTTTGGGGCAGGCGGCCAGCGCGGCTTTCGCGCCGACGGTTTCGAAGGCTTCGGCGGTGGCGCGCCCGAAGGGGTCGATCTGGGCGACATTTTCGAAGGCCTGTTCGGCGGGCGCGGGGGAATGGGCGGCGGGCAGCAACGCCGCGCCGCGCCCAAGGGTGCCAATGTCCAATACCGCCTCAACGTCACGCTGCCCGATGCCGCGACCCGCGCAACGCAGCGCATCACCCTGGCCGATGGCAAGACGATCGACCTCAAGCTGCCCGCCGGGGTCGAGGATGGCACCCAGATGCGGCTGGCGGGCAAGGGCGAGGCCGGGCCGGGCGGCAATGGCGATGCCACGGTGCTGATCCAGTTGCAGGCCCACGCCTTCTACAAGCGCGAGGGCGACAATCTGCGGCTCGACCTGCCGGTGACGCTGGACGAGGCGGTAAACGGCGCAAAGGTCAAAGTACCCAGCCCCGATGGCGCGGTGATGCTGACCGTCGCTCCGGGGAGCAGTTCGGGCAAGGTCCTGCGCCTCAAGGGCCGGGGCTTCAGCCGAAAGGACGGGACCCGCGGCGACCAGCTGGTCACGCTTGAGGTACAATTGCCCGAGGGGGATGCCGATCTCGCCAGGCGGCTCGAAGGCTGGAGCGATCCGCGCCCGCTGCGCGCGCGGCTGGGAGTCTGACGCGCTGTCGCTGATCCACGCCCCGGCGGTCGAGGAACGGCCCGTTGCGCAGGTCCAGCCCGCGCCCGATGCGCCCGCACTGAGCGTCCCCGACCTTTCGCCCGAAGCGCGCCGCAAGCAGGCGCTGCGCTGGCGCGCCGGCTTGCAGGAGCGGGTAAAACAGACGGCCGGGCCGGGTACCAGGCTCCACCAGATCGTCACAAGGGTGTGGACCGGGGCCTATAACGACGGCTTCATTCACGCTGGCAATCTGGCCTATATGTCGCTTATCTCGCTGTTTCCGTTTTTCATCATGGTCGCAGCAATCGTCTCGCTGATCGGCGAGCCGCAGCAGCAGCTCGCGTCGCTCCATGCCGTCCTGCTCACCGTGCCGCGCGATGTCGCTGCGGTGGTCGAGCCTGTCGCGCGGCAGGTCATCGCCGCGCGTTCGGGCTGGCTCTTGTGGGTGGGCGGGCTGGTCGGACTATGGACCGTGGGCAGCCTGGTCGAAACCATCCGCGACATATTGCGCCGCGCCTATGGGACCCGCGCGACGCAGGCGTTCTGGCGCTATCGCCTGCTTTCTACGGGCGTGATCCTGGCGTCGGTGGTGCTGCTGCTCGCGTCCTTGCTGGCCGGGGTCCTGCTCGGTGCGGCGCAGGAAGTGGTCGATGCGTGGTTCCCGCTGGTGGCCGACAGCTACCACCAGCTATCGCTCTCGCGCTTCATCCCCGCGCTGGGGCTTTATCTTTCGCTGTTCCTGTTGTTCGTCTCGCTGACCCCCAGCACCTATCGCGGGCGCAACTTTCCCAAATGGCCGGGCGCGCTGTTGACCACGGCGTGGTGGATCGGGGTGACCGCGCTGCTTCCGGTCGTGCTGCGCAGCCTGTTCGCTTACGATCTGACTTACGGCAGCCTGGCGGGGGTGATGATCGCGCTTTTCTTTTTCTGGCTGGTCGGCCTAGGGATGGTGATCGGGGCCGAGCTCAATGCGGCCCTCGCCGAGACGCCCGAAGAGCGCGATATGCTGGGGCAGACCGACAATCGCGCGCGGGCGGTAGTGGACGGAGAAACGAGCGAATGACCGGGCTGATGAAGGGCAAACGCGGGCTGATCATGGGGCTGGCCAACGACAAGTCGCTGGCCTGGGGGATCGCGCAGAAACTGCACGAGGCCGGCGCGGAACTCGCCTTTTCGTATCAGGGCGAAGCGCTGGAAAAGCGCGTCCGCCCGCTCGCCGATAGCGTTGGCAGCGATTTCCTGATCGAATGCGACGTGTCCGATATGGGCGCGCTCGATACCGCTTTCGCAACGCTCAAGGCGCGCTGGCCGGTGCTCGACTTCGTGGTCCATGCGATCGGCTTTTCCGACAAGGCCGAACTGCGCGGCCTGTATCTCGACACCAGCCTCGAAAACTTTCAGATGACGATGAACATCTCGGCCTACGGTCTGGTCGCGGTGACCCAGCGGGCTGCGGCGATGATGCCCGAGGCTGGCGGCAGCGTGCTGACGCTGAGCTATTACGGGGCGGAAAAGGTCATCCCGCACTACAATGTAATGGGGGTGGCCAAGGCTGCGCTGGAAGCCAGCGTCAAATATCTCGCCAACGACCTTGGCCCGCGCAATATTCGCGTCAACGCAATCTCGGCCGGGCCGATCAAGACCCTGGCCGCCTCGGGCATCGGGGATTTCCGCTACATCCTCAAGTGGAACGAGCTCAACTCACCGCTGCGCCGCAACGTCACGATCGAGGATGTCGGCGGGGCCGGGCTGTATTTGCTCTCGGATCTTGCCTCGGGCGTGACCGGCGAGATCCATCACGTCGATGGCGGCTACAATGTGATCGGCATGAAGCAGGAAGACGCGCCGGACATTGCCTTGGCCTGAACCGGACTTGCGCTAGCGTTTTTCCGACTTCCGTCGGGCTGGTGCCGTCTTAAGCGGAAAAACGCTAGATCTGCACCAGTTGACGAGGTGCTGCCGGATCGGCGTGGCGACGGCGACCGCTGCTCCGTGCCGCTTCGGGCACGCGGACCAGCAGGACGCAAGCCAGCGCCATGATCGAGCTCATCGCCGCAGTGCGCAGTGGATAGTCGACCAGGCTGTGCAGCAGCTCGACCCCGATTACCGTGCTGGCCGCCAGTGCCATCACCTGCGTCCGGTCGCCGCGCCACAGCTCGAGCGCCCGGGGCACGAACCAGGCGAGGAACGCTGCAAGCGCGGCAAGACCGAAGATCCCGGTCTCGATCAACAGCTCGAGCAGGTCGTCGTGCGCGTGATTGACATAGGTGGTGCCGACATTGGCGGTATCTTCGTACCAGCGGTAGATGTCCTGGAACGTCCCGAGCCCGGTGCCGAACGGTGCAAAATCGCGCAGGATCCGCGCGCCGGTGAAGAGGAATTCCTGGCGGCTGATCCCCGCAGTCGCGCTCTTGGCGGTCAGATCGTTGGCGACCGGCCCGAAGAACAGGAACGCCAGCATTCCGGCCAGAACGACCGCGCCGAGCCCGATCACCGCAGGCAATGACATCCGCCAATCGGGCCGCGCCAGCAGCGCGAGGGTCACCAGCACCGGCACCAGCAGCACGACGCAGGCCAGCGATCCGCTGATCAGCACACCGAACGCCAGCAATGCGCCCAGACCCAGCTGCAACATCGGGGTCGAGCTGCGCCACTTGCGCCGCCGGTCCTGGCGCATCTCCGAGACGACGGAGCCGCCCCATAGCGCCAGCGCGCAGAGCAGGAAGCTGCCCTGATGGTTGCTGTTGGCGAAGAACCCCGGCCCTTCGCCGTAATTGGTGACCAGATAGAGATAGCCGCTGCCCGCAATCCGCTGCATCGTCCCGAGCAGCACCGACAGCCCCGCGAACAGCGCGATCGTCATGACCAACTGGCGCACTGGCGGGCCGCCTTCCGACCGGGCGGCGCAAAACAGCGCCAGCGCGGGAATCCACCAGCTTAGCGCGGCGAGGCTTTTCCACGGCGCGAGCGACAAGCCCAGCCAAGGCGGCGCGATATCGAGCATGGTGAAGCCCTGCGCCACCGTATCGCGACCCGGCAAGGCCGACCACAGCGCTGGCGGCAACGGCACGAACTGGACCAGCGCGAGGACAGCCAGCGCGATACCGAACCAGCGCAGCCCGGTCCGTGTCCGATACGGCCCCGAGCCCGACCACAGCGTCCACCCGATCAGCCCTGCCCCGAGCAGCTGGAGCAAGGTGTTGGCCGGAAACGCCGCGGCGCTGGCTCCCCCAAGCAGCAACACGGCGACCAGATAGGCCAGCGTCGCGTTGGCGCGCGAAAAAATTGCGAATCGGGCGGTCATGAAGCGGCTCCGGGCTCAATCGTCAGCGTCCGGGCAACAATCGCCTGCGAATTGCGCTCTTCCAGCGGCAGACCAGCCAGCGCCAGCACCTGTCCGCGGCACTGGGTCGGCAGAATCGTAAAGCGCAGGGCAAGCTTTTGCCCGGTCCCCGGCGCGGCGCGCAGCGGAGTTTGCGCCAGGACATCACCGGTGTCAGCGCAGCGCAGTTGCATGGCGATGCCGCCGGGCGCGCCGCTTTCGGTGCGATAATCGAGGATGGCGCGATAGTTTCCGGGTGCCAGTGTTACCAGCTGGCTGGCGATCAGGCCCGATTCGCGCCCGTAATACTCAAGTTCGATTCCTTTACCTGCCACCCGTTCGGCGACGCCGGTGGAGTTCTGCTCGAGCGCCCAGTTGAACGGCGGGGGCGAGGTCCGGTCGGCAAAGTCGGGACTGTGGACCAGGCCGGGCGTCGCGCTTCGGTAACGCACCTGCCATAGCGCGCGCGCCTGCGCGAAAGCCTGGGCATTGATCATCTGGATGATCGCGAGACGGCGCGATTCCGGATCCTCGAAGGCAACCGGCGGCAGCGAAGAGATCAGATGGACGATCAGCGCGGGCGGCTTTTTGGTCTGCGCAAACCCGCCAATGAATGGCCGGTAAAGCTCGCGGTGTGACTGCAGCGCAGCGACCGCTTCGTCGACTTGGCGGTCGGTCGAGATCGCTGCGCCAAGCGCCGCCATCAGCTGCTCGACGGCAGAGGAGTTCAACCGGTTGAGTACCGCCAGCTGATCGATCGCTTCGCCCAGATTGCCCGCCGCGACCGCGTGCCGCATCAGCAACAGCCGGGCTTCGCGCGAACGCGGGTTGCGGCGCACCGCTTCGCGCAGCAGCGCGGCATCCTGCGGCGTCCCGGCCGCAGTGCCGCGAAAGCCAGCGGCTGCGACGCCGAAGAACGGCTCGGAGGCCAGCGGCGAGCCGGGCAAGGCACGCCGCGCGGCCGCAGCGATGCCAGCCGGGACCTGGCCGTTCTTGTCCACCTCGATACTGCGCAACAGGCCGAGCTTCCCGGGGCCGAGCGCTGCCAGCGCGGGAACCCGGCGCGCTGCCGTCGTTTCGGCGCTTCGCCCGGCTGCCGCGAGGCCGGCCGCGCCGACCAGCGCAAACGCCACGACGACGGCAATCATCCGGCGCGCAGCCGGTGAGGAATCGGAACTGGTCAATCGGGTCACCGTCTCACTTAGTCGTTCGTCTTGCCAAGATCGAGCGCGCGGGCCGGGTTGGAGCTGACGCGTCCGCCGGTATCGTCGTGTCCGTAGGTGTAGGAATAGTAGTTGTAGCCATAGCCGTTACCGCTGCGCCCGACCTTGGTCAGGATCACGCCGATCACATTGGCACCCGCATCCATCAGACGGCGGACCATTTCGACGACATTGGTGGTCCGCGATTCGCGGCTTTCAACCACGATCGCAGTGGCTTCGGCGACCGAGCCCAGCAGCGGCGCGTCGGCCAGTCCCAGCACCGGCGGGCCGTCGAGCACCACCATGTCATAATCTTCGCGCGCTTCGCCGATAATGGCCGGGAGGCGGCTCGAACCCAGCAGTTCGGCGGCGGAGCCGACGAACCGGCCGACCGGCAGCAGGAAGAGGTTATCGACTTGGGTCTTTTCGGCGAAGTCCGCCAGCGGTTCCTCGCTGCCGAGCAAATGTGCGAGGCCATAGCCATCGTCGCGGCTCGATACGAAGGTCGGTTTGCGCAAATCGGCATCGATCAGCAGCACCCGACTGCCGAGCCGCGCCATCGAGCTGGCGATGGCATAGGCCGAGGTCGATTTGCCCTCGCCCGGGCGGGTCGAGGTGACCAGCAAAGTCCGCGGTGCGCCTTCGGGCCGCGCAAACTTGAGCGCGGTGCGCACCGAGTAATAGGCCTCCGATACGTCCGATTTGCGATCAGCGAGTGCCTCCATCAGCGTCCGATCTTCGGTTTCCATCGGGATCGCGCCCAGCACCGGCAGATGCAGCTTGGTGCGGACATCGTTGGGATCGATGATGTTGTCGAACAGCAAGTGGATCGCGAAGGCCAGCCCGACGCCGGCGGACAGGCCGAGCAACAGCCCGATCAGCGCATTGATCATCATATTGGGCCGATAGGGACCCCGCGGTGGCTCGGCCTCATCGACGAGGCTGACGTTGCTCTGGCCGATCCCGCCAGCGACGCCGATTTCCTTGTAGCGCTGCAGCAGCGCGTCATAGAGCGCACGGTTGGTATCCACCTCGCGCTGCAGGATATTGTACTGGATCGAGCGGCTTTCCTCGCCCTGGACTTCGCCCTTGGCGGCCGCGACGCGCGCCTCGATCGCCGCCTCGGCGCGCTGGGCCGCCAGATATGCGCCTTGCAGTTCGGCGCGCTTGGACGTTGAGGTCCGCCCGCGTTCGCCATTGATGGTTGCATCCATCCGCGAAATCTGCGCAGCGAGCGAGCGCATCTGCGGATATTCGGGTTTGAATACCTTGGCCTTGTCGTCGTACTGCGCCTGCAGCAGCGCGCGTTGCTGGATCAGCGTGCTGACGTTGGCGGCCTGGTCGGCCACGAAATCGATGCTGGTGCTGCGATAGGCCTGTTCCGCGTTGATCCGCGTCACGCGGGCCGCGTTGAGCGCATCGTTCATGGCGCCCAGATCGGCCACGGCAAGCGTGGTGCCCTGGGTCGGCTTGCCGTCGACCACCGCGCCCGGCGTCTTGAATAGCCCGGCATCGATCGCATAGCTGTTGAGGTTGCGTTCCGAATCTTCGAGCGCAGTCTTGGTCCGGGCGAGCTGATCGCTCAGGAACTTGCGCGCATAAGACGACGAATCGTAGCGCCGCTCAAGGCTGCTGGCGATGAAGCCGCGGGCCAGCGCGTTGGAAACCTTGGCCGCCATGCCTGGGTCGGTGGCCGAATAGTTGACCTGGATCAGCAAGCTCTGCTTGATGGCTTCGACAGTGGTTCCGCCCTTGACCACCGCAACAGCCCGCTCGGTGCGGTGCTGGCGCGTGCCTTCGTTGCCGCCGAACCCCGGCTCGCCGCTGAGGTTGAGATCCTGGACGATCCGGCGCGCCAGCGCTTCGCTGCGCAACAACCCGACTTGGGTGGCGAGCTGCTCCTGACCGTTCGACCTGCCACCGACGGCCCCGCCCTTGACCTGATCGATGACGGTGTTGGTATCCGAATTGAGTTCGAGCAGAGTGGTTGCGCGGAACAGCGGGGTCATCAGCAGCGACGCAAGAATGCCCAGCACCAGTCCGACAACGCCCACGCCAAGGATGATCCGGCGGCGCTCGGACAGCACGCGCAGGACATCGCTGAGCTCGAAATTGGAAGCGTGCTGGATCCCGGCCCCGGCAGGTGCACGGCCCGATGCCTGAACCATTCCGCTGCTGCCCATAAAGTTCGAATTTTGCGCTATCATAAATTGGACGGCCCTGTTCCGCTGCGACGCCAGCGCGCCGCAGCGGGCTGCGGTTAGATTCGAGTGAAAATCGTGAGAAGCGGGATCGTCTGGAGCAGGTCACGATAGAGACTGCGCAGCGCCGTGCTGTCGACCACAATCGTGTCTCCCGGATAAACGACGGGATTTTCCATCTCGCCATGACGGATCGAGGTCAGATCGAACGCCGCAGCCATGGTTCTGCCATCGACCTTGCGGAAGATTACGACACGCTTGGGGTTTCCGTCGTTGACATTTACGCCGTTGGCCAGTGCGACCGCGCCGAGCAAGGTGGTCCGGCTGGTCAGCGAGAAGATCCCCGGATTGTTCACCCCACCCTCAACCGTGATGTTGCGGTTGCTGGTGGTCAGCAGCCGGACGGTGATATCGGGATTCTGCAAATAACGCTGGCCGTACAGCCGCTCCAGCGAGGCAGCGAAAGTCTCGGTACTCTGGTCGCGGACACTTACCGGGCCGACCAGCGGCAGGTCGAGGTTGCCCTGCAAGTCGACCTGATACTCGCCCGACAGGTCGGGAACCAGAAACACGCTGACCTTCAGGACATCGAGCGGGCCAAGCGGAACTTCGTAACCTGCTTCTTCGGAAGACTGCCGGTCCGGCGGCCCGAAATCCTTGACGTCATAGGGAATCTTGCCGCCACGGGTGGCGCAGGCAGCCAGCGCTCCGACCGCCACGACCAGCAGGATCGCGCGAAGCAGTTGCTTGATTGGGCGCAGAGCGCGTGTGCCCGACAGCGCAGGCATCCGGTTGCTCAACACAAATCTCCTCGTTTCAATCGCCTGCATGGCAGCCAGGCCGCCAGTGTTTGGGGCTTCTAGGATAAGCTTGGGGCGATGGGAAGGCTCCACGGCTGCGAAATGCTGTCGCGACGTCACGCGGCCGGGCGGGGTACCCCAGCCTGACGCAGGGCGTCACAATAGAGTGCACTTACCCGGCCTTGCGAAAACTCGTCGATGACCCGGCTACGCCCCGCGCTCGCCATCGCCTGCCACGCGGCATCGTCGGTCGCCGCCGCGCGCTCTAGCGCGGCCGCGAGCGCTGCGGCGTCGCGTGGATCACACAAATAGCCGTTAACCCCGTCGATCACGACATCGCGGCAACCAGGCACATCGGTTGTGACTATCGGACGCCGCAACGCTGCGGCTTCGAGCAGCACGCGCGACAGTCCCTCGCGGTATGAGGGCAGCACGACGAAATCCGCTTCCTCAAGCACGGGCCGGACGTCGTCGACCGGCGGCAAATAGTCGATCACGCCTTCGGCTACCCAGCCCGCGACTTCTTCCGCTGCAATCGCGGTGCGGTTGGCAACGTCGAGAAACCCGATCAGGCGGAAGCTGGCGTCGGGCCAGCGCGCGCGCACCAGTCGTGCTGCCGCGACATATTCACGCACGCCCTTGTCGGCGACCAGCCGCGCCAGCATGACAAAGCGGCGGCGCGGGGGCCGCGCCTGCGATTGCGGCGCGAAATGGTCGGCGTCGATCCCCGATCCGGGCAGCAGTCGGGCCTGCGCGGCACTCACCAACCCCATCCCGGTGAAGAGGTCGCGGTCGTCCGGGTTCTGGAAAAACACTGCGGAAGCGCGGCGGAATCCGGCGCGATAGAGCCGCTTGACCAGAGTGGTCAGCAGGTTGCGGCGGATGAACGCGGTTCCCAGCCCCGACACGTTGGGAAATGCTGGCACGCCCTGACCGACCGCAGCGAGCGAGCCATAGATGTTGGGCTTGATCGTCCAGCTGAGCCACGCGGCCGGACGGTGGCGGCGGATCAGCCGCCGCAGCGCGAGGAAGCTGCGCAAATCATGCCACGGCGAAAGGCCCGCCGCGTCGATCGGTACTGCCGCAAAACTGCAGCCGAGTTCCGCCAGCTTTGCTTCCATCGCCGGGTCGGCGGGGGCCACGGCCATCACCCGGTACCCGTCGGCAAGCAGCGCGCGGATCAGCCCGGCGCGGAAATTGACGAGATTCCACGCGAGATTGGCGCAGACCATGACCAGCGGCGGAGCAGCGACCATCGTTCGTCAGAAGAACTGCAGCACCGACTGGTACGGAACCCAGGCGAAAGCGTGGCTGGCGAAGATCAGGAACACCGACTGGATCGAGGCCGCGAGCGCGATCACCAAAATACGCATGAGCATGGTGGCGGGCATGCGGACATTGGCGAGGTCGGCAATGTCGCCCATCACCAGGATCTGGATGACGGAAAAATAGAGCGCCATCCGGTCAACTGCGGTTGACGAAGGGCTCAGCACCAGCGCCACCGCAGCACAGCAATTGGCGATCGCCAGGCCCAGCCAGATCGTGCGCGTGCGCGGACTGTCGATAAACGCCCGTCGGCGCACCAGCAGGAGCAGCGAGGGCAGCAGGCTCATCAACAGCCGCGTCAGCGCCCCGCCCGATTCGTATTCGGCATTGATATAGCCGGTCTCGAATTCGGTCAGGCGCGGGGCCAGCACCGCAATGAACACGGCTACGCCGATGATCGAAAGCGCCAGCGCCAGGACCTTGCGGCGCTGGCTCATGGCATAGCCGAACAGCGGAAAAACGACGCTGGCAGTCGAGTGAAACCCGGCCGCCAGCGCGAGGAAGGCGATTGTCCGTCCCCGGTTGCCGCGGCGCAACGCATCGATTGCGAGCAGGATCATGCCGATCGCGGCGCCTTGCCGGATATAACCCATTCCGACCACGATCAGCAGGTAGGGAACCGCGATCAGCACCCCCAGCCAGGGCTCCCGCGTGCCCTGCGCGGCACGGATTACGCCAAGCCCGATCAGGAACGCGCAGAACCCGTTGACGTAGTAGATGCCGAGATCGAACTGGCCGGCTACCCACATCACGATGCCGAACGCCGGATCGGTGTCGCCCATCGCCTCGTAAAAGGTATCGACGCGGATCGAATCATACATCGCATCATAGGTCTGCCAGTCGCCGCCGATGTTGTAGCGCAGCGTGGCGACCAGCACGTAAGCCACCAGGAAGCCGACCAGCGCCAGATACTGCCCCAGGGTTACCGGAATGCGATGATCGCGATTGGGATAGGCCAGCGCCATGAGCGCGGCAAAGGCAAAGAGCAGCCAGTATACGGTCATGGTGGGTGGGGATGCATCCTGCCAGGTTCAACACCGGACCTTGGCACCAGGCCGGCCCGCGCCGGGAGGTCTCCCGGACACCGGCTTCCCCTATCGCGTTCGCCCGCGCATCACAATCGGCTAATCCGGGCGGGCAGATGGACGCGACTGGCGCGGCGATTAGTGCGCGATGCGGCTTGCGCTCAAATCCAACCGCGCTATTTACCCGGCACCGCTTTAATCCCAACGCAGTAAGGTCCAAAAATGCGCAAACGCGTACTCATTACCGGTGGCACCGGCTTTCTCGGTCGCCGCCTGGGATTGACGCTCAAGGACCAGTACGACGTCTATCTTGGCGGGCGCAACAACAAGCAGAACATGGTGGCGGAACGGATCACCGGCTGTCCGGTGATTCCGCTCGATATCGTCAGCCAGGATTCATTCCGCGATGCGGTGATCGAAGCCAGGCCGGACATCGTCATCCACGCCGCCGCAACCAAGTTTGTCGATTTGTCCGAAAAATTTCCGCTCGAATGCGTCGACGTCAACGTCCTGGGATCGGAGAATGTGGCCCGGGTCTGCATGGATCGCGGGATCGAGACGGTGATCGGGATTTCGACCGACAAGGCCGCCCCGCCGGTGCGCAACACCTATGCGATGACCAAGGCGCTGATGGAGCGGATGTTCTGCTCGCTCAACGCCAAGAGCGACACCAAATTCGTCTGCGTCCGCTTCGGCAATCTGGCCTGGTCGACCGGGTCGGTGCTGCCGATATGGAAGCAGATGCACGATGCGACCGGGGTGATCGGCACCACCGGCCCGGACATGCGGCGGTTCTTCATTAAGGTGGACGAGGCAGTCGGCCTGATCCGGACCGCAATGGATCATGTCGACGAATTGCAGGGCAAGGTCCTGACCCGCAAGATGAAGGCGGTCCAGATCAGCGACATGCTCGAGCTGTGGATCCGCGAAAAAGGCGGCAGGTGGGAACGGATCCCGGGCCGCCCGGGCGAGCGCGACGACGAATATCTGGTCGGCGAGATGGAACGCCCCTATGCGAGCGAGCACGAGTTCGACGGGTTGACGCACTATGCGATCGACTTCAACATCAAGAACCCGGTGCCGATCACCGAAGAACTCTCCTCCGCGACGATGGGCCGGCTGAGCGAAGAAGAAGTGCTCTCGATCATCATGAACCCGCCCGCTGCCGAAGAGCTTTGATGACATCGCGCATAACCCATGCGGTGATCATGGCGGCAGGGCGCGGCCAGCGCATGATGCCGGCCACGCAGTACATGCCCAAGGCCATGGTGCCCTATCTGGAATCGACCCTGATTGCGCGCGGGATCGAAAAGCTGCGCCCGACGATCGAACAGATTCACGTCACCGTTGGCTACAAGGGCGGGATGCTCGCCGCGCATCTGATCGAGCATCAGGTCACTTCGATCCACAACACCGATGGCCAGGCCAATAGCTGGTGGATTCACCACACGCTGCTCTCGCAGCTGGATGAGCCGGTATTCGTGCTGACCTGCGACAATGTGACCGATATCGACTTCGCCGAGCTGGCGGCGGACTATTACGCGCTCGGCGCTCCGCCCTGTCTGCTGGTGCCGGTCGCCCCGGTGCCGGGGCTCGATGGCGATTATATTTTCCATGACGGCCCGGTGGTGACCCGGCTCAGTCGCGACGAGATCGCCCCCACCTATGCCTGCGGCATTCAGGTGCTCAACCCCGCCAAAGTCGCCGCGCTGACCCCGCCCGACGGCGACTTCACCAGCGTGTGGGAAGCGTTGATGGCGCAGCGCCAGCTCTTTGTTTCATCGGTCCAGCCGCGCAAATGGTACAGCATCGACACGCTCGAGCATCTCGACCGCGCGATTGAGCGAATGACCGGAGAGTAATCATGCCGGCCGTCTCGGTGGTGCTCAATTGCTATAACCACGAAGCCTATGTCGGCGAAGCGATTGAGAGTGTTCTCGCCCAGACTTGTCCCGATCTCGAACTGATCGTGATCGACAACGGCAGCACCGATGGCACCCGCGCGGTGATCCAGTCGTTCGCCGATCCGCGCATCCGCCGCTTGCTGCACGACGCCAACGAATCGCTGTCCCGCCGACTCAATCAGGGTGTTGCGGCAGCGACCGGCGAATTCGTCTGCATCCTTTATTCCGACGACTATATGTTGCCCGACAAAATTGAACGCCAGCTCGCGCAGTTTGCGGCGCTGTCGGCCGACTACGGCGTGGTCTATTCCCCCGCGCTGGCGCTCAACCAGCAGAGCGGGGAACGCTGGGAACATGTCTGCGCGCAGATCGATGGCGTGTTCATGCCCGCGATCCTGCACGCCTTCGGCGAGGGCTTTCCCGACATCAGTTCGCCGCTGTTCCGGCGCGCATGTTTCGCCGAATGCCACTGGCACGAAGACCTGTTCAGCGATGGCGAGGCGATCCACTTGCGGATCGGGCTGCGCTGGAAATTTCATTACGATCCCACGCCGACCGTCGTGCTGCGCGATCACGGCGGCAATATGGGCAAGGCGATCCAGAAGAATCACGACATGCTGATGGTGGTGTGCGACCGCCTGGCGCAAGATCCGGCGTTGCCCGCAGCGATGCAGCCGGACCTGCGCCATTTCCGCGCGAGCGTATGCCGGAGCAGCGCCTGGGTCGCGCTCCGCGTTGGCACGCGCGACACTGGCTGGGTTCGCCGGCAATTGCGCGAAGTGCTGCGCAACGATGTCAGATTGGCGCTCCACCCCCGCTGGCTTGGCGGGGCGGCGCTATCGCTGCTGCCGTGGCGCACCCGCGAATTGCTCAACCGTGCTGCGCGCCGCGCCCTGGGCGTCAAGGAAAACGCGACGCTGGTGACCGATTACTGAAAGGACGTCAGCCCGGGTGTGCGCCGTAGAGGTTGTCCCTGACCCAGTCTTCGGCATGCCCGGTCCGGGTGGTTACCGCAAAGCCCTGCGCTGTCAGCAGTTCGCGGACCGGCTCGCGGGTGCGCAGAGCTGCATCGTCACCCCGGTCGGCCAGGAAGTCGTGGCATGAAATCACCACCGCGCGCGTCCGCGCCGCGAGGCGGGCCATGCCTGCGATCGCTGCGGTCTCGGCGCCTTCGATATTCATCTTGAGCAGCGCCACTTCTCCCAGCCCAAGCTCATCGGCCACCGCATCGAGCGTGCGCAGCGGCACATCGACCATGTCGTCCCGATCGCGGCCGACCACGATAGAATTGGTCAAAAAATTGTCGCTGCCACTGATCCGCGCGGTCCCTTCGCGATCCCCCACCGCGACACCGAGCGGCACGACGTTGGCCAGCCCGGAGCGCCGGATCGTTTCCTCAAGGCAGCGGAACGTCCCAGGATGCGCCTCGATCGCGATGACCTTGCCGGTCGGACCGACCATGTGGGAAAAGACGATAGCCTCCTCGCCCACACCCGCCCCGACATCGATCACCGTATCGCCAGGTCCGGGCATCGCCGCGTGGCACCAGTGCTCGATCACCCAATTGCGGAATGCAGGATAGGTTGTGGTGTGGATGATCGGGCTGACGACGGTCGCCTCGCTCTGCTGGTTGACCCAGCGGCCCGCATGATCGACCGAGAAGCTTTGCCCCGGATTCTTCCGCCGATAGGCCGCAGTTGCGGCCCGCGCGACCCAGCGGCGCCCACCCAGACGGTCGATCGCTGCGGCGGCGTGAATGAAGGCGGACATGCTGGCGACTCCTCGATCGTTGCGCGCTGACTAAGGCCAGAATCTTGCAAGACAACGAAAATTCTGCTCGCCGAGACATTTTCGCCGGGACAAGTCCGGGCGGCCTCGCCTAGGCTATTGTGGTATGTGTCGTCGAAGATCGACGCGATGCGTGCGCATTCCGGGGGATTTGAGAACATGCGGTTGATCGGAAGGTTGGCGAAGGCAGTCCGGCGCGGATTCGTGATCGCGGGTCTCGATCAGGCGATCGCCGTGGCGGGGCCGGTCCTGCCAGCCATCCTGCGCCCGCGAACCGAGAGCTATCCGCAGCCCAGCATGCGCCGGGCAACGCGGAAGGGCATTAGCTACGATCTCGATTTGTCCGATTACGTCCAGTGGCTGGTCTATTACGGGGTCGAGGATGATCAGCGCGGCAAGTTGCTGGCGCTGGTCCAACCCGGTTCCACGGTGATCGATGTCGGCACCAACATCGGCAATGTCCTGCTCAATTTTGCGCAGCTGGCCGGACCGCAGGGCCAGGCAATCGGGTTCGAAGCCAACCCGGCAACACTGCGTCACTGCCAGTCGAACATCGCGCTCAACCGCTTCGCCAATGTCCGGGTCGAAGGCATCGGGCTGGGCGAGAGCGAAGGGACATTGAGCTTCGGCCGCGCGGCGGCGACCAACAGCGGCGCCGACCGGTTCATGCCGGATGGCACCGGCGGGCTAATGGTTCCGGTCATCACGCTCGACAGCTATGTCGACCAGCACGACTTGACCCGCATCGATCTGATCAAGATCGATGTCGAGGGGTTCGAGTTCAAGGTGCTGCGTGGTGCCGAGCAGAGCATCGCGCGCTTCCGGCCCCGGCTGTTCATCGAGTTGTGCCACGACAATCTGGCCGAACAAGGCGATAGCGCGGCCGGGCTGCTGCGCTGGCTCGAAGAGCGGGACTATGCAGTGCACGAAGCGCTGAGCGGGGGTCCACTAGCTTCGACCGATCGGCTCGACGGGGTTTTCGCCGACATTGTCTGTACGCCGCGCGGGTAGCTAGCGTTTTTCTGCTTAAGACGGCACCAGCCCGACCGACGTAAGTCGGAAAAACTCTAGTCGGTCCTGCGGCCACGTATCACCGCGATCATCTGACGCAGATTGTCATCGTGGCGTGACAACCACAACCATGCTCCGCCCGCCAGTGCACAATAGGCCAGGCGCAGTGGAATCAATTCGACTTGATCGCTGAGCCATACCACCGCGCCGAGCAGCATCACGGCGCGCAGGGCGGTGGCCAGCGTTGCGCGTTCGAGCCGGAAATCGACCAAGATGCTGCACAGACCGAACGCCAGAACCATGCTGGCCGACATCGCAATGAAATAAGCCACTGCAGCGCCGGTAATCCCGGCGCGGGGGACCAGCCAGAATGACAGGCCGACGAACAGCACGAACTGGATGAGGTAGACCGCCGTATAGGGTCGCAACCGGCGGCGGGCCAGAAACTGGGCGAGCAGCGTATCGGCAAGGACGCGCATCAGTTCAGCCGGAACAAACAGCAACAGCAGCGCGGCCACCGGCAGGAAGGCTTTGCTCAGGATCACCCAGACCACCACTTCGCCGCCTGCCATGATCCCCACCATCACTGGCGGCAACAGCAGTAAATAGAACCGCAAGGTGGCATTGACCTCGTCTCGCATCGCCGCATTGTCCTTGCTGCGGGCCAGTGTCGGCAGGAAATAGCCGATGGTCGTGGCGGTCACCGCCCCGAGGTAGACGCTCGAAATCCGCCAGGCATTGGCAAAATACCCGTTCGCTTCCGCCCCAAAACGGTCGATGATCAGCCGCGAGACCAGAATCACGCTCAAATTGACCAGCGCGATGAGGAACAGTCCCGAAGCGCCGAAGCCGATGTTGCTGCGCACCACCGACCAGTCGAACGCCGACCAGTCGGGGCGCAGCACATCGCCGCCAAGCTCGCGGCGGAGGTAAATCGCGCCGAACGCAAACAGGATCAGGTGGCTCGCCATGAAACCGATGATCGCGCCTTGCAGTCCGAGCCATAATACCAGCGCCGCGAAGAGCGCCGCTCCGCCAAGGTCCGAATAAATCTGCGAGCGGACCAGATGCTTGACCGAGCGGCCCGCCGAAAGCAGCGCGCGATAGATCTGGGCGGTCACCCCGATGGGCACCCCCAGCATCAGCAGCGCGATCAGCGGGGCGTGCTCACCCCCATCGTGAAGCAGCCAGTGCGACAGCGGCGCGGCGAAAAGCGCGCCCGCGCCGGCAATCAGCAGCGAGATCCCACCGAGCAGGATCGTGAAGGTCGAGGCGAGGCGGCGCAGCGCCGCGCGGTCTTCGCCCGCGATGGCTTCGGCACCGTGCTGGACGATGCCGTTGAACGTCCCCAGCCCGCCGCCGACGTTGGCGAGGTTCCACAACAGGCTGAGCTGGTTGAACACCCCGACCCCGGCCGGCCCGAGCACCAGCGCCGCGAGCTTGCCGCGCAGCAGCTGCGCCGCCATCGACACCGCCGAGGCTCCGGTCAGCGCAGCGAAGGCGCGGGCAAAGCTCATGGGGTGCCTGTCAGCAGCTCGGCATAGCGCGCGATCTGGGCCGGGCCGGCGACGGCAATCGCCCGGGCGCGCTGGGCCGCCGGGTCGTGCGCGAGGGTCCAGGCGGCGTCGAGCGCACGCGCCAGTGCTGCGGCGTCATTGCAGGGGACCAGCTGACCGTAGCGGCCCTGCTCGGTCAGCTCGGCGGGGCCGCTCAGGCAATCGGTGCTGACCAGCCGGAGCCCGGCATACATCGCTTCGGCCAGCACCAGCGGGAAGCCCTCGTAGTCCGACGACAGCGCGAACATGTCCGCCGAAGCGAGATAGGGCCAGGGATCGAGGTCGAAGCCGGGCATCACGACCCGGTCCGCAATGCCCAGTTCTGCCGCCAAGGCTTCAAGTCCGCCGCGCAGCGCGCCCTCGCCCAGGATCATCAGCTTGGCCCTTGGGCGTTCGCGGGTTTGGGCAAAGGCGCGCAGGAGCAGCGCCTGGTTCTTCTGCCCCTTGAGCGAACCGACGTTGAGGATGCGCCCCTCGGCATCGCCCCACAGCGCCTCAACCCTGGCATTGGTCTTCAGATCCTGCGGCGGCTCGATCGGGTTGGTGATCACTTCGAAGGCCCCGCGCGGCAGGCCCGACAGCTGCATCAGGTCGGTCACCGCATCGGCCGAACACATCACCCGCCAATCCGCCTTGGGATAGAAGCGCCGCGTCGACCAGCGCAGGAAGCGCAGTTGCCGCGCGCTGGTCATATGCGGCGACAGCGCGACCTGGTCGCTGACCATCAGCCGCGCGGGCGATCGCGCCAATCGATGCGCGAGCGTCGCCACTACCGTCATCGGCCACATCTGCGCATGCAGTGCAGCGGGCCGTTCGCGCCGCAGATAGCGGACCAGCGGCAGCACTGCCGAGCGGATCCGCGCAATGCCCAGATCGAAGACGCGTACTTCGGGCGGCAGCAGCGGCATGAGCTCGCCTGTGGAGTGCATCACGATCAGATCGACAGCATGCCCGCGCGCGACGAGATCGCGGATCGAGGCGAGCATGACGCGCTCGGCCCCGCCGCCGCCCATATCGGGCAGGAAGCAGGCGATCCGTTGGGCGGAACCGGTCTCAATCATGCACGGCACGCTGCTGCCAGGCCCAGGCGGTGGCAATGATCGTGTCGAGATCGCTCAGCTGCGGTTCCCAGCCGAGCACCGCGCGGGCGCGCGCCGGATCGGCGACCAGCGCGGGTGGATCGCCCGGTCGGCGCGGCCCGAAGCTGTAAGGAACTGCGTGACCCGTAACGCGGGCAATCGCGCCGAGCACCTCGCGAATGCTCGCGCCTTGGCCAGTGCCGAGGTTGATACGGTCGGATTCGCCCCCGTCCAGCAAGTGCCCGAGCGCGAGAACATGCGCTTCGGCGAGATCGGTGACGTGAATATAGTCGCGGATGCAGGTGCCGTCGGGCGTGGCATAGTCCTCGCCGTTCACGGTGAGCGCGGGCCGGGTTCCGGCGGCGGCATCCAGCGCGAGCGGGATCAGGTGCGTCTCGGGATCGTGGCGCTCGCCGATTTCACCGCCTGGATCCGCTCCGGCCGCGTTGAAATAGCGCAGCGCGATCGCCTTGAGGCCGTGGGCATGGTCGAAATCCTCGAGGATCTGCTCGACCATCAGCTTGGAGCGGCCATAGGGGTTAATCGGGTGCTGCGGCATATCCTCACGGATCGGGGTCGTCACGGGCACGCCATAGGTCGCGCAGGTGCTGGAGAACACCAGCCGCCCGACGCCAGAATCGCGCATCGCTTGCAGCAGGGTGAGTGCGGCACTGACATTGTTGGTGTAATATTTGCCCGGGTCGGTGACCGATTCGCCGACATAGGCATAGGCCGCGAAGTGGATAACCGCCGCCGGTTGGTGGCGTTCAAACACCGTATCGAGCCAGCTCCGGTCGGCCAGCTCGCCGCGCTCGAACGGCCCCCAGCGTACCGCATCCTCGTGTCCGTAGACGAGGTTGTCGAGCACGACCGGGCGATAACCTGCCGCGCTCAGCGCCTTGCAGCAATGCGCGCCGATATAGCCGGCACCGCCGGTCACCAGCACGGTCGGGGCTGCGTCGCCCATCCTGCTCACAGCTCCAGCGTGGACCGGAAGTAGTCGATCGTCCTGACCAGCCCTTCGTCGAGCGCGATGCTCGGTTCCCAGTCCAGCTTGGCGCGGGCCAAGGTGATATTCGGCTGGCGTTGCCGGGGATCGTCGGCGGGCAGTGGCAGGGTCACCAGTTCGGACTTCGCCCCGGTCAGGGCGATGACCTTTTCGGCCAGCTCGCGGATCGTGAATTCGACCGGGTTGCCGATATTGATCGGACCGGTCACTTCTTCGGGACTGTTCATCAGCGCGATCAGCCCGCGGACGAGATCATCGACATAGCAGAACGAACGGGTCTGCTGGCCCTCGCCATAGATGGTGATCGGCTCGCCGCGCAGCGCCTGGACGATGAAGTTGGAGACGACGCGGCCATCGGCCGGATGCATCCGCGGCCCATAGGTGTTGAAGATCCGCGCCACCTTGATCGCCAGGCCGTGCTGACGGTGATAGTCGAAGAACAGCGTTTCGGCGCAGCGCTTGCCTTCGTCATAGCACGAGCGCGGGCCGATCGGGTTGACGTTGCCCCAATAGTCTTCGGTCTGCGGATGGACGCTGGGATCGCCGTAGACCTCGCTGGTCGAAGCCTGGAGGATGCGTGCGCCGACCCGCTTGGCCAGCCCCAGCATGTTGATCGCGCCGTGGACCGAAGTCTTGGTCGTCTGGACCGGATCGTGCTGATAGTGGATCGGCGAGGCCGGGCAGGCGAGGTTGTAGATCTGATCGACTTCGACGAACAGCGGGAAGGTCACGTCGTGGCGAATGAACTCGAACCGCGGATTGTCGCGCAGATGGGCAATATTGTCGCGCGTCCCGGTGAAATAATTGTCGGCGCACAGCACATCGTGGCCTTGCTCGACGAGCCGGTCGATCAAGTGCGAGCCCAGAAAGCCCGCCCCGCCAGTGACCAGCACGCGCTGGCGGCTACCATATGTTCGGCTCACTGAATCTCTACCCTTTCGACGCCTGTCCAGCTGCCCGGCCCGGCCCGGCCCGGCAAATGCCTGAATTGTCAGGGCCGGGCAGGGAAAGCAACGGCGGACCTGATAAGGACGATAGGCGTCACTGGCCAGTCCCCAATTACGGCCTTGGCAATAAGCGGAAATTTGCGCAGTGCCCACGAATCCGGTTGCTTGCCAATCGCCGATCCCATAGCGCCGGGGCCATTCCGTTCCCCACCGCTTAGCCGCTCGCGGAGTCCGAATTGGCATCGAGACACTCGAATTCCAGCACCGCGTTATCGCCAGTCCGCGACTGCCCCTATTGCGGCGGTGCCGCTGCTGGTGCCGCATTCCCCTATGCCAGCCGCTTCGCCGGTGAGGACTTCGGCTATTTCGCCTGTTCGCGCTGCGACACCCGCTACATCGATCCGGTCCCCAGCCCGCGCGTATTCGAGCAAATCTACGCGCCGGGCGACTATCACGATGTGTTCTACGATGGCGACGGACAAAGCGCCTATCGCGAGACCGCCGAAAAGCTCGCCGCAAAGCTGGCCCCGAACGCGCGCGTGTTCGATTATGGCTGCGGCTCGGGCCACTTCATCGCCGCGCTCAAGGAGCGCGGGATCGCAGCGAGCGGCGGGGAGTTCTCCGCCGCAGCGGCAGCCAGTGCGGCAGAGCGGTGCGGCGCTGAGGTGTTCGACCTGTCAGGGCCGGACTGGCAGGACGCTGGCCCGTGGGACTGCATCCATCTGGGCGATGTCATCGAACATTTGCCCGATCCCGGCGTAACGCTGAACGCGATCCTGGGCCAGCTTGCCCCCGGCGGACTGCTCTCGGCCGAGGGTCCACTCGAGGCCAATCGCTCGCTGGTCTATGGCGCGGCCGCGCTGTTTGGCTGGGCCAAGCAGCAACGCACCGCCGCGCCGCCCGAATTTCCGCCCTATCACCTGATTTTTACTTCGGCACAGGCGCAGCGGGCCTTCTTTGCCCGGCTCGATGCGCCGCTGACCGAACTCTACTGGGAAATGCATGAGACCGGCTGGCCCTATCGCCGCAACGGCGCGGTGCGCAATGCCATCGCGCAGGCCTCGATCGCGGTGAGCCGCTTGCCGCTGGTCGGCCGGGGCTTCGGCAACCGCTTTCGCGCGCTTTACCGGCGCGAGGGCTAGGCGATGTGCGGTATTGCCGGGCTGCTCAACAGCCGCACCCCCGTCACCACCGAGCTGCTGCGCGCCATGACTGACCGGATCCTGCCGCGCGGGCCGGATTCGTCGGGCGAATGGCTGGGCGATGGCGGCACTATCGGCTTCGGCCATCGCCGCCTGGCGATCATCGACCTGACTGCGGCGGGCCACCAGCCGATGGCTTCGTCCGACGGGCGCTATACCGTCACCTACAATGGCGAAATCTACAACTTCATGGAGCTCCGCGCCGCGCTCGAGGCCGAGGGCGAGGCGCCCGAGTGGCGCGGCCACTCGGATACCGAGGTCATGCTCGCGGCGATCGCCGCATGGGGCGTCGAAGCTGCGCTGGGGCGCCTCTCGGGCATGTTCGCGCTGGCGCTGTGGGACCGCGACCGGCGCGAACTGACGCTGGCGCGCGACCGCTTTGGTGAAAAGCCGCTCTATTATGGCTGGACGGCAGCTGGGTTCGCCTTCGCCTCGACGCTCGGCCCGCTCCAGGCCACCCCCGGCTTTGGCAATCCGGTTGACCGCCAAGCCCTCGCCTGCCTGATGGCGCGCGCCTATGTCCCCGCCCCGCTCAGCATCCATCGCGGGATTTTCAAGCTGCCCCCCGGCTGCCTGCTGACCTTGCCCGCCGACGCCGACCGGACCCCGCTAACCGAACCGCCGGTGGAAGGGGCCAGCGGCCCGATCCGCCTCACGCGCTATTTCGATTATGCCGAACAGGTGCTGGCCGGTGCGGCCGATCCGATCGACGATCACGGCGAAGCGCTCGCCGCGCTTGAGGATGTGCTCGGCGCGGCGGTCAAGCGCCAGCTGGTGGCCGACGTGCCGGTGGGCACGTTCCTGTCGGGTGGGATCGATTCGTCGCTGATCACCGCGCTGGCCCAGAGACACGTCTCGCGTCCGATCCGTACCTTCACCATCGGCTTCGAGGAGGCCGAGTTCAACGAAGCGGTCTATGCCAAGGATGTCGCGCGCGCGCTCGGCACCGAGCATACCGAGCTTTACGTGACCGCGCAGGATTCGCTCGAACTCATCCCGCAGCTGCCCGCGATGTATGACGAGCCCTTCGCGGATTCATCGCAGCTGCCGACGCATCTGGTATCAAAACTGGCGCGCAGCCAGGTCACCGTCTCGCTGTCGGGCGATGCGGGGGACGAGTTGTTCGGCGGCTACAACCGCCACATCCAGTTCCCGAAGCTGTGGCGGCGGATGCAGGCCCTGCCCGCGCCGCTGCAACAGGCCGTGCTGCGAACTGCGGGAGCAGTCCCCGCAGGTGTGTGGAACGGACTGTCCGATCTGGTCCGACGGCGTCGTTCGAGCCAGTTCGGGCGCAATGCCCGGCGCGGGATCAAGGTCATGGCCGGGGCCACCAGCTTCGATGGCCTGTTCGACACTTTCCTCGACGATTGGGCGACGCAATGCTCACCGCTGGCGGGCGGCCTGCGCTGCCACCAGCGGCTGCACACCGACCCACGCCTCGCCGCGCTGCCGCTCGAAGTGCAGATGATGCACGCCGATGCGGTGACCTATCTGCCCGACGATATTCTCGCCAAGGTCGATCGCGCGGGGATGGCGGTGAGCCTTGAATCGCGCATCCCGTTCCTCGATCCGGCGGTGACCGGTCTCGCCGCGCGGATTTCACCATCGCTCAAATTTGCCGGAGGCGGCGGCAAGGCGATCCTCAAGGGCTTGCTGTCCCGCCATGTCCCGCGCGCGTTGATCGACCGGCCCAAGGCGGGCTTTGCAATTCCCGTCGGCCTGTGGCTGCGCGGGCCGTTGCGCGACTGGGCCGAAGACTTGCTCTCCCCCGCAGCGCTGGGAGCGGACGGCCTGTTCGACACCGCAGTCATCCGCAATCGCTGGGATGCGCACCTCGCCGGACGCGAGGACGCCACCCAGCCGCTATGGAGTGTGCTGATGTTTCAGGCTTGGCAGCGCAGTCGGCTCAGCGCTTCTGGAGGATAAGGTTAAGCATCAGGCTGCGCTTCGATCCGGCCATGAACGGACGCAGCACTCGCTGCAGGGTCGCAGGAAGCGTTGGATCGGTCCCGACCATCGTCTCCAGCGAGTGTAACCGATACCCGAGGCGCTCACCGTTGCGTTCAAAGCTTTCGGGCGTGAATTCGTAGAGGTGGAACGGGCTGTGCATCGGGCTAACGTGCGTGACGTAATTGGTGCCCTTGAGCCGGAAATAGCGATTGAGCAGCCGTGCGATCAGCCAGTCGGCCGACGGTACCTCGAGCACGATCAACCCGCCGGGACGCAACCAGGCCAGTGCCTTTTCCAGCGATCCGGACGGATCGTAAAGATGCTCAAGCACTGCGCCGAAATTGATCAGGTCGAACGATTCGGACGGATAATCGGCACCCTCGATTCCGCAGGCCTCGACCCGGTCTTCGCCCAGACCGAGCGTGCGCAGGGCAATCGCGCGGAACTGCGGGATTGGCTCGAACCCGTAAAACTCGAACCCCGCCGCGATCATCGCCTGCGCGGTGAAGCCCGAGCCGACCCCGACATCGAGCGCGACAGGTGCGCCCTCGACCCCGAACTTGGCGCGCAGGTCTTGCCAGTGCGCCAGCGAAGCGGGAGACATCTGCGGGTCGGAGCGCCCATCCTGCCAGTAATCCTCACCTGACATGGCGTAGTGATCCTGGATCGACGTCGGGACCGGCTGCGGATCGGGAAACACCAGCCCGCACCCGGTGCAACGCACGATAGTCACTCCGGCACCGCGCACATTGCGCGGATCGCGCCCCTGCGAACGATTGAGCCGCATCCCGAGCACCCGGAAGCGATCTGCGGGCGCAGCGCACATATTGCACTGCGCGACCGGATCGAAGCGATAGGTGCTCATGCCCGGTTCAATCGAGGTAACCCACATAATATTCTGCCAGATACTCATCGAGGCACACCCGCCAGTCGCGCATCACATTGATCCCGCGCAGGTCGAGTTTCCTGGTCAGCAGCCTTTCGGAAGGCGGACGCGGGGCGAAATACTCCTGCGCGAAATAGTCCGAGGAGACCGGGCTGACCGTAATCTCATCGGCCTTGCCAAGCGCCTGCACCAGATACTGCGCCACTTCGAGCCGGCTGGTCACGCCTTGGCAGACCATGTTGTAGAGGCCCCAGTATTCGTGGTCGATCAGCGCCGCGACCTGCTGCGCGAAATCGCGCGTGTAGGTGGGGGTGCCGAGCTTGTCGTCGACCACCTTGAGCTCTGTGGCTCCGGCCTTGAGCTGCGCCATCAGTTTCTGGATGAACTTCTTGTCCTTGGCCGGTCCCGCCCCCATCATCCATCCGGCGCGGCACACGAGGTAGCGCGTCGCATGCTCGACCACGAAGCGCTCGCCCATGTATTTGGAACGCGCATAATGGCCCAGCGGATTGGGCTGGTCCCAATCGTCGTAGGTTTCTTGGCACCCATCGAAAATGCCCGCAGTACTGATGTAGAGCAGCGGGATGCCAAGCTTGTTGGCGATCCACACCGCGTTCTCCACCGCCAAGGTGTTGGTGGCATAGGCATCGTCAATTTCCTGCTCGCACAGCTCGAGGCTGGTGTGCGCGCCGATGTGGAAGAGATAACCGGGCGCGAAGGCTTCGACCTGGCGGACATATTCGTCGCGGTCGCGGAAATCGAGGAACGACAGCCAATCGGCGTTGACGTCCTTGTCGGTGCAGTACAGCGCGTGGCTGTCCTTGAAGACATGGTGGAACGCTTCGCCCAGCATTCCGCCGACCCCGGCCATGAAAATCTTCGCCATTGCTAACCTTCGCTTTGAATCTGGATTGCGGCGTTGTCGATAACGCTGCGGTACTGACCGGCAATAGCCGCCAGCGAATATTTTGCCACCGCATCGCGCCGCGCCGCTTCACCCAGCCTGCGGCGTAGCGCGGGATCGCCAATCAAGCGTTCGAGCGCAGCCTCCCATTCGGCCTCGGTCTTGACCAGCCGGCCGTTCTGATCGTCGCGGATCAGCAGAGGCGTGGTGCCGACTTCGGTCGCGACGCAGGGCAGGGCGAAGGCCATGTACTGGATCGCTTTGAGCCCCGATTTGCCCAGCACCCAGGCATCGATCGGCAGCGGATAGACCCCGATGTCGAGCGCCTGAAGCTGCGCGACTTCCTCAGCCGCGTTCCAGCGGATGACTTCGAGATCGACCCCGGGCAGCTCGTAATCGAAATTGCCGATCACCCGTAGCTTGAACGGGACTTTTGCGGCGAGCCGCTGGAATACGCCGCGCAGCAGGTCGAGATAGACTTTGGAGCTGAACGTGCCGGTCCAGCCCACCACCACCGGCTGATCGTTGCTGTAGCGGGTCACGGGCTGGAACCGCTCGGTATCGATCGACGAAGAAATGTAGGTGCAGGCCCGTTTTACGTTAATTTTCAAACAGAAATCGTTGAGGAACGGCGAACTGGTGATCACATGGTCGGCGGTGCGGATGAGGAACCGCGCCTTGCTCGCGCCTTTGAAGAACCGCGCAATCGGGTTGGGATTGTCCGCCGCGCCGCCCTGCTGCTGCCCCAGAATATTGTCCTCGACGTCATAGACCAAGGCCCTGGCCTGGCCCCGGACCAGCCGCTCGGACAGCGAGGTACCGAACGGCGTGACCCACATGAAGACATAGACCAGATCGTAGCGATGGACCCGGAACAGGTCGCGGATGCGGCGCAAATGGCCCCGCACCACGCCCAGAGCCTTGGCGACCAGATGGCCCGGCTCCCAAACCACGTCCCACACCGCCCGGTCCATGAAGCTCGAGACCTCGATCTCCCAGCCCGCCGCGCGCCAGTCGCCGAAATACTGCTCATATTTAAGCCGCTGCCCCGCGGCGACGCCCTGCGGATAGGGGCAGAGCACGAGCATGCGCTTTTGCGTCATGCCGCCAGCTCGCGATAGATCGTGCGATAGGCCTCGGCACCGTCGGCCACCGCGAAGTGCTCCAAAGCGACCGAACGGCACCTGGCGGGGGTCGAGGGGTCGCCTGCCATCGCCAACAGCCGATCGACCGCGCGGGTCCGTTCCGCCGGGGTGAATTCCCGCAAGGCGACGCCCGCGCCTTCACCCTCGAGCATCAGTTCCATGTCGCCCACCCCGACATTTCCGAGGCACGGCACGCCGCAGCCGAGATATTCGGCCAACTTGGTCGGTGCGCTGGCGATCTTGGAGAAGACCGGGCGGATGATCGCCGCGCCCGCGCTCATCCGGCGGATTTGCGCGGGAACTTCGGCATGGTCGGCAGCGGTGAGTTCGAGGCAGTCCCCGGGCAATCCGGCAGCCGCGACCATCCGGCGAACCAGCGCCTGTTCGTTGCGGTTGACCACCAGCAACCGCGCGTCGGGGCGGCGTGCCCGCAGCACGGCAAAGCAGGCCAGCACTTCGTCGAACAGATACCAGGTCCCGATCGAGCCGAGATAGCCCAGCGTGAAGGGCTGCGGCGGTGCGCCGTCACCGGGCGTAAAGCGGTCGAGATCGGCGCAGGTCGGAATAACGCTGATCGGCGCATGCGCGGTATTGGCGAGATAGGGGAAGGCCGCAATCACCCCCTTCGAGGCATGGGTCAGCGTGACGATATGGTCCGCGCCGAGCAGCAGCGTCTGCTCCAGCCGCTTGACCGCGCGGTAGATGCGGCCGCCAGCGGGCCAGATCCCGCCGTCGGTGCGCTCGTCCGCCCACAGCCCGCGCATGTCGAACAGCAGCTTGGCACCGGTCAGCAGCTTGACCACCCAGCCGATCAGCGCCGGGATATAGCTGCGGGCATGCACGATCCGGACATTGTGCCGCGCCGCCAGCCACAGCGCTAGGCCCAAGCCCTGCGCGATGTCGAACAGCGTGGCGGGCAAAGTTGGGGTCTTGTGATAGGTCAGCGGGTGCCAGGCGATCCCGGCGCGTTCGAGCCGCGCGGTAACCCCCGCAACCTTGTCCGCATTATCGCGGTCGGCCGACTTCTCGAAGCTCACCAGATGGATTGCGTAGTCGCCCGACAGGCGTTCGAGATAGGTGATGACCTGGCTCTGCCCGAGCGGCTCGAGCATGCCGTCATAGCTGATATAAAGGACGGAGGTCCGTCCCATCAGGCCCCACTAGGTACTTTTGGACGAGTCCCCACCGCGACCCAGTAGGGCACGTCTTCGGAAAAACGCACGTCGACCAGCCCCGCATCCGCCATCATCGCGGCGATCTGCGCGCGGGTGAAGCGCTGCTCGAGCCGCGTGCCGAGCCGGTCGAGCGCATCGGTGCGCATCGTGTAGAAACTGCCCGCGCGATAGGGGCTGAGCGGCAAGCCGGAGACGTCCATCCCCGCCCTCTCGAGCAGCAACGCGGTGCGCGCCAGCGGGTAATAGACCGTCGCGGCAACCCCGGTGGTCACCGCCTTGCGCAGGCCGAACGGCAAGCGGCAGATGCCGCGCCGGGCAAGATCGCTGGCACGCCACAGCGCGCGGAACCACGCCGGGCGATTGTCGAACGCGTAATAGAGATAGACCAGGAACGGCGCGCCGGGCTTGAGTTTCTTGACGCAATCGGCCATCGCCGCCGCCGTATCCGGGATGTGGTGCAGCACTCCCAGCGAATAGCCGAAGTCCTGGCTGGCATCGGCCAGCGGGATCGCATCGACGCTGGCGCAGTGGAACCGCGCATTGGCCTTGCCCCGCAGCCGCCGCTGTGCGACCGCGAGCGCCTTGGCCGAGGGATCGATGCAGTTGAGCGTGCCGATCCGGTCGACCACCCCGGCGGCCCAGCGGCCCGAACCGCAGCCGAGATCGAAGCCTTCGGCACCCTCGGGCAGGCTGTCCCACGGAAAGATGGCGAAGTAGCGCGCGAACAGTGTGCGCCATTCGGCCTCATTGAGCTGCGTCTGGTCGAAGCTGTCCCACTCCTCGCCGAACCCGGCGACGGTGCGCGCGTCGATATTTCGCCCCACGGCGACGTCATTCATAAGGTGCGACCCTGATCCAGCAGCGCCAGCAGGTAGCGCCCATAACCGGTCTTGGCAAAGAACTCGCCGCGCGCGCGCAATTGCGCATCGTCGATGAAACCCTGCTGCCAGGCGATTTCCTCGAGGCAGGCCAGCTGGATGCCCTGGCGGTGCTGGAGGGTGCGGACGAACTCGCTGGCCTCGAGCAGGCTGTCATGCGTGCCGGTATCGAGCCAGGCATAGCCGCGCCCCATGCGCTCGACGTGCAGCGCGCCCAGCTCCATGT
The DNA here is from genome assembly GCA_031421295.1 of Novosphingobium sp. Lineage (GTDB taxonomy): Bacteria > Pseudomonadota > Alphaproteobacteria > Sphingomonadales > Sphingomonadaceae > Novosphingobium. Next base: position 40,588 of record JANOOJ010000194.1, read on the forward strand.
AGCGCCGGTTGAGATCGGTGATCTCCAGCTCGCCGCGCGCCGAGGGGCGGACTTGCCGCGCCAGCTCGACCACGCGGTTATCGTAAAAATAGAGCCCGGTCACCGCCCAGCTCGACTTGGGTTGGGCCGGCTTTTCCACGATCGACAGCGCGCGCGCGTCGCTGTCGAGTTCGACCACGCCATAGGCCGAAGCGTCTTCGACATGGTAGCCGAAGATCGTCGCGCCTTCTCCGGATTCCGAGCGCGCGCGGGCGCGGCCAAGCATGTCGGGCAGCCCGGCACCGTGAAAGATATTGTCGCCCAGCACCAGCGCACTAGGCCCCTCGCCGATGAACTCCGCGCCGATCAGATAGGCCTGCGCCAGCCCCTCGGGCCGTTCCTGGATCGCGTATTCGATCGCCAGTCCGATCTGCTCGCCACTGCCGAACAGTCGGCGGTAATTGCCCAAATATTCGGGCGAAGAGATGATCAGCACCTCGCGGATACCCGCCAGCATCAGCATCGAGAGCGGGAAATAGATCATCGGCTTGTCGTAAACCGGCAGCAGCTGCTTGTTCACCGCAAGCGTCGCGGGATGGAGGCGCATGCCCGAACCGCCTGCGAGGATGATGCCCTTCATGCTGCCTGTCCCTGTGTCGCCAATTGCCCGACAATCTCGTCCACGGCGTCCTGCCACGGGCGCAGCGAAATGCCAAAGTCGCGTTTCAGTGCGCTGGTGTCGAGCCGCGAATCTAGCGGGCGGCGCGCCGGTGTGGGATAGTCAGCGGTAGCGATCGCCTCGACCCGCGCCGGAACCTTCAGGCCAAGGCGAGCGGCAGTGGCAAAGACATGGCTCGCCAGCCCGTACCATGTAGTCTCGCCCGCATTGGCGCAGTGCCAAGTGTCCGAATCCTGCGTCGGGTCGAAGCTAAAGCGCGCAATTATTGTTGCCAGCGCGGCGGCAAAGTCGCCTGCATGGGTGGGCGTGCCGCGCTGGTCGGCCACCACTCGCAGGATGTCGTGCTCGGCCCCGAGGCGGAGCATGGTTTTGACGAAGTTGCCGCCGTCGGCGCTCACCACCCAAGCAGTGCGGATGATCGCGTGGCTGCCGCCAACCGCGCGCACCGCGTTCTCGCCGTCGGCCTTGGTTCGACCGTAAATACTGACCGGACCGAGCGGCGCATCTTCGCGCCACGGCCCTTGTCCATCGGCGGCGAAAACATAGTCGGTCGAGACATGGATGATCGGGATCCCTGCCCGCGCGGCGGCTTCAGCGAGTCTGCCGGGCGCAATCGCATTGACGGCATAGGCCAGTTCGGGCTCGCTCTCGGCCTTGTCCACGGCGGTATAAGCCCCGCAGCTGACCACCGCGCCAACGCCTTCAAGCCAGCGCTCGAGCGGCGGCAGTTTGGCGAGATCGAACTCGCCGCGCGACGGCGCAACGATTTCCACACCCGGCGGTGGGTTGCGCCGCAGTGCCAGCCCGACCTGCCCGGTCCCGCCGGTCAGCAGCCAGCGCTCAGTCATGGCACCGCACCAAGTCCCCCTCCCGCTTGCGGGAGGGGTTAGGGGTGGGTGAGTCAATTGTCACGCCGCGCTGCCGGAGGTTCGCCCGCCCCCGGCCCCTCCCGCAAGCGGGAGGGGAGAAAATTGCGCTTGCCGACGTGTTATCCATCGGCCAACCCCAGCCGCTGCCCGCGATAGCTGCCGCTTTGTACCGCGCGCCACCAGTCTTCGTTGTCGAGAAACCAGCGGACCGTCGCGGCGATGCCGCTTTCAAAGCTTTCCTGTGGTTCCCACCCCAGTTCGCGGCGCAGCTTGCCGGCATCGATCGCGTAGCGGAAATCATGGCCCGGGCGGTCGGCGACGAAGCCGATCTGCGCACGGTAACTCTGGCCGTCAGGACGCGGCTTGAGGCGGTCCAGCGCGGCGCAGATCGCCTCGACCACTTGCAGATTGGTGCGCTCGCTGTTGCCGCCGATGCAATAGGTCTCACCCGGAATCCCGGCATCGACCACGCGGCGCAGCGCGCGGGCGTGATCCTCGACATAGAGCCAGTCGCGGACATTGCTGCCATCGCCGTAAACCGGCAGCGAATCGCCCGCGAGCGCCTTGAGGATCACCAGCGGAATGAGCTTTTCGGGGAAGTGGTACGGCCCGTAATTGTTCGAGCAATTGGTCACCACCACCGGCAGGCAATGGGTGTGGAACCACGCCCGGACAAGATGATCGCTGCCCGCCTTGGTCGCCGAATAAGGTGAACGCGGATCGTAGGCGGTCGTCTCGTCGAAGGTGCCTTCGGCCCCGAGCGAACCGAACACCTCGTCGGTTGAGATATGATGGAACCGGAAGCGATCACGCGCCTCCGGCTCAAGCTTCCGCCAATAAGCGGTCGCGGCTTCGAGCAAGGTGAACGTGCCGACCAGATTGGTGCGGATGAAGTCCGCCGGGCCATCGATCGAGCGGTCGACATGGCTTTCCGCCGCAAGATGCATCACTGCATCGGGGCGGAACTCGGCAAAAGCATCGGTCATCGCGCCAGCGTCGCAGATGTCGGCGCGGCGGAAGTGGTGGCGATTGGACCGCGCCGCATCGCCCAGCGAAGCGAGGTTGCCGGCATAGGTCAGCGCATCGAGCGTGCAGACTTCCGCCGAGGTTTCGGCGATGAGCTGGCGCACCACCGCCGAGCCGATGAAGCCGGCCCCGCCGGTGACGAGAATTCGCTGGTGACGCATGTGAATCAGTCCAAAGCCCGCATCGGTTCGCCGTCATAGGCGAACGGGCTGGAATAGTCGCGCAGTCGCGGCAGGGTTTGGTCCTTGGCAGAAAGCAGCGGCACGATATCGGCCAGCGGCCAGGCGATGCCGATCTCGGGATCGGCCCACGCAATCCCCGCATCGCACTCGGGGGCGTAATAGCCCGAGGCCTTGTAGCCGACCTGGACGTCGTTGGTCAGCGTCAGGAAGCCGTGGCCGAAGCCCACCGGAATAAACAATTGCTCACCGCCATCGGCAGTCAGCGTCGCGCCGACCCACTGCCCATGGCTGGGCGAACCGGCTCGCAAATCGACCGCAACGTCGAAAATCGCGCCAGCGAGGCAGCGCACCAGCTTGGCCTGGGCGTGCGGCGGGGTCTGAAAATGGATCCCGCGCAGCGTGCCGCGCTGGGCCGAGAAGCTCTGGTTGTCCTGTACGAATTCAAGATCGATACCGCATTCGGCCAGCCGGCGGCGGCTGTAGGTCTCGCTGAACCAGCCGCGCGCGTCGCCATGCCGGACCGGGACAATGCGCTGGGGAATCATGCGGTTGGTACTCTGGTCCGGGCTGCTGGCGGGTGCTGGGTCCGTTAGGCGCAATTGGCGCCAGCGTCCAGCCTCCGCGCAGCGGCCCAATGGTCAGGGCGACTCGAAGCGATTGCGGCAAAGCAGCATCCGCCCTATACGCGCGCCCAACGCAGCTATTGACGTCGGAAGCCCGGCTAAATAGCGGCAGCGACGCGATAATCGGGCGAATAACGGGCAATGTTTTTTTCCAACCAGCGCTTGCAGCGGCGCGGCCTGTGGCTCAATCCGCTTGTCCGGCTGGCGATCGCAATCGTGGTCTGCGTCGGCGTGCCGCTGGTCAGCCAGACCTGGTACCTGCCGCTGGGCTGGCGCGAGCCCGAAGCGCTCAACACCGCCTGGGCAGCGCTCGGCGGTGTGATCCTGGGCTTCTGGCTGCACCGTTCGGTCAGCGAATTGCCCGGTACGCAGGAAAGCTCGGGCATCCTGCCCGGATATCTGACCTCATTCGGCCTCGCGCTGACCGTTATCCTGCTGTTCCGGATAGATTATTCGCGCTCGATCCTGGTACTCAGCTTCTTAATGACGATTGCCTGGTTCTTCCTGCTTTACGTCGTGACGCAGCGCCGGGCGCTGCTGCGGCTGGGTGTGGTCGCGGGCGGACGGATCGAGCTGTTCGACGATATGGCCGGTGTCGCGCCGGTCCGGCTGGCGCTCGATCAATGGCCGCACGATATCGATGCGGTGACCGCCGATTTCCGTTATGATCACAGCGATGAATGGGAAGCGCGGCTCGCCGATATCACGCTGGCAGGCATCCCGGTCTATCACTCCAAGGATCTCTATGAATCGCTGACCGGTCGCGCCGATCTCGAGCATCTGTCGGAAAACAACTTCGGTTCGCTGGGTCCGCTCGCAACCTTGCTGGGGTTCAAGCAGGTGGTCGACGTGCTGATCTCGATTCCCACGCTGGTCGTGCTGACCCCGCTGTTCCTGGTTTCCGCGATCGCGATCAAGCTCGATTCGCGCGGCCCGGTGCTGTTCCGCCAGAGCCGCGCGGGCTATCGCGGCCAGGAGTTCACGGTTTACAAATTCCGCACCATGCGTTCCGATGAGCGCAAATCCCCGCGCGAGATCGACAGCTTCATCACCCAGGAAAACGACCGCCGGATCACCCGCGTCGGGCGGTTCCTGCGCCGTTCGCGGATCGACGAGCTGCCGCAGATCGTCAACATCCTGCTCGGCCAGATGAGCTGGATCGGACCCCGGCCCGAAGCCTCCCAGCTGTCCGAATGGTACGTCGAGGAAATCCCGTTCTACCGCTATCGCCACGTGGTGCGACCGGGGATCACCGGCTGGGCGCAGGTCAATCAGGGGCACGTTGCCGAAATCGCGGACATCAAGAAGAAGCTGCAATACGACTTCTACTATATCCGCAATTTCTCGCTGTGGCTCGACCTGCTGATCATCATGAAGACGGTGAAGACCGTGTTCACCGGCTTCGGCCACAAATAAGGATGCCTTCGTGACCGCTCATTCCCCTCGCCCGAATGTCCGCGTGGTGGTGATCGGGCTCGGCTATGTCGGGTTGCCGCTGGCGGTTGCGCTGGCCCAGCAGTTCGAAACCGTCGGGCTCGATGTCGACGCGCGCCGGATCGCCGAGTTGCAATCGGGCCACGACCGCACCGGCGAGATCGAGCGCGAGCGGCTGGCGGCTTCGACGCTCACCCTGACCGCAGATCCTGCTGCCTGCCCCCGGGCGGATTTCTACATCGTCACCGTGCCGACCCCGATCGACGCGGCCAACCGGCCCGATCTGCGCATGGTCGAAGCCGCCAGCCGCACCGTCGCCGCCATGCTGCCTGCAGCAGTCGCCGAAGGCCGCGTGCCGGTGGTGGTCTATGAAAGCACGGTCTATCCCGGGGTGACCGAGGACATCTGCGCGCCGATCCTCGAAGCCGGGTCGGGCCTCGTCTGCGGCACCGACTTCTTCCTCGGCTACAGCCCCGAGCGGATCAATCCCGGCGACCGCGAACATACGATCGACAAGATCACCAAGGTTGTCTCGGGCCAGACCCCCGAGGTGCTCGAGCGGGTGGCCGAACTCTACAATGCGATCACCAGCGGCGGGGTGTTCCGCGCCGCCTCGATCAAGGCTGCCGAGGCCGCCAAGGTGATCGAGAACGCCCAGCGCGACATCAACATCGCGTTCATGAACGAAATCGCGCAGATCTTCGGGGCGATGGACCTTTCGGTCTGGGATGTGCTGGCGGCGGCGCGGACCAAGTGGAACTTCCTGCCCTTTGCCCCCGGCCTCGTCGGCGGGCACTGCATCGGGGTCGATCCCTATTATTTGAGCCACCGCGCCGAAGCGCTCGGGCTCGATCCCCGCGTGATCCTGGCGGGGCGCGAGACCAATGACGGCATGGCCGCCTGGGTCGCTACGAAGCTCCACGAAATACGCGGCGGCAAGCCCGGCAGTGTGCTGATGCTGGGACTGACTTTCAAGGAAAACGTCCCCGATCTGCGCAACAGCAAGGTCGCCGATCTGGTCCGCGAACTGACCGCGCTGGGACACGACGTTACCGTTCACGATCCGCATGCCGACGCCGACGAAGCGCACCACGAATATGGCATCGCACTGTCCGCCGACGCGCTGACCCGCCAGCACGACCTCGTGCTGCTGGCGGTGCCGCACCGCGATTATCTGGCGCTGGACGCCGCGACGCTGCGTCAGGCAGTCGCGCCGGGCGGCACGCTCGCCGATCTCAAGGGCGAGCTCGGCTCCGCCGCCGACTGGAGCCTGTGAAATGAAAGTGATCGTTACCGGCGCGGCCGGGTTCATCGGCTACAGCACTGCGGAGCGCTTGTTGGCGCGCGGCGACAGCGTGATCGGGATCGACTGCGTCAACGACTACTACGACGTGAATCTGAAGGAAGCGCGTGTGGCGCGGCTGAAGGAGCTGGGCGGCGAGCGCTTCACGTTCCTGCGCGAGGATTTCGCCGATTATGCGGGACTGGTCGAAGCGCTCAAGCCGCTGAGCTTCGAGCGGATCATTCACCTCGGCGCGCAGGCCGGGGTGCGCTATTCGATCGAAAACCCGCACGCCTATATCTCGGCCAACATCCTCGGCCATCTCAACATGCTGGAGATCGCGCGGCACCGCGAGCTGGATCACATGGTTTATGCCAGCTCGTCCTCGGTCTATGGCGGGAACACCAAGCTGCCGTTTTCGGTCGAAGACCGCATCGACCACCCGCTCTCGCTCTACGCCGCGACCAAAAAGTCCGACGAGCTGATGAGCGAGACCTACGCCAACCTCTACCGCCTGCCGCTGACGGGACTGCGCTTCTTCACGGTCTATGGCCCGTGGGGCCGCCCCGACATGATGATGTGGATTTTCACCCAGAAGATCATGGCGGGCGAACCGATCCCGGTGTTCAACCACGGCGAGATGTCGCGCGACTTCACCTATGTCGATGACATCGTCAGCGGGATCGTTGCCTGCATCGACAATCCGCCGCCCGACGACGGGCTGGAGAAAGCAGGGGGCAGCTTCAAGCCGCACCGGCTCTACAACATCGGCAACCACAAATCCGAGCCGCTGATGAAAGTCATCGGCCTGCTCGAGGAACAATGCGGCCGCAAGGCCGAGCTCGAACTGCTGCCGATGCAGCCCGGCGACGTGCCGCAGAGCTACGCCGACATTTCCGCCATTTCAGGCGATCTGGGCTTTCAGCCAACCACCACGATCAATGTCGGGGTTCCCAATTTCGTGCGCTGGTACAGGCAGTACCACGGGCTCTGACGGTCAGCCCCTAGGCGGGACCGGCAATGGCGCGTCGGTCGCCGGGGCGGCAGCGTCGGCGGCGGCATCCTGCGCCTTGAGGCGCGCTTCGTACTGCTTTTCAAGGCTTTCGACCCGTGCCTGCTCCTCGGCCGATGTCGCATCGATCGTCGCCAGGCGGCGCGCGCGCTCTGCCTCGATCAGCTGGCCGAACCGCACATCGGGGGCACCCGCGCGCTCCTTGTAGGCTTCGGTGATCAGCTTGGCCTGGCACCCGGTCCAGCCGCCGGCACCGGTCGGCGTGCAGCTCATCGTCCCGGTCTTGCCCATCGTTTCATAGGCCAACACCTTGTTGGTCCAGGCTTCGTTCTGCGGGGATTCGGCCCCGCGGAACATTTCCGGGATGCGGAACCGCTCGGCCTCGGGCTTGCGTGCGCAGACCGTGATCTCTCCGGCACTGGGGGGTGGGCAGCTATCGTTGCCATAGATGATCAGCTGGTTGACCTTGTCGCCGCCAACGTCCTGCGCGGCGGCCGACGTGGCCCAAGCGAGCGTGGCGCCGAGTGCGGCAAGGCTGACGATAATCGGACGCATGCGGGCGGTTCCTGTGAATTGTTCGGGAGCAATATAGGCCGCTCCCCCGCTGAATAACAGATGAAGCGCTATATCCGTTCCGGCTAGATTCGCTCGGACAGCCGGATCGCCACGCGGCAACCCAGGCGGATCGCGCCCGACAGCAGCGGGTAACCCGGTGCCCGTTCGGCCCCGGCAGCCATCGCTGCGGCATGATGCTCGCGCTCGTCGTCGCGAAACTCGCGGATCATCGCGCCAAGTTCGGGATCGTCGCCGCCCAGCTCGTCGAGCTGCGCGGTATAGTGCTTCTCGATCTCGGTCTCGATCGCCGCGGTGCAGGCCATCGCCGCTTCGGGGCCGATCAGCGCGGTTGCCGCGCCGAGCGCAAAGCCCGCGACCGACCAGATCGGCTGGAGCGCCGTGGGCCGCACGCCGCGCGCCGCAATCAGGGCATCGAATTTCTGGCGATGTCCGGCCTCTTGCGCGGCCATCGTCGCGATCTCGCCCGAATGCGCGGCGCGGTCCCCCATCACCGCGAGCTGCCCCGCGTAAATCCGGGTCGCGCCATATTCGCCGGCCTGATCGACCCGCAGCATCCGCGCCGAACGCTGATTGGTCATGCCCTGTTTCCTCGCTTCAGGAGTATAGCAATCAGCAACGCCGCCGCGCTCGAAATCAGGAAGTTCCAGCCCGCCAGCGAAATCCCGAACAGGTCCCACGGCGCGACATCGCAGCGCACGATCGGTGCGTTCATGATCGCCTCGAGCGGATCGCCGCCCTGCCTGGCGGTGGTGCTGCAGGCGGTGAGGCCCTCCCACCAGTGATATTCGACCCCGGCGTGAAATGCGCCGAGCAGTCCGCCGATAGCAATCGCCAGCGCCGCCAGCCAGACCAGCGCATCGCTGCGCCGTATCAGCGCGAGCACTGCCAGCGCCAGCGCGGCGAAGTGGGCATAACGCTGCCACCAGCACATCTCGCATGGGTAAAGGCCGAAGCCGTATTGCGAAATATAAGCGCCGCCGAGCAGGACTGCGGGAGCTGCGAAGGCCAACACCCGCGCGAGGTGGCTTGCCTGTGCCCCGCGCGGCAGCATCACCTGGTCCGGCTGGCGAGCGCGGCACCGCCGGTACGCCGCAGCGTGGAGACCGCATAATACAACTGGAAATCGTCGATCTTACGCGCCTTGAGTTCGTCCGCCGTCATCTTGAAGCGCGGGTCGTCCTGCTTGTCCGCTTCAAGCTGCTTGTCGTCGAGCGCCACCTCATTGACGAGGTGGTGGCGCAGGTCGCTCTCGCGCAAGGACAGCTCGGCGCGGCGGCGGGCATCGGGATCGGACAGCTGCGGCACCTTGATGTCGGGCTCGATCCCGCCCTCCTGCACCGAACGCCCGGCGGGGGTGAAATAGCGCGCGGTGGTGAGCTTGACCGCGTGAGTCCGGTCGAGCTGGAACAGCGACTGGACGCTGCCCTTCCCGAAACTGCGCTCGCCCATTACCACCGCGCGGTGCTGGTCCTGGAGCGCCCCCGCGACGATTTCCGAGGCCGAGGCCGAGCCTGCATCGATCAGCACCACGATCGGGATGCCCTTGGCGCTATCGCCGCGGAACATGCTTTCGGCGCGGTAGTATTCGTTCTCCGAGGCCACGCGTCCGCGCTGCGAAACGATGTCGCCCTTGTCGAGGAACAGGTCCGAAAGCGCCACCGCTTCATCGAGCGACCCGCCCGGATTGGAGCGCAGATCGAGCACCAGCCCGGTCAGCTTGCCGCCCGCATCGCGGCGCAGCTTGGTAATCGCGGCATTGACGTCATTGCCGACATCGCGCGAGAATTCATTGACCGTGATCACCCCGACCGAGCCGTCGAGCTTCGAGGTCACCGGCTCCAGGTCGATGACATTGCGGGTCACAGTAAGGTCGAACGGCGCATCGCGGCCCGGACGGAAAATCGTCAGGCGAATCTTGGTCCCCGCTTGCCCGCGCATCTTTTCAACCGCATCGTCGAGTTCGAGCCCGTAGATCAGCTTGCCGTCGAGGTGGGTGATATAATCGCCCGCCTTGACCCCGGCGGCTTCGGCCGGGCTGCCGCGCATCGGCGAGACGACCTTGACCGTGTCCTGATCGAGCACCACCGACAGGCCGAGGCCCGTATAGCTGCCGTCGATCATCGTGGTCAGCCGCTGCAGCCCCGCGCCCTCCAGATAGGACGAGTGCGGATCGAGACTGGCCAGCATCCCGTTGATTGCGCCATTGACCAGCTTTTCGTCATCGACCTGCTCGACGTAATTGGCCTTGACCAGCTGGTAGATCGTCACGAGCTTGCCGAATTGCGGTCCCGACCGCGCATCGACTGCGGCGAGGCCTGCGGTGGTCGCAGGCAGCAGGGCAACGGCGCTGACCAGCAGCGCGGCGCGGAACAGATTGGCGGCTTTATGTCGCATAGGGAAAATCCTCGTTCGTTCCCGCTTTATCGCGCCCGACGACTTAACGCCAGATGAGGCGTTTGTTTGCTTCGACAAAATCGAAGCAGGCTACGGTACCGCTTCCCCCGTGAGGCGGACAAAGAATCATCCCCCGTTCACATAATCCAGCGGATTGACCGGCTCACCAGCGCGTCTGAGCTCGAGATTGAGTAACGGACGGCCCGGCCCGGCGATCCCGAGCGGGGCACCGCCGACCAGTTCATCGCCGACTTTCGCATCGAGCTGCGCAAGGCCGGTGACCAGCGAGGTCCAGCCGCCGGGATGCTCGATAATCACGATGTTGCCGAAGCCGCGATAGGGTCCGGCGAAAGCGACCCGGCCCGCAAACGGCGCGATCGCTTGCGCTCCGTCGCGCGCGGCGAGCGAAATGCCGCGGCTGCGCACGCCGTCGGATTGGACATCGCCGAATCCGGCGACCAGCCGCCCGGCAACGGGAAGCAAATAGCCCGCAAGTCCGCTTGGTTCGGGGGAAGGGAGCGGCGTCGTGGCGGCAATGACTTGCGATTCCTGCGGCCGCGCGGGCCGCATGATCGGGCCGGGGAGCACGGCGAGCCGGTCGCGCAGCGCCCCGGCTTCGCCCAGGCTATCGACCAGTGAGCCAAGATCGCGCGCCTGTTCGGCCAGCGCCAGCGCGCGTTCGCTTTCGCGGTCGGCGACGCCGCTGGCCGCGCGCGAACTCAGCCGCTGGCGGGTTTCGAGCACGGCGAGCGCCTGCCGCCGCCGGGTAAGCTCCGCCTTATCGCCGCGCAGCGCAAGATTGGCAGCGAGTGCCTGCGCCTCGAGCGCCCGGCCGCGCAGGATTTCGGCCTTGAGGGCCCTGGTGCGCCGTTCGACTTGCGGCAGCATCGTCGCCAGCACCGCGCGCAGATGCACCGTGTCCTGCACCGAGCCGGGGCGCAGCAGCGAGAGCACCATCGGTCGCCGCGATAGCCGCTGGAGCGCGCCGGTCAGACGCACCACCGGTTGCTGGCGCGCGGCAAGGCTGGCCTGCAAGGCGGTGCGTTGGCGTCCGATCAGCGTGAGCCGCGCCTCGCCGCCGGCAATCGCGGCTTCGCCCTGCTGGATGCGCGCGGCGATCGCAGCGGCCTCGCGCGCGGTTTTGTCGGCGACTTGGGTTGCAGTGGCGGCCTGGGATTCGAGCTGTTCGGCGCGGCGGCGCGCGGTTTCCCCCTGCTGCTGCGCGGTCGCAAGAGCGCGGCGGGTGTCATTGGCGTCATCATAGCCGAGCTGCGGTTGCGCGAGCACAACGGCACCGGGCGGCACCAACAGGGCGCACAACAGCGGCAGCAGGCGAGCAAAACGGATCACCCGCGCACCTATCCCGAACGATGGTAGGGATGACCAGCAAGAATGCTGGTCGCGCGCCACAATTGTTCGGCGAGCATCGCGCGGACCATCAGATGCGGCCAGGTCATTTCGCCGAAGCCGAGCAGGAAGTCGGCCTCGCGCCGCGCCTCCGCGCCGTGGCCATCGGCCGCGCCGATCGTGAACCGCACCTCGCGCACCCCGCCATCGCGCCACTTCCCGAGCAGCGCGGCAAAGTCGGCTGAGGAAAGCTGCGCGCCGCGCTCATCGAGCAGCACCTCGCGCGCGGGAGTAAGCGGAGCGGGCACCGTGCCGCCGCTATCTGGCAGCTCGGTGTGCTTCACCGGCCAGCCGATTCGCTTGAGGTAGCGCTCGACCAGCTCGGCCTCGGGCGAACGAGCGATCTTGCCCCGCGCGATGATGTGGAGCTGCATTTAAGTGCATGGTCCGGTCACGCTGATGCGTGACCTTGCGCCACCCACCACCCCGCGCCCCCGGCCCAACCACCCACTAGGGTACACTGCATGGGCGGTTGGGCCGGGGGTGCGGGGTGGTGGGTGGTTCCGTCGTCAGGCGGCACCAGAAACCCCGTCGCCGAACGCCCACATGCGTTCGAGGTTGTAGAAGCTGCGGACTTCGGGGCGGAACAAATGAATGACGATGTCGCCGGCATCGACCAGCACCCAGTCGGCGGCGGGCAGGCCCTCGATCCGGACATGGCCGAAGCCGCCGTGCTTGATCCGCTCGGCCAGCTTCTGCGCCATCGCCGCGACCTGGCGCGTCGAACGACCCGAGACGATCACCATATGATCGGCGATCGAGCTTTTGCCTTCGAGCGGGATCGAGATGATGTCCTGCGCCTGATCGTCATCGAGCGACTGGAGCACCAGCGCGTGAAGCGAGCCCGGCTCGCTGGGGGGAAGCGGGGTGGGCGCGTCAGCGGCTGCTGCAAGTGATTCGGGACCAGTGGAGACCGGCGTGTTTTCAGCGGCGTTCATGTAAGGGGGAAAGGCTCCTGAGGGCGGGCGAGCGGGGTGGGCGGCAAGATCATGCGCTGTCCGGTCGGATCGGTTTATGCGTCACTTGATCGCGCTGGGAAAGACCGGCAAATCGCCCGGCCCAGTCAGGATCCGCGCGGCGAAGCTGCGTCGCCGAGCGCGGATCGGGATCGAAACGCAATTCTATCAGCGCGGGTGCGCTCCATGATGCCCGGTTTCCAAAACTGGCGGGCGACCGCCGGTAGCGAGCGAGCCAGGCCATCGCGGGGCTCGCGCGGGCAGCGCCATCATAGCCCGGACGCGCGATCACCGCAATCGGCATGGTGCGCGCGATCTGCCGCCATGCCCGCCACTGGCTGAATTGCGCCAGATTATCGCTCCCCATCAGCCACACAAAGCGCCGCTTGGGGTAACGCCGGACAAGCGCGCGCAGCGTATCGACGGTGTAGCGCGTGCCCAGATCGCGCTCGATCGCAGTGACGCGAATCGGCGCGCGGCGGGCCTGCTCGCGCGCCGAGGCGAGCCGCGCGGCAAGCGGTGCCATCCCGGCTTTGGGCTTGAGCGGATTGCCCGGCGAGACCAGCCACCAGACCTCGTCCAAGCCCAACGCGGCCTGCGCGAACAGCGAAATCCGCCGGTGGCCGCCATGCGCCGGATTGAAGCTGCCCCCGAGGAGCCCGGTTACAATCATGCAGGCTTTCTGCGCGGCGACACTTTTGAATCGCGGTAACCACCCTGGAACCCGAACATCCAGCCCGGATACTCGCGCGGCAAGGCGGAGAGTGTATCGAGGTTTGCCAGTTCGGCAGCGGTCAGCGCGACTTCGCAGGCGGCAATATTGTCGGTCAGCTGGTCGGCGCGCTTGGCCCCGACGATCACGGTCGAGACCACGTCCTGATGGAGCAGCCACGCCAGCGCGATCTGCGCGACGCTGCATTTTTCGCGGCCATCGGCCATGACGCGCATCGCATCGATCAGGCCGTAGGCGCGGTCGGGCTCGACCGGCGGGAAATCGAATTCGGCGCGGCGGCCCTCACCCTGGCTGCGATCATCGTCGCCGCGGCTGTATTTGCCCGACAGCAACCCCCCCGCGAGCGGGCTCCACACCATCAGCCCGACCCCCTCGCTTTGCAGCATCGGCACGATGTCGCGCTCGAGATCGCGGCCCGCGACGGTGTAATAGGCCTGGAGCGAGGCGAACTTTTCAAGGCCAAGCCGTTCGGAAACGCCCAGCGCCTTCATGATCTGCCACGCCGCCCAGTTGGACACGCCGATGTAGCGCGCCCGCCCGCTGCGGACGATGTCGTCGAGCGCGCGCAGCGCTTCCTCCATCGGGGTCTGCGTATCCCAGCCGTGGATCTGGTAGAGATCGACATGGTCGGTCCCGAGCCGCGCCAGGCTGGCGTCGATCTCGTTCAGCAAATGATAGCGGCTGACCCCGGCGTCGTTCGGCCCCGGCCCCATCGAGCCCATCGCCTTGGTAGCGATCACCACGTCCGAGCGTTTGAGCCCCAGTGCCTTGACCGCCGCGCCGGTAAGTTCTTCCGACTGGCCGGTGGTATAGACATTGGCGGTGTCGATGAAGTTGATCCCGGCATCGAGGGATTGCCTGACCAGCGCATTGGTCGCGTCCTGGTCGAGCCCGGCAATCGCGCCGAAGCGGCCGGGATTGGTCCCGAAAGTCATCGCCCCAAGACACAGTTCGGAGACGATCAGGCCGGTCGAGCCGAGACGATTGTAGCGCATGGGAAGTCCTTGTGGTTGAGGGGCACAATGCGCAGTTGCGGCGAGCGATGCAAATCCTCCCTGAGCTTGCTCGGGGAGGATTTTGGGTATTACGGACGAACCTGCCCCGTCCCGCGCACCAGCCATTTGTAGGTGGTCAGTCCCTCAAGCGCGACCGGGCCGCGCGCGTGGAGGCGACCGGTGGCGATGCCGATTTCTGCACCGAGGCCGAATTCGCCGCCGTCGGCGAACTGGCTCGAGGCGTTGAGCATCACGATCGCGCTATCGACCTCGGCGAGGAACCGCTCGGCCGCCGCCGCATCTTCGGTGACAATGGCCTCGGTATGATGCGAGGAATGCCGGGCGATGTGGGCCAGCGCAGCGTCGAGCCCATCGACCACCGCGACCGACAGGATCGAGTCCAGATATTCGCAGTCCCAGTCATTGGCGCTGGCGGCGGCGATGCGCGGATCGAGTGCGCAGGCCCGGGCGTCGCCGCGCAACTCGCAGCCCGCTTCGAGCAGCGCGGATACCACCCCCGGTGCATCGGCAAACTGCGCGTCGAGTAGCAGCGTCTCCATCGCGCCGCATACGCCGGGGCGGCGCAGCTTGGCGTTGACCGCGATCGCCCGCGCCATCGCCGGATCGGCGGCGGCGTGGAGGTAAGTGTGGTTGATCCCGTCGAGATGCGCGAGCACCGGGACTCGCGCCTCGGCCTGCACGCGCGCGACAAGGCTCTTGCCGCCGCGCGGAACGATCATGTCGATCAGCCCGGCGGCGGTCAGCATGGCGCCAACCGCAGCCCGGTCCTGCGTCGGGAGCAGCTGGACGGCGGCGGCAGGAAGTCCCGCCGCTGCGAGCCCTTGCGCCAGCGCGGCATGGATCGCGCGGTTCGAATGGACCGCCTCGCTCCCGCCGCGCAGCAGCACGGCATTGCCCGAGCGGATGCACAGCGCGGCTGCATCGGCGGTGACGTTGGGGCGGCTTTCGTAAATGATCCCGATCAATCCGATGGGAATACGCACCCGCGACATTTCGAGCCCGTTGGGCTGGCGGTGCGTATCGATAATCCGGCCCACGGGATCGGGTAGCGCGGCGACCTGCTCAACCGCATCGGCGATACCCGCGATCCGCGTGGAATCGAGCATAAGCCGGTCGAGCATCGCGGCCGAAAGCCCGCCTGCTTCGCCGGCTGCAAGATCGATGGCATTGGCGGCAAGGATCTCAGCTGCCGAGGCGCGCAATGCCTGGGTCGCAGCGCGCAAGGCGGCGGCCTTTGCGGCATCGTCGGCCAGCGCCAATTCGCGCTGCGCCGCGCGGCCCGCACGCGCGAGGCGTTCGACGAGCAATTGGGGCGATTCGAGGGTGGGGGCTACGCTGGCCATGCCGCGCGCCTAGCAGTTGATCACGGGTTTGTCAGCGCCGTCAGAGAACCGATTCGCAATCGATTTCAACCGTCAAATGACACCGATGTCAGTAGGCGGAACGGCTCGTCGCGCGACTCTACCGACTCGCCTTGAGTCTGGTTCCCGCGATTCGCCTAGGGCGCAACTTCCTGCTAGCCGCCCGGCACAGAACAACCTGGCCGCAAATGGCCACAAGGGCGGGGACGGGGTCGTCTTGCAAAACACTACTGCTGGCGGGTTAAACGCCCGCCTGCGGATCTGGTTCCCGGATCGCGAGTTCTTCATGCGGTCGCAGGGTCAGGTTCGCTTCATCAAGTTTTCGTCGCGGATGCAGATCATCGCTGCGAGCGCGGTCGTGGCTTTGCTGGCGGTGTGGATCGTGACCATGGCCGGGATGGCGGTCTCGCAATATCTCTCGACCCGCGACCGGCTCGCGCTGCTTGACCGCGAGGCCAAGGTTGCCAGTTCCGAAAGCCGGGTCAACAGCTATCGCAAGGGCTTGGGCGAAGTCGCAACCGATCTGGAAAAGCGCCAGGATTTCATCGAAAAGATGGTTGGCACCCTGCCCAGCGACGTGCGCAAGGGCGAGACCGTGTCCGACAGCAGCACCGCCACAGCGCAGACCATCGACAAGGTCAGCGCCGCGGTGCCCGAAGCCGCCGGCCTCGCCCGGCTCGAAGCGCGCCAGCTCGCCTTTGTCGAGCGAATGACCCGCTTCGCCGACCGCCGCGCCGCCGATGCCGCCGCGCGGATTCGCAAGCTTGGGATCAATCCGGGGGTGATGCTGGCCCGGCTTGACGACAGGACTGCGGTTGGTGGTCCCCTGATGAAGCTGGCAACTTCGGCGGACGGCTCGCTCGATCCGCGCTTCCAGCGATTCGGGCTTAGCCTCGCGCGGATGGAAGCGCTCGAGCGCGGACTGCTCTCGATCCCGCAGGTCTCGCCCACCAGCGCGCCCTATGTCTCGTCGAGCTATGGCTACCGCGCCGATCCGTTCACCGGCAGCGCCGCGTTCCATGCCGGGCTCGATTTCCCGGCCGCGCTCGGCGCACCGATCTATGCCGCCGCGCGCGGCACGGTCAGCTTCGTCGGGCAGAAGCAGGGCTACGGCAGCGTAATCGAGGTGTCGCATGGCAATGGCCTGATGACCCGCTATGCGCATATGTCGGGATTCAGAGCGCGCATCGGCCAGCAGGTCGGCGCGGGCGACGTGATCGGCGCGATCGGCAACTCCGGCCGCTCGACCGGGCCGCACCTCCACTTCGAGGTTCGCATCAACGACCAGCCGGTCAATCCCCGTCCCTTCCTGGAGGCGATGCCCCATGTTCTCGAAAAAGGTGGAAACTGAGATGGCCGCACCTTCGTCTTCACGCGGCGGTTCGACCTTCTCGGTGTTCGGCGCAGACATTGCGATTCTGGGCGACGTCACCGCTTCGGCGGACCTCCACATCGACGGCAAGATCGAAGGTGATGTCGCCTGCACTTCGCTGGTCCAGGGCGAAGCGAGCGTGATCGCCGGTGCGGTCAGGGCCGACAGCGCGCGGCTGGCCGGCACAGTGCGCGGTTCGATCGACGCCGCCGAGCTGGTGATCCTGCGCACCGCGCGGATTTTCGGCGATGTCCATTACGATGCGCTGACCATCGAACAGGGTGCTCAGGTCGACGGCAAATTCGCCCCGCGCGGTGCTGCGGTTCAAGCGATTTCCAGCGATGAGGGCGAACCGAGACTGATTCTCGCGGGCTAGGCGCGCGAATTCAGGTGTTGCGCAGTTGGTTCACACGAAGACACGAAGATGTCATTCTGCGCCGCAGGCAAACTGCATAAGAAACAACATCAGTGTGGCAGGGCGGCTTCGCCGCAAGCGAGACCATCTTCGTGTCTTCGTGTGAACCCTTAATCATTGCCGGATAGTGCGGCGTCTCGACTCAGGCCCCGACTTCGGCCCGCAGCGCTTTCCGGTCGAGCTTGCCGATCATCGTCTTGG
>JANOOJ010000195.1:0-4271 GCA_031421295.1 Novosphingobium sp.
ATCGAATGCGCCTCGTCGACCAGCACCATCGCGCCGTTCTCCTTGGCGACGCGGACCATCTCCTTGAGCGGGGCGATGTCCCCCAGCATCGAATAGACGCCCTCGAGGATCACCAGCTTGCCCGCGCCTTCGGGAATGCGCTTCAGGCGCTTTTCCATGGCCTCGATGTCGTTGTGCTTGAACGGCACCACCTCGGCATCGCCAAGCTTGCAGCCATCCCAGATCGAGGCGTGGCTATCGATGTCGAGCACGATGTAATCGCCCTTGCCGGCGATGGTCGATATGATTCCGAGGTTGGCCTGGTAGCCGGTCGAGAAGACCATGGCGTGATCCATGGCGTAAAATTCCTTGAGCGCATCCTCGCACTCGCGGTGGCCGCGATAGGTGCCGTTGAGCACCCGGCTGCCGGTGGTCCCCGCGCCGAAATCGTCAAGCGCCTGCTTTCCCGCGTCGATCACGTCGGGATCGAAGGTCATCCCCATGTAGTTGTAGGTGCCAAGCAGGATCGTCTCGCGCCCGTTGCACACCGCAACGGTGGGCGAGAGCACCTTCTCCATCACCAAATTGTAAGGATCCTCCTGCCCGGTGGCGAGCAGCGCCTCGCGCATCTGGATCAGCGGGTCGAATTTGGAGAAAAGGTCGGTCATTTGTCCAGCGTTACCCTAAAATTTCGCTCGTCACCCTGAACTCGTTTCAGGGCCCATCGCGCCCCACAGACCGCCGCTCCCGAAGGCGCGATGGATGCTGAAACAAGTTCAGCATGACGGGGAGTGAAAAGTTTTACCCCTGCAACTTCACCACCGCATCCACCAGCTGGCCCCAGTTTTCGATCTCGGCCTGCTGGTTCATGCTGATGATGATGTCGAATTCGTCCTCGATCGCCGCGACGAAATCCATCACCGTCAGGCTATCGAACTCGAAGTCGCCCGCGAAACTGGTCGCATCGGTAATCGCGACACCCTTCTTGTTGAAGGGTTCGACCAGCGCGGCGATCCGGGTTTCTGTGGCGGCGCGATCCATATTACTCATGCTCCCGATTTTGTGCCGCAGCGCATGGCCGAGGATTGGGGCGGAAAAGCGGCGTCCGCCCGCCAAAGTCAAGCCGCGACCTTTTCGACCAGCGCGCGCACCGCCGCCATGAACGGCCCGATCGACACTGGCTTGGCAAGATAGCCCTCCGCCCCGGCGTCGCGGATCCGCTCCTCGTCGCCCTTGCCGGCATAGGCGGTGACGGCCAGCACCGGGATCGAGCGCAGCATCGCGTCGGCCTTGGCGCCTTCGATCAGGTCGAGGCCCGAGACATTGGGCAGCTGGATATCCATGATAATCAGATTGGGCACGAAACTGCGCGCGCGGTCGAGCGCTTCCAGCCCATCGGCGCAAGGCTCGACCGCATAGCCCTGGCTGCGCAGCACGTCGCAGAACAGCTTGCGGTTGAGGTCGTTGTCCTCGACAACAAGGATGCGCTTTGCCATTGAACTCCCATTCTCTGTTCCAGCTTCGCCGGAACAGGTGCGGCACCGGCCCGCTCCCGCTTTAGCGGACAACGCTACACGAACGAAAGTGAGCCTGACAATTCTCCGCGAACCCGAATCCCCCGCTCTCGACCCGCAGGCCTTGGCGCTGGGCGCGCTCGGCTGGGTGCTCGCCAGCGAAAGCCGCGGCGAACGGCTGCTAGCGCTGACCGGGCTGACCCCCGACGCGCTGCGCGGCGGGCTGGGCGATCCGGCGATCCTTGCGGCGGTGCTCGATTTCCTCTGCTCCTACGAACCCGATCTGGTCGCGGCGGCGGCCGAGCTGGGGGTCGAACCACAGGCATTGGCTGCGGCCCGGGAGCAATTGGCATGAGCCGTCCCCTGGTCATCAGCGACTGCGACGAGGTGATCCTGCACATGGTCGCGCCGTTCCGCGACTGGCTGGACGAGGCGCATGGCATCCGCTTTGCGATGGAAGGCAATGATTTCAGCAAGGCCTTGACCCATCATTCGACCGGCGGGCTGGTCGAGGGACCGGAGATCTGGCGGCTGCTTAATCTGTTCTTCGATACCGAGATGCACCGCCAGCAACCAATCGCGGGCGCGGTCGCGGCGATGAACCGGCTGGGCGAGCAGGCCGATGTGGTGATCCTGACCAATCTGAACGATCATCGCCAGGTCACGCGCACGCAGCAGCTCCGCGATGTCGGGATTACCGTACGGGTCTTTACCAACCAGGGGCCCAAGGGCCCCGCGTTGCAGGCGATCCTCGACGAATACCGCCCGCCCCACGCGATTTTCATCGACGATCTGCCCCAGCACCATGGTTCGGTGGCCGAAGTCGCGCCGCAGGTGACCCGCCTGCATTTTTGCGGCGAACCGCTGCTCGCCCCGCATATTGCCTGCGCTCACCGGCTGGGTCATGCCCATGCCCGGATCGACGATTGGGACACCGCGCTGCCGTGGCTGCTGGGCCAGCTTGAAGGAGTAAAAGCATGACCGATGCCGAAGTCGACGCGAAGCTCGCTGCGCTGGGGCTGAGCCTGCCGCAAGCCGCCGCGCCGGTCGCTGCCTATGTGCCGGTGGTCGTCGCGGGAGCGCTCGCGCATGTTTCGGGGCAGGTCTCGATGAAGGACGGCGCGCTGATCAAGGGTCGGTTGGGTGAGGATGTCAGCCTTGACGACGGTGTCACCGCCGCTCAGGCCTGCGGGCTGATGATCCTGGCGCAGCTCAAAGCCGCGCTCGGGTCGTTCGAGCGGGTCGAGCGGATCGTCAAACTCGGCGGCTTCGTCAATTCGACCGCCGAGTTCACCGACCAGCCCAAGGTCATCAACGGCGCGTCCGAACTGATGGTCGCGGTGTTCGGTGAGGCCGGCAAGCATGCCCGCAGCGCGGTGGGCGTTCCCGCGCTCCCGCTGGGCGTCGCGGTCGAAGTGGACGCCATCGTTGCTCTTCGCGCTGCTTGACCGCTGGCTTGCGCCCGCTCCGGCGGAGCGGAAAGTCGCATGGTTGCGCGAGTGGTCGTTCGCGCATCGCGGCCTGCATGGTGCGGGGCTCCCCGAGAATTCGCCGAGCGCCTTTGCCGCCGCAACTGCCAGCGGCATGGGGATCGAATGCGATGTCCAGCGCTCGTCCGACGGGCAGGCGATGGTGTTCCATGATTTCGAGCTCGACCGGCTGACCGGCGAAAGCGGGCCGATTGCGCAGCGCAGCGCCGAGCAGCTCAGCCGGATTGTCCTGTCGGGCAGCAGCGATACGATCCCCAGCCTGCGCCAGCTGCTCGATGCGGTCGCCGGGCAGGTCCCGCTGCTGATCGAGATCAAGTCCAACCGCCAGCGCCGGATTGCCGCGCTGTGCCTCGCAGTGCGGCGCGTGCTCGAAGGCTATCGGGGGCCGCATGCGATCATGAGCTTCGATCCGCGGGCCGTGCGCTGGTTCGCGGTCCATGCGCCGTTGACGGTGCGCGGGCTGGTGGTGACCGAGGAGGAGGACAAAGCGCTGTCCGGCAAGCTGCGTCGGCGGTTGGCGCTGTGGCACGCCCGGCCCGATTTCCTCGCCTATGACATCCGCGATCTGCCCAGCCGCTTCGCCGCCGCGCAGCGCAAGCGCGGACTGCCGGTGACCACTTGGACCGTGCGCAGCGCCGAGCACCGGACCCGCGCCGCGCCCCATGCCGACGCTCCAATCGCCGAGGGCGCAGGGGTTCCGTGAAGGTTCTGGCGTGAGCGGAAGCAGCCTTGTCGCGCGGATGGCAGGATCGGTGAGCGCATTGCCCGCCGCCGGATGGGATGCGCTGGCCGGCGATACCAACCCCTTCATCGGCCATGCGTTTCTCTCGGCGCTGGAGGATTCGGGCAGCGTCGGTCCCGGGACCGGCTGGTCGCCTGCGCCAATCGTCATCGAGGCCGCCGATGGAACGCTGGCCGCTGCCCTTCCCGCTTATCTCAAATCGCACAGCCAGGGCGAATATGTCTTCGACCACAGCTGGGCCGATGCCTGGCAACGCGCCGGTGGGAGCTACTACCCCAAGCTGCAGATCGCCGCGCCTTTCACCCCGGCGACCGGCCCGCGCCTGCTGCTTCGCGACGACGCTTTGGCGGTGCCGCTGCTGCGCGCCGCCGAGCAGCTATGCGATGCCAATGGGCTGTCATCCGCCCACGCGACCTTCATCGAGCCCAGCCAGTTGCCGCTGTTCGAGCGCGCGGGTTGGCTGATCCGCAGCGACATCCAGTTCCACTGGGAAAACCGCGGCTATCAGAGCTTCGACGATTTCCTTTCCGCGCTGTCCTCGCGCAA